>JAADIK010000143.1 GCA_013151365.1 Deltaproteobacteria bacterium
ATCTGCTGCGTTGGCAACTCGTTGATATCACACCAGGATAATCAACCTCGTTGCCGCCTTGCATCTGCACCGTTCTCGAACGCTCACGGATGCAGGAATAAGAAAGCGTTTTTTTCTTGAATAAAAGCTGGTTGCTCAATATATCAGAAGCCGGAAGCCGGAAGCCGGAAGCCGGAGGACAGAAGCCGGAGGTCTGACAATAGAAAACGGGCAGGGGCGACGGGCCGGAAGAGTTTCGTTCTTTGTTCATTATCCAGAGAGTCTTATTTTATGCTTGAACCGCAATCTTTTTTTGATCTTGCCGATTTTCCCCATGCGGATATCTTTGCGGATACCCGGTTTGTCTGGGAGGCACTCGGCCGGCTCAAGGATTATATCGACACGAATGTCGGTGAGCCGTTGGTCCATGAACGGCTGGGCAGCGGCATCCCCCTGGCCGAACCGCTTATTCTGGACAACGGTTCCCTGACCGGGGCGGAAGGCTGTCGTTTTGTCTGCAACGATGTGACCAAGGGGAAACTGGAGGTGTATCGGCATGGTCAACGGCTGGCCGGGGCCTCGGTTATCATGGCCGGGGTGGTCTTGCTGGGCGACAGGATCAAAATCGGCCGCGGCGTCCTCATCGAATCCGGGGCGCTTATCAAGGAACCGGCGATTATCGGCGACTCCAGCGAGGTGCGGCAGGGGGCCTATCTGCGGGGATACTGTCTGATCGGCCGGCGTTGCGTGGTCGGCCACACCACCGAGGTCAAGCATTCCATTTTTTTAAATGATGCCAAGGCCGGTCATTTCGCCTATGTCGGCGATTCGATTCTGGGCGGCGCCGTCAACCTCGGGGCCGGCACCAAGTTGGCCAATCTGCGTTTTATCCGGGGTGAAGTGATGGTGAAAACGCCTGAGGGCGCGATCAACAGCGGCTTGCGCAAATTCGGGGCTATCTTCGGCGACCGGACCCAGACCGGCTGCAATGCGGTCACCAGTCCCGGGACCGTGATCGGCCGGGCCGGGATCATCATGCCCAATACAACGGTACCTTCCGGTTGTCATCCTGGCGGAAGCTTGATAAGGTAGCCGGTGTTTTTTTGAGCTGCTTGAGCCGCCTCTGTTCCCGTGCCCCTATCCCGTAGAGGTTGTACATGAGGCCGGCAATAATTCCGATCGTAAAGAAAATCCTGGCAACGCGGTTCCAGGGGGGCCAGCGGTTGCCGGATGTGCGCCGAATAAACACAACGACAATATATGTAAACCCTATTTCATAGGGGAGTGTATGAAGAAGTGCCATGATGGTGCCCTTGACGATGGAACCGGAATCCGGCGCCATCCCCAGGTGAAACAATAAATAGGCGAGGGCGGTCAGGATAAATGTTAATTTTTCTCGTAGCGTTTCCATATGAATAGACGATCAGCTGTTATTTTTCCGGATACTGTTCCCTTGGCGCAAGTGCTTATTCCCCTTGTACAGGTTTTCGAACCGATTGTCTACTGCCGGCCCGTGGAAAACGAGGCGGCGGAGACGGACAGCGGGTGCGCGGAACTGCTGGAGCAGGGACTCTGCCGGTTTTTCGCGCCGGCCCCCCTGGAAGCCGACCGCGACAGGTTTTTGCGCCTGGTCGCCGACCTGCACAACCGGCGGGACGATTATGCCGCGCAGCTCAGCCGTCTTTCGCTGGCCTCTCTCCCCTCCGGGAGCCGCCCGGAGCCGGAGTCAAAAGGCTCGATTCTGACCAGCCTCCTGCACAGTCACGGCATCGAGGGCCGGCAGAAGGAAAAACTGATCCTGCTGTTATGGCAGGCGCGGCTGTTGTTGAAACTTGGTGAGTTCTTTGACGCGGAACAGGAGTCTCTCCGGCAGGAGATGCAAAAGATCAGCGAAAAGCAGAGAGGACTGTTCACCGAGTTGAGCAAGGATCCCGTCAATCCCTTTTCCCTGACGGAACAGCTCTCGTCCTCGGCCGCCGCCGCGGCCGATAATTGGCAGCGCTTGCGGCTGCGGGCCTGGGCCAGGATATTTGCCCTGGGCCTGCCCCTGCCGGAGGCGCCGGCGATTTTTATTACCCGGAGCAGTGATGCCGTTGACCGCCTGGCCGATGAATATGAACGCCGGCACGGCAACCTGCCCGGGCTTGTTCTCGACCTTCCTCTGCCGGCGGGGTATTCCGGCACCGGTCAGCCGGCCGAGCAGCGTAATCTGTTTCGCCGGGAGGGAGCCGATCTGCTGGCCCGGCTGGACGGCCTGCTTGCCGATCCGGCCAAGGTGTCGGAACAGGACCGCGCGGTCTTCCAGGACCCGGCCGGTCCCTGGGGTTCCCTGCTTGAACGTTGCTTTCCCGCCGGGGGCCGGGACCGCCGCCGGTTGTCCCTCTACGATTTTACCGGGACCGAGGCCGGCCGTTTGTTCCTGGACAGTTTCGGCCGTGACGAGGATGACGGCCTGCAGGAAAAAAATCTCCCGGCCGGGGATTCCGGTATATTGATCGGGCTGCTACGGTGACCGTTCTCGGCTGGACTCCTTCTATTTATTCTCGCATTCCTCCTGATAGGGATTGATGGTCAAGACCGGGCAGCAGGCGTTTTTTACCACTTTTTCGGCCACGCTGCCGAACATGATCCGTTCAAAACCCTTGTAGCCGTGGGTTCCCATGACAATCAGGTCGCAGTTGTGTGACCGGGCGTAATTTATTATCTCTTCCGCCACGTCGCCGTTCAGCACCTCGCTCTTTGTCTCCGGCACCCCGGCATCCGCAAATTCTTTTTTTCTCTGGTCCATGAAGGTATCCATCTGTTGCTGGGCCGATAGCAGGAGTTCTTCTTTCAGGTTGGGCATGTTTACCGGCGGGACAAAGAAACTGCTGTAATCGTCAAACTCCCGGATCACAAAGATAAGGTGCAGCTTGGCCTTGAACGTCCCGGCGACATAGGCGGCAGCCTCGGCGATTTTCGAGGCGTTTTCCGAAAAGTCGATGGGAGTCAGGATGGTTTCGATTTTGTGCATGCGGTGGTCTCCTTTGGCATGAGCAGAGAGGGAAGGGAATGCAGGCAGAAAAGCACTCTGCTTGTTGTTTGTCTCTATTTTCGCATACCGGGTGATACATTTCAAGCCAATTTTATGCCGGATGACAAAGCAGTTGACCACCGGGTGCAAGGTGAATATATTCAACAGGATGTAACGTTGAGCAAATAACTGTTTCGGAGAGAGCAATATGGAATTTGAGCCCAAATGGATCGCCTGGGAGATCACCCGGCGCTGTAACCTGAAATGCGTCCACTGCCGTTCCTCATCGGCGCTGGAGATAGAAGGTCACCCCGACTTTTCCCTGGCAGAGGCCCGAAGGGTGCTTGATGATATCCACGGTTACGCAGACCCGGTTATGGTGCTTTCCGGCGGCGAACCGCTGCTGCGTCCGGACGTTTTCGATATTGCCGCCTACGGCACGGGGCTGGGCATGCGCATGTGCCTGGCCACCAACGGCACCCTGGTCAACGGGGAGATTTGCCGCAACATCAAAGAGGCGGGCATCAAGATGGTATCGCTCAGCCTGGATGGCGCCAGCGCCGAGGTGCATGATAATTTTCGCAACCAGAGCGGCGCCTTTGCCGGGACCATGGATGCCATGCGCCTCTTCAATGAGCACGGCATCAAGTTTCTCATCAACTCTTCCTTTACCCGGCGCAACAAGAACGAGGCGCCGAAAATCTACGAACTGGTCAAGAGTATGGGGGCCACGGCCTGGTACCTGTTCATGATCGTGCCCACCGGCCGCGGGCAGGAGATCATGGAGGAACTGATCCCGGAGAACGAATACGAGGACATGCTCAACTGGCACTATGACATGGAGAAAAACGAGGATGCCATGCTGGTGCGGCCTACCTGTGCGCCGCAATATTACCGGATCGTTCTGCAGCGGGCCAAGGAGGAGGGCGAACGCTTCCAGCGCCGGTCGCTGAAGTTTTCCACCGGCGGTTCCAAAGGCTGCCTGGCCGGGCAGTTGATCTGTCTGCTCGATGTGGACGGCAATGTCCTGCCCTGTAGTTATTTTCCCAAGTCGGCGGGCAATATCCGTGAGCAGTCGTTCCGGGATATCTGGGAGAATTCGAAACTTTTCCTGGAACTTCGGGACTTCAAAGGCTACAAAGGTAACTGTGGCCGCTGTGAGTATGTCCAGGTCTGCGGGGGCTGCCGGGCGCGGGCCTATGCCATGTCGGGAGATTACCTGGCCCAGGAGCCGTTCTGCAGTTATCAGCCGGGCAGCGGCGAAAGTGGGGGCGGTGGAAAATCAAAGCCGGCCGCTCCTTCCTGATGGCCAGTGACAAAAAAATAATGCAAATTAAACAAGGATAATTGATGAACGATACATTTTTACAGGCCTGTCGGGGCGAAAAAACAGACTACACCCCTGTCTGGTTCATGCGCCAGGCCGGCCGGTACCTGCCGGAATATCAAGCGGTCCGCGGCAAGGTAAGTTTCCTGGAGCTGTGCAAGAACCCGGAACTTTGCACCGAGGTGTCGATCCAGCCGGTTGACATTCTGGATGTCGATGCGGCCATTATGTTTTCCGACATCCTTATTCCCATGGAGGCCATGAATCTCCGCCTTGAATTCCACGAGGGGCGCGGTCCGGTTTTTCCCGACCCGATTCGTGACCGGCAGGGCGTGGACGATCTCCTGGTCCCTGATCCGGACGAAGCGATGCCCTTTGTCATGGAGACCATCCGGCTCCTGCGGCGTGAGCTCAAGGTGCCGCTCATCGGTTTTTCCGGCGCCCCCTTCACCCTGGCCACCTATCTTATCGAGGGCGGGTCGTCCAAGGTGTTTCTGGAAACCAAGCGGATGATGTACCAGGCGCCGGAACTCTATCACGCCCTGCTCGCGAAAATCACCGAGTGCACGAGTCTCTACCTCCAGGCCCAGGCCCGGGCCGGAGCCCAGGCCCTGCAGATTTTCGATTCATGGGTCGGTATCCTCGCCCCTGACGATTATCGGCGTTTCGCCCTGCCCTATGTGCAGTCGATTATCAGTGATCTGCGCAAGGTAACCGATATCCCCGTCATCTACTTTGCCAATAACGGCGCCACGCTCATTGAGTTGACAAAAACGGCCGGAGCCGATGTCCTGGGACTGGACTGGCGCATCGACATCAAGGATGCCGTGGCCAGGGTCGGTGATCATGCCGTGCAGGGAAACCTTGATCCGGTGGCCCTGTTTTTGCCCCAAGACCAGCTGGAGGCCAGGATCAAACGGATCCTCGACAACGCAGCCGGGGCGCGGGGGCACATCTTCAATCTCGGTCACGGAATCCTGCCGCAGACCCCGCCCGAACAGGCGCGGATCGCCGTGGAGGCCGTCCACCGGTTCAGCGGCAGATAGGTGGTGAATGGAGAGAATTCCGGACATCGACGAATGTTTCCGGCTCATGGAGCAGTACGGGATGCTGCCCAATATCCGGCACCATTCAATCGTGGTGGCCAGGGTGACCTGGCAGCTTATCGACGCCTTGCAGCGCAGCGACCTCCTGTCGGCCCCGGTTCCGGATCAGGGCCTGAGCGTTGCCGGGGCGCTGTTGCACGACATTGCCAAGACCACCTGCCTGGCTGACGGCTGCGATCACGCCGAGGTCGGGGCGGAAATCTGCCGGTTGCACGGCTACACCGGGATCGCCCGGATCGTTGCTGAACATGTAATCCTGCAGGGCCACGATCCGCAACGTTACCGCCGGGGGTTGTTTACCGCCAGGGAGGTGGTCTACTATGCCGACAAACGGGTCCGGCATGAAGAAATCGTCAGTCTGGATGAGCGCCTTGATTATATTCTTGAGCATTACGGCAGGAACGATTTCCTGCTCCATGAATTGATCAGGAAAAATTTTGTCAGGTGCGTGGAGCTTGAACACCATCTGTTCTCATTCCTGCCGTTTGCCCCGGAGCAACTGGCCGCTGCCGTGTCCGGCGACCAGGCGGCCGCTGCCGGGTGTTTGCCGCCCGGCTCCGAGGCCGGCGGGGCATGGTTGACCCGGGAGTAGTTTTTTTACCGGCAGGAAGGATCCGCGCAAAAAAAGCAGCTGGTCGTATGGGAGGATCGAATGGACGTTTTTTTTATCGGGGTCGGAGAGGCCTGCGATTCAGAGCATGGGAACACCTCGGTCCTGGTTACAACCGGTCCCGGCGTCCGGGTTCTTTGCGACTGCGGTTTTTCCGTGCCGCATCATTTTTTCCGTATCTGCGATGATCCCGATGAACTGGACATGGTCTGGATCTCCCATTTTCACGGGGACCATTATTTCGGCATGCCGCTTTTGCTGCTCAGGCTCTGGGAAATGCGCCGCTCCCGGCCGTTGGTCATTGCCGGTCAGACCGGCGTCGCCGATCAGGTGCGGAAGTCCTTTGACATGGCCTATTCCGGTTTTGCCGCCAAGCTCTGTTATCCCCTGGACTTCATGGAGATTGAACCAGGCGAATCCCGGCAACATGCTGGCCTGACCATGCGGACCGTCCAGACCGTTCACTCCCGCCGCAACCTGGGGCTGCTCCTGGATGACGGCGACCGGAAACTGTATTACAGCGGTGACGGCCGGCCCTCGGCAGACGTTGCGGCGCTTGCCCGGGACTGTGACCTGGCCGTTCACGAAGCCTTTAAACTCGAAGATGAATTTCCCAGTCATGGCTCCGTCAGTGGCTGTCTCCGGCTGGCGGCAGAGGCCCGGATAAAGCGTCTGGCCCTGGTTCACTTGGAACGAGGTGTTCGCCGGGAGCAGGCGGATGTTATCCGCGACACGCTTGCCCGCAATCCCTCGGTGACCCTGCCTGTCGAGGGAACCCGCATCAGCCTGTAAATCCCCGGGCAAAAGGCCATCGGCCGGGGGGAGGAGAAACTCAACAGGTGAGATGAAAGCACCCCGCCCCGTTTTTGTGGTGTTGCCGGAGTTCATTGAACGTCGCGCATGCCGTGGCCGTCGGCTGGCAGATCAGTTCGATCCCCCGTTCCCTGAGTAAGGCCGTCAGCCCGGCGGCCGGTTTCATCATGCCGCTGGCGCCGGTGCCGGCCACGATGATTTCCGGTTCGGCCTGCAGCAGTTTTTCAAGGTCGGCCAATTGCAGCCGGTGTCCTTCCAGCCGCCACCAGGATTCCTGGATCCGGCCATCCGGATAAATGATCAGGTCGGCGGAGTATGTTTTGCCGTTGATAACCATGCGGCCGAAACTGTAGTCTTCGATCATGGTGTCCTCGCCAGAAAAAGATGGATAAAGGAAAGGGTCGGCCCCCGCGGCCGGGATGATTCGATATAACGGATCACCGGGGGCGACAACCCCCCGGAGGATTCAGTTGGTCTCGCCGCCCTTGGCGGCGCTTTCAAGGGCATCCCTGATCGCCAGGGCCAGGTCCTGCCGGGTAATCGGTTTCATCAGGATTTTGCTGATGCGGTGATCCCGGATGGTGTCGTTGTTGATGAGCTCGCTGTAGCCGGTGGCGAGAATTACCGGCACCTCGGGCCGGATTTCCCGCAATTCATCAATGAGCTCAATGCCG
Source organism: Deltaproteobacteria bacterium (assembly GCA_013151365.1). Taxonomy (GTDB): domain Bacteria; phylum Desulfobacterota; class Desulfobulbia; order Desulfobulbales; family Desulfobulbaceae; genus BMS3Abin13. The sequence continues at coordinate 7,523 of JAADIK010000143.1, forward strand.
GTCATGTTGGGCATGGTCTGGTCGGTGATCACCAGGGCGAACCTGTCGGGCCGGGCGCGAAAAGCCCCCAGGGCCTCGACACTGCTGGTACGGACGGTTACCTGGTAACCGAGCAACTTGAGGGAGCGCTGATAGATTTCCGTAATCGGCACTTCGTCGTCAACGCACAGGATGTGTTCGCCGCCGCCGGACAGGCTCTGCGTGGCCACGATATTTTCCTGGCCGGTGTACCTGGCCATGGGGAAATAGACTTCGAAGACGGTCCCTATGCCCGGTTCGCTCCGGACCTCGATGTCCCCTTTCATTTCCGAGACAATCCCGTATACTACCGCCAGGCCGAGTCCCGTTCCATCCTCGGCGTTCTTGGTGGTGAAGTAGGGCTCAAAAATTCTCTCCCTGACTTCCGGCGAGATACCGTTGCCGGTGTCGGCCACCGTCAAGCGGACATATTCGCCGACCGGCAGGCGGCCGAGCAGCCGCGGGTGGGGGGAGAGCAGGCAGACCGGTTCGAGGCGGATATCAAGGACCCCTCCCTTCAGGCGCATGGCATGATAGGCATTGGTGCAGAGATTCATGAATACCTGGTGGATCTGGGTTGCATCGCCGAAAACCGTGGTCCGCTCGGTGCTGATATTCTGGTTGATTTTAATTGTTGAAGGAATGGAAGCGCGCAGCATTTTAAGCGCCTCCTTGATGATGAGATGGGTCTGGATGACCTGAATTTCATTGGGCCGCTGCCGGCTGAAGGTCAGCATCTGCCGGACCAGTTCCCGTGCCCGGTTGCCTGAGGCGAGGATCTGTTCCACGTCCGAGGATATCTGGCTCTCCGGCGGACAAGCCTCCTTGACCAGTGCGGCGTAGCCAAGAATGGCCGTAAGGATGTTGTTGAAATCATGGGCGATGCCGCCGGCCAGGGTGCCGATGGCCTCCATTTTCTGACTCTGGCGGACGTGGTTCTGCAGTTTTTTCTTTTCTTTCTCCGCCCGGTGCTGATCGATGATTACGGCCAGGGTGTTGGCCACTGCCGTGAGGAATTGTTCCTCACTGTTTTCCCGGCGATGGTGGTTCTTGATATAGACGTTGACAACGCCGAGTACTTCGTTGTGCAGCAGGATGGGAACGCAGTAATGGCCATGGGGATGTATCCCGTCATAGCGGATTTCATGGCGCGGGTCGATACAATCGGCAAAGGCAATTTTCGCCGTTGCCGCCACCCGGCCGCAGAGGCATCTCCCGACCGGCAGGCGGGCGCATTTTTTGAGCAGTTCCGGGGAAAGACCGCTCTGTACCTGCAGGAGAAGGAATTCTTTTCCCCGGTCCATCAGGAAAATGGCGCCGCGGCGTTCAAAGACCAGCCAGGGAAGAGAGAGGAGGTGATCCAGGGTCATCTGCAATTTTTTCCTCAGGGAGATATCTTCAAGGGCGATACGCAAAAGGGCGTTGATGACCTGGGAGGTCTGAAAATTTTTGAGCAGTTCTTCCCTGGATTGCCGGAGTGACCGGTGAAGCTTCCGGTTGTTTTCGGCGTCCGTTATCCGGTGAATGAGCCTTTCGATGATCAGGGGTTTGATGAAAAGATCGTCCGCGCCGCGGCGGAATATTTCCGCCGTATCCTTGTCCGAGGCCTTGTCGGTGACTATGCAGACGCAGAGTTCCGGTTGCTGCTCCTTGAGTTGCTCAAGGACCTTCAGGCCGGATATGTCCGGCAACACGAGCTCAATAAGGGCGGCGGTAAACAGCTCCGTTCGGGCCGCCTTGATTCCCGCTTCACCCGTGTCGGCGGTTTGAACTTGATAGCCTCTTTCGGTGAGGATATCTGCCAGAGTTTTACGACTTGGCCGATCCTCGCCGATAATGAGCACAGGAAACATTTTGTTCCTCTTTTGAACCCCGGATTATCCGAAGGGTAACGGGGTGCTGAAATCTTGACCATCCGGTAACGTTTCTGGAATAAGCCCTGAATCCGTGACGGCTTGAGTTAACATTCTATGCAATATATGGAATTTATTGTATTATATGCTAAATAAATGATTTTCTGACCTTCACCGCGCCGCCCTGCGGGGCGCCCGATAACGGCGCATCTGCTGCGTTGGCAACTCGTTGATATCACATCAGGATAATCAACATCGTTGCCGCCTTGCATCTGCACCGTTCTCGAACGCTCACGGATTCAGGCGTATATTTTCATCATCAAGGATAACCAGGTTGTCCCGATGAATAATCTCGTCGCTGTCCCGAAAGCCGAGAATATTTTCAATCTCCCGGGTATTGCGGCCCTTGATTTTTTTGATATCAGCCGAGCTGTAATTCGTCAGGCCGGCGGCGATAACCTTGTTGTCCCGGGTCTTGCAATGCACCGACGCGCCGACCTTAAACTTGCCCTCCACTTCAAGGACCCCGGAGGGCAAAAGGCTCCGGCCCTGCTCGACAACGGCCCGGCAGGCGCCCTCGTCCAGGAGAAGATACCCTTCGGGACGCAGCACATAGGCGATCCAGTGCTTGCGGCCCTTCATCCTCTCCGAGCGCGGCAGGAAAAAAGTTCCGACCATCTCGCCGCTGAACAGGTCTTTTAAAATTTCCTGTTTGTTGCCCGGGCCGATAAAGGAACTGCCGCCGCAGGCGGCGACCATCTTGGCCGCCCTGATTTTCGAGTGCATGCCGCCGCTCCCCTGGGCGCTGCGGGTATGACCGGCCATTTTTTCAACCTCATGGTCGATACGGGCCACGGTATAGACCGGCCTGGCGGCAGGATCTTCATGGGGACTGGCCGTGTACAGGCCGTCGACATCGGTGAGAATGATGAACATGTCCGCGCCGATCATGTTGGTGATCAGGGCGCCCAGGGTGTCGTTATCGCCGAACCGGAGTTCTTCGACCGAAACCGTGTCATTTTCATTGATAATGGGAATCACGCCGAATTCGAACAGCGTCAGGATGGTATTGCGGACATTCAGATATCGATCACGATGGGACAGGTCGTTATGGGTCAGGAGGACCTGGGCGACCTGCCGGTCATAACGGGCAAAGGCCTGTTCGTAGGCCTGCATCAACAACCCCTGCCCCAGGGCGGCAAGGGCCTGCTTCACCTTGAGCTCCCGGCCCAATTTCCGGCCGGCGCCCAGCCGTTGCCGGCCGGCGGCCACGGCCCCGGAAGTGACCAGGATCACCTCCCGGCCGGTACCCAGGAGAAAGGAAAGATCACGGGCCAGATTGTCGATCATCCCGGCCCTCAAGCCCTGCCGGCTGGTCAGGACGGCGCTGCCCACCTTGACCACGACCCTCTTCGCCTGGTCGAAAAGAGTCTGGCGGTAAAAGAGGCCGTCCTCCAAACTGGTCTGGAAAGTCATTGCACCTGCTCTCCGGAGTCGTCGAATATAACCGCAAGGAGCTCTTTCAGCTCCCCGATTCCCTCGCCGGTTTGCGCCGAAATAGCGAAGACCTCCAACCCCTCGGCCTTGAAAAGATTCCGCAGTTCCAGCAGCCGGTCCTGATCGATCAGGTCAATCTTGTTCAGGAGAATAACATGCCGGCGGCCGAGAAG
>JAADIK010000020.1 GCA_013151365.1 Deltaproteobacteria bacterium
GAGTTGCGGAGCAAGAGCTGCCTTACCGAATCGCAAGTACTCGAACTGGCCCGCCGGGCCCTGGCCATCGAGGCCTTTTATAAGGAGCCCCAGGACATCGAATGGGCGATGGACGGCCAGGGGCGCTGTTATTTTCTCCAGACCCGCGGGTTACGGCTGGGGGAAGAGGCGGATTCCGCGCCGGCGGCCGCTCCCCTGCCGCCGGAAGACTTGCCGGTACTGATGCGCAACCGGGGGACCGTGGTCCAGCATGGAGCCACCGCGGGCCGGGTCTTTATCCTGCAACATGCCGATGACCTTGACCTGGTACCCAGGGGAGCGATCTTGGTGGCCAGGCACGATTCTCCCCATTTTGTCCGGGTCATTCCCTTTGTCAACGCGATCATTACCGACCTTGGTACGCCGACCAGCCACATGGCCTCGATCTGCCGGGAATTCGCCATCCCCACCGTGGTTAATACCGGCGATGCCACCACCGTGTTGACCGCCGGCCAGGAGGTAACGCTGGTGGCCGACAGTGGCGGAGACTGCACGGTGTTGCAAGGTGTGGCCCACGAACTGCTGCGGCGGCAACGGCGGGGATCCGCCAATATGCGGGAAGTGTACGAGTACCGCCGGCAAAAGTACATCATGCGCTATATCGCCCCCCTCAACCTGGTAAATCCCCTGGAGGAGGAGTTCACGGCCAGGCGGTGCCGGACCTTCAACGACATGATCCGTTTTATGCACGAGATGTCGGTCCAGGCCCTGGTGGAAGGGGCGGTCCGGCAAGGTAACGGTCTCTTGAAACTTTTCGGGCGTCAGCGGGCGGTGCGCCGTCTGAAGATAGATCTGCCGCTCAAGATGCTGCTGGTCGATCTTGGCGGCGGAGTTGCCGAAGAGGCTGGAGACGAGGTGACTTTCGACGAACTGACTTCCGTGCCGCTCCGGGCCGTTCTGCGAGGCATGCTGTACCCCGGGGTCTGGCACGAGGAAGGCGTGGCGCTGCGGGGACGGGACCTGATGACGAGCATGACCCGGGGGGTTGATCTCGGCAACGCCGGGGCCACCGCCGGATACAACGTCGCCGTGGTCTCCCGGGAGTACGTCAACCTCAGCCTGCGCTTCGGTTATCATTTCAGCATGCTGGATTGCTACTGCGGCGACCGGCCGAGAAATAATCACATTTTTTTTCGTTTTGTCGGCGGGGCCGCCTCGATCACCAGCCGTTCCCTCCGTCTCCGGCTGATGGCCACCGTGTTGGCCGAATACGACTACGTCCTCAAAATTACGGGCGATCTCCTGGTCGCGCGGCTTGCCAATGTCGATTCGGATGAGATCTGCCGTATTCTTGACCAGACCGGCCGTCTCAGCGTCTATGTCAAGCAGCTCGACGCCCAACTCGATTCCGAGGAGAGCGCGGACCGGTTGGCCGCCGAGTTCCTCAAGGGGAATTACACCATCCAACCTTGACCGGTCGTGGCTTGAGACGTGTTCGTGTCCGCACCAACCGGTCAACGGGGGGCTCCGGACCATGCCGGTCGTCCCGCAAGATATTTGATGAGTTTCTGCAGATAAAGCTACGACGTTGTGGGAGGGATATTTTTCAGCCAAAGTGATATTTTTTTTGCTTAACCGCAGGAGAAGTGATAAAGGAGATGGTTCAGTAATATTCTGTCCATCATTCCGAACCCGTTCCCAATGATAAATTTGCTGTGACCGGCTGCGAACCCTGCCGCTGTTGCCGGACTTTCAGGTGAAAGATGCGTCTCGATGGGGCTCGCCTGAAATACCAAAGTAGAGGAGATGTTGACGATGCGACACCATGATCATGGACGAACATATGCCGTCCGTATGTTGTTTTGTATTTTGTCGGTGTGGTTCGCCGCCATAACCGTGCCGGCACTTGCCGGGGCAGGAGAGGCGGCCACCGTGCCCCATGATGCCGTTGCCGGCCCGACGGAGCATTTGAACATTTTCGGCAAGATTGTTAATCCGCACGGCGCCGGCATTGAAGACGCCGAGATCACCGTTTTTTTAAACGGCAAGGAACTGAAGCACCCCCATACCGAGCACGGATACGGCGCCAAGGGAATCTATACGTCCCTTGATGGAAGTTTCCAGACGGTTTTTACCATCCCCCGGGGGGCGGCGGACCGGGAGGCGGCAATAAGACTTGAGGTCTATAAGTCCAGTTATGCCAGGGACAAAATAGAAATTTCCAGCCGGAATATTGCCCGGGGGCCGGGCGGCATCGTGGCCAAGGCCGATTTGACGATCAAGCGCGTTGCCGGGCCGGCCTTCTGGATCGCCACGGTTGTCTTTATCCTGGCTTATGTGCTTATTTCCTTCGAGCTGCTGCACCGGACCCTGGCCGCCATGCTCGGGGCCTCGTTCATGCTGGTGGTGAGCTACACCATGGGCACCATCGATCCCGACTATCATATTCTTTCCTATAAAAGCGCCATCCACGCCATTGACATGAATGTCATCTTCCTGCTTATGGGCATGATGATTATTGTCGGCATTCTCAAGCATACCGGGGTGTTCCAGTGGTGCGCCTACAAGTGCTACCAGCTGGCCCGGGGCAACGTGGTGGTCCTGGCCATTATCCTGATGAGCTTTACCGCCACGGCCTCGGCTTTTCTGGACAATGTTACCACCATGCTCCTGTTGACGCCGGTCTCCATCGAGATCGCCCTGTCGCTTGGCATTTCCCCGCTGGCCCTGCTCATTCCGGAAATCCTGGCCTCCAATATCGGCGGTACCGCCACCCTGATCGGTGACCCGCCGAACATTATGATCGGTTCCTATGCGGCCCTGACTTTTATGGATTTCGTCAAGGAACTGGCCCCGGTCTGTGTCGCCGCCATGGTGGTCCTGTTCGGCTATACCAAGCTGGTCTACGGCCGCGACTATGCCAAGACCCGTGTGGAGGATATCCAGGTCTTCATCGACAAACTGCGGGAAGAGTACCAGATCACCGATTCCACGCTGCTCACCGTCGGCCTGATCGTCATGGCCATGGTTGTTTCCATGTTTCTGACCCACGGCTACTGGCATATGGAGGTCTGCATCTCCGCCCTGTTCGGCGCGGCCGTGCTTTTTACCTACGGACTCCTGACCAAAAAGGTAGACCTGCTGGAACTGATTGAAAAGGATATCGAGTGGTCAACCCTGTTGTTCTTCATGTTTCTGTTTATCCTGGTGGGGGCCGTCAACGAGGCCGGTCTGCTTGATATCGTGGCCGACTGGGTACTGCGTCTCTCTCATGACAACCTGACCATCTCCATCTGTCTTATCCTGTGGGTGTCGGCCATCATGAGCGCCTTTGTTGACAATATTCCCTTTACTGCCACCATGCTCCCCATTGTCGGTTATCTGACCCAGGTTATTCCCGGGGCCGAATCGGGCGTGCTCTGGTGGGCCCTGGCCTTTGGCGCCTGTTTCGGCGGCAACGGCACCATGATCGGCGCCAGCGCCAACGTGGTGACCCTGGGAATCGCCGAATCGGCAGGCCATCCCATCCGGTTCTTTGATTTTATGAAAGTGGCGTTTCCGTTTATGTTGGTCACCGTGGCCATTGCCAATGTATGGCTGCTGGTTATCTATTAACGGTTACCGGCCGAGACTATGGCAGTTTTTCGTTTTTTTGTACTTGAATAATTATAGTAGCAACTGATAATTAGGAGTTTGATATGAATACAACCGATACAAACGACAAAACGCTGAGACGTTTTCTCATCCCCCTGGACACGGGCGCATCCTATGACCGGCCGATCTCCTTCATGAAGTGTTTGATCGCAACCCTGGGGCGGCGAATTGAAAAGGTCACCCTGCTTCATGTCATGGCCGGCCGGTATCTCAGCCAGCATATGACCAATGTTGATATCCGGGTCAGCAGCATCATCTCGACGGACAAATTCAGGAGACTGCGGAGCGACTATCTCGACCGTCAAATACGGCCGGTCCTGGAGGCGGCGAAAAAGGAACTTGAATCCGCCGGCATCCAGGCGCCGGTCGAGATCGTCATCGATGATGGTGAACCGGTGGAGCAGATTGTCAAAAAAGCCAACGAAGATGATTATTCAACCTTGATACTGCAACGCAGTAATGCGTCACGGGTTGAAGAGATGTTTGTCGGCAGCGTCACCTCGGGCGTCCTGCATCGTGAAGTAAAGGGCACCATCTATCTGCCCGGCATGGGGCAGATCGGCGGGGCCGCCTGTCCACCGAAGAGCTGTCTCATCGCCCTTGGTGCCTCCCCCTGCGATCAGGTCGTGCTCGAGAGGGCTTCGGTATTGCTGGCCGCCTGCGGTGACAATCTTGAGAAGGTTGTCCTGACCCATGTCCTGGATGTCGTCAAATGCAGTGAGGAAATGGGCAATGGCACGGTTTCCGGGTCGTACATAGATGATCTGCTTGGCAAGGCGGCCGATTTTCTGGCAGCGCAGGGCATTGCAAAAAATAAAATCATTCAGGCCGTCGGTTGCGGCAATCCGGCCGATGTCCTGGTTGATGAAATCAATATGCAGGAGGTCGGGATTGTGTTCATGGGCCGACGGGACCGAACCGCTTTAAAAGAACTCTTCATGGGCAGCATTTCCAGAAAGATTATCTATCGCTGCTCCAAACGCACGGTTGTCCTGGTCAGTGCCGTGTAGGAAGGGAATAACGCGCTTGTTACCACGCCCCTGCACCGCGGCATTGACCTGCCCATACCATTGCGGATATTGCTGGACACGATGAGTGAATTATGCTACAGCATTACGCGCATGCGATGGACGCCGTCCGGCCGGATGCCATTGCAACTCTGCCGGCGTTGCCCCTCCCCGGGGGGTGCAATCCGGGAATAGGTGCAACACTAAAAAAATGAGTAAAAACAATAAGTCGGGAAGTGGCTCAGTCTGGTAGAGCACAGCGTTCGGGACGCTGGGGTCGGAGGTTCAAATCCTCTCTTCCCGACCATTAAATTAAAAAGGGATTTCAGATAGTTAATCTGGAATCCCTTTTCTTTTTTGCAGGGTCAGAGCACGATTTATTAAAAAATATTCGGTTTCCGATACCTTCAACCCGCCATTAGCATTTTTACGGTCTTCAAGACTTTAAAGTACCTATTTTAAGGAATCCGGCCACTTCATCGAAGTATGCATAATCCGTAAAATGATAATTGTGCCGTCCTGTTCAAGATATGGAACGATGTAAGGAAGTCCACCGATAACCAACTCTCTGGTACCTGTGACCCGGCCGGGTCGACCAAGACCGGGTTGACCTGTTAACAGTTGCACCGAATCCCATATCTTCTGGGCAACCTTATGTGCGGCGGTTGAATCATCTTCGGCAATATATTCAACAGCGGCCGTCAAGTTATCAAGAGCCTTTCTGGTCCATCTAATTCGCATTCACATCCCATTTGGCAAAGCGTTCCGCAACTTCTTCATGCGAGGCAACTTCTCCTTCTGTTGCTTCACGGACCCCGGCTTTAACCTCATGAACAAACCACTCCTCATAACTTAAAAACCGTTCAACTGCCTGGTTGATAACCCAGGTCCGTGATCGATTAACACTTTTTGCCAAGGAATCAACACGATCCAGCATAGTGTCATGCATCCGGATTGTCGTTGCTTTCATTCAGCCCTCCCTGGATAAAATAATCACTTGTATTCATATTGAATATTTTACTGCCTTTTTTGTAAATATGCAACATAAGCGGCCGCTATTCAACAACAGCCGCAAGGTGAGCTGGTAGGGTATCACTGGCCACTTTTTTTTAAGAGTGTCATTTTTTAAACGGGCTTGGCATAAAAAATGTCCAGTCAATCTCCCGGTAGTCTTTTCACGGATCATCTTTAAGTGATTTAAGGGATTTTCCTGTGGATGCGAGAAAATCGGCAGGCGACCAGCTCCGTTTTAACCAGATGGGTATTGGGCCTGCAGACTGGAAACTTATGCCGGGTATCGGTCAAGGAGCAAGGAAAATAAGAATCAAAGAGGAAAATGGACAATACCGCATTATCTATGTCGCCAAGTTCGCAGATGCCGGACATGTTCTCCATGCCTTTCAAAAACCTCTTACTTGAATCCGTGACGGATTGAGGGCTTATTCAATAATCCGTTTGCCCTCCAATGTGTCCGGTACTTCCAGTAGCCGGCGCTTTCTCCGGTGTTCGGCTCGAATGGTGCTTATGAGATCCCGCCAGTCGTTGAGTCGTTTGGCGGATTGTCGTTATAGCGGCTGAGGACCCCGTACAGCATGTCGGGCAGGTCGTTTCTTTGCCGGGAGGAGCGTTGGATCTGCTTCAGGCATTTGTCCACCAGGGTCAACGGTTCGCCAAGAAAAATATGGCGGAGGATGAGCGAGATGAGCCGGGTGATGGTGGTCAGGTCGGAGATGCGCGATTGTAGTTCATGGTTCCGGTCAAAGGCGGTGGAGGCAAAGACCTCCACCGGACTCCCCTCGATCTCGCTGATAGAGAGATACCATTTATTCTGGTCCCGGTCGATGGTTCGGTAGCGTTTGCCGTTCACAACATCCGGCAGTTCCCTGACCGCCATTTTTTCAACCCGGCACGGCTCCGGCAGGATCGGTTCGTCCTGGAACCGCGGCCACAGTTTTCTGATGATCTCCGGATGATTCTTGACGTTGCCGATGATTGTCCGGCAGGCCGCACAGACCTGGTAGCCGCTGGCATGGTGTAGTTTTTTCTCGGCGTTGCAAAGTTCGCAGCGGGTTTTTTCCGATGGCATGTCAGGCACGATACGATCTCCTCTCCATGGGCAATTTTGTCTGCCGGTTGTTGGTTGTTTTTCGTTCTCTGACAGGGTACAACCGGTAGTGGGCAGTATATCCCGAGGTTATTGCCCTTGGTGATCTGTTACGACAGAATACCCCGACCGGGCCTGAAAAGTCAATGAGTCGGATTATGAACTTTGCAGGACGAACAGCGGACAAAACGAAGACGATGGAGGCGGGATGATTGATGATGTTGGCGGCGCTAAGGGCCTTTTTCTGCTTTTTACCGGCGACGGCAAGGGTAAGACCACCGCGGCCCTGGGCCTCGCCTTCCGGGCACTGGGGCACGGATTTCCGGTGTGCGTGATTCAGTTTATCAAGGGCGCCTGGCAGCCGGGCGAAGTGGCGGCGGCAAAGCGGTTCGACGATTTGCTGGATTTTCATGTCATGGGCCGGGGGTTTACCTGGAAGTCCGACGACCTGGCCAAGGATATCGCCGTGGCCAGGGAGGCCTGGCGCTTTGCCAAAAAGACCATCGGCGAGGGACGGCACCGGCTGGTGATCCTGGACGAACTGACCTATCTGATCTCCTATAAGATGATCGACGAGCAGGATGTTATTGACACCGTGGCCTCAAGACCGGCAGGGACGCATGTCGTAGTTACCGGGCGCGGGGCCTCGGAAAAACTCATGGCGGCAGCCGACCTGGTCACCGAGATGCGGGCGATCAAGCACCCCTACAAGAGCGGAATCAAGGCCTGCAAAGGTATCGAGTTCTAAAGCGGCGCTCTCTCGGCACGCTTGTTGCCGCCGCGACCAACCGGGCCGGAATTGCATTCCGGCCTCTTTCACCTTGCAACTTTTACCCTGCTTGTGGTAAAATTTTAAATTTTTTTATTCGTTATGGTCCGAGGTTAGGATGGTTTTTCACCGGCCTGTCCAGGGATCATTGTTTTTATTCCACTAATAAAACGAGGCACTTTTTTTGTCCGGGAGAAACACGATGGACTACCGGGGAACTCTCAATCTTCCCAAGACCACCTTTAAAATGAAGGCCAACCTGACCCAGAAGGAGCCCATGTACCTGAAGCGCTGGGACAAGGAAGACCTGTATCATAAATTACAGGAGGCGGCCTCCGGGCGGCCTCTTTTTATCCTCCACGACGGCCCGCCCTACGCCAACGGCCATATTCATCTGGGCACGGCCTTTAACAAGGTGCTCAAGGATATCATTCTCAAATCCCGCCGCATGGCCGGATTCAGGGCCCCCTATGTGCCGGGCTGGGACTGCCACGGGCTGCCCATCGAGCATAATGTCGACCAGGAACTGGGCGCCAAGAAAGAGAAGATCAGTGTCCTCGGCAAACGGGGGGCCTGCCGCAAGTATGCGGAGAAATGGGTCAAGACCCAGAAGGCCGAGTTCAAACGGCTCGGGGTGCTCGGCGACTGGGAAGATCCGTATCTGACCATGAAGTTTGCCTACGAGGCCGTCATTGCCCGCGAGTTTAATAAGTTCCTGCTTTCCGGTTCCGTGGTGCGGGCCAAGAAGCCGGTCTACTGGTGCTCGACCTGCGGTACTTCCCTGGCCGAAGCCGAGGTGGAGTATCACGATCACGCCTCGCCGTCGATCTATGTGAAGTTCCCGGTTGTCGACGATCTGGCCGATGTGGCTCCGGAGCTTGCCGGCCGCCGTGTCCAGGTATTGATCTGGACCACGACGCCCTGGACCCTGCCCGCCAACATGGCCGTGGCCTTTCATCCCGATTTTGTCTACGCCGCGGTCGAGGTCGGCACCGAGGTGTGGCTCCTGGCCGCGGAACTGGTGGAGTCGTGCCTGCAGACGTTCGGCATCAGTGATTACAAGGTGCTTACCACCTTCAGCGCCCGGGCCCTGGAGGGGCGGAAGTGCCGCCATCCTTTCATGGAGCGTGATTCGCTCATGGTGCTTGCCGACTATGTAACGGCCGAGAGCGGGACCGGCTGTGTGCATACGGCGCCCGGACACGGGGCCGACGACTACCTGACCGGCCTGCGCTATGGCCTGGAGATCCTGTCGCCCGTTGAGGCGACGGGGAAATATACCGCCGAAGCCGGCCGCTACGCGGGCCGCCGGGTGCCCGAAGTCAACCGGGAAATCAATGATGACCTGCGGGCCGCCGGTTTCCTGGTTCACGAGGAGGCCATCGAGCACAGTTATCCGCATTGCTGGCGCTGCAAGAAGCCGGTTATCTACCGGGCCACGGAGCAGTGGTTTGTCTCCATGCAGGAAAACGGTCTGCGCGACAAGGCGCTGGCGGCGATCAAAGAGGTAAGCTGGACCCCGGCCTGGGGCCGGCAGCGGATCTCCGGCATGGTGGAGGCCCGGCCGGACTGGTGTTTGTCGCGCCAGCGGAGCTGGGGCGTGCCCCTGACCGTGCTGACCTGCGCCCGGTGCGGCGGCATCCTCAAGGACCGGGCGGTCTGCCGGCAGATCGAGGAGCTGTTTGAAAAAGAGGGGGCGGATGCCTGGTTCCGGTATGAGCCCGCGCAATTCGTGCCGCCGGGAACGGCCTGCAGCGCCTGCGGCTCCACGGAGTTTAAAAAGGAGGATGATATCCTCGACGTCTGGTTCGATTCGGGCGTCAGCCACGCAGCGGTCTGCGAGGCCCGCCCCGAGCTGGAATCGCCGGCCGATCTCTACCTTGAGGGCAGTGACCAGCATCGGGGTTGGTTCCAGAGTTCGCTTCTGACCTCGGTCGGCACCAGGGGCCGGGCCCCGTTTAAAGGTGTCCTGACCCACGGCTACGTGGTGGACGGCCAGGGCAAGAAGATGTCCAAAAGTGTCGGCAACGTGGTCGCGCCCAAGGAGGTGATCGACAAGTACGGTGCCGAGATCCTGCGGCTCTGGGTGGCCAGCGAGGATTACCGCGATGATGTCAAGGTGTCCGACGAGATCCTCCGCCATGTTTCCGATGCCTACCGCAAGATGCGCAATACCATCCGTTTCATGTTGAGCAATCTCTATGATTTCGATCCGGCTGCGGATTCGGTGGCGACCGGGTCCATGGGTGAGCTGGACCGCTGGGCGCTGGGACGTTTTGCCGAATTGACGCGCACCGTGGTCAAGGCCTACATGGATTATGAATTTCATGCGGTCTATCACGCCCTGCATAATTTCTGCGGCACCACCATGTCCAGTCTTTATCTCGATGTGCTCAAGGACCGCCTGTACGTCTCGCTGCCCGATGCGCCGGGCCGCCGGGCGGCGCAGACGGTCGTCTACCGGATTCTGGACGGCCTGCTGCGCCTGATTACCCCGATCCTCAGTTTTACCGCGGCCGAGGCCTGGGAACATCTGCAGGGGCAGGGGCCGGAGGCGCCGGTCGAGCAGTCTGTTTTCTTTGCCCGGTTTCCGGCCGTGGATGATCTGCAGACCACCGGGGAGTTCGCCGCCCGCTGGGACAGGTTGCTGGCCATCCGCGGCGAGATCACCAAGGTCCTTGAGGCGGCCCGCCGCAGCAAGGTGATCGGCCTGTCCCTTGATGCCGAGGTCCTGGTGCAGGCCGGAGGCGAGACGGCCGAATTTCTTGCCGACAAGTGGGAACTGCTCCGGGAAATCTGCATTGTTTCAAGTCTGCGGGAAGAAGCGGACCTGGCAACGATTGCAGGCCTTGACGTCGTCGAGGCCGAAGAGGTGAGTGAACTCCGGATCGCTGTCCGGCCCGCGCCGGGTGAGAAATGCGAGCGCTGCTGGACGATCGCCGACACCGTCGGCCGGGACGATGCGCATCCGGCTCTCTGCCGACGCTGCGCGGAAGTCGTCCGGGTCCTGGGTGGTTGAGGTGCGATCCCTGCTGTTCGGATTCCTGGCCGTCCTGATCGTCGTTCTCGACCAGGCAAGCAAACTGTGGCTTGTCCGGAATTTTTCCCTCTTCGAGTCCCGGTCCGTTATCTCCGGCTGTTTTAACCTGACCTATCTGGCCAACACCGGGGTGGCCTTCGGTCTGCTGGCCGGACCGGTCTGGTGGCGGCAGGTATTTTTTATCGTGGTCACCGTGGCGGCCCTGATCGTGATTGGGGTGTTGCACTGGCGTCTGCGCGAGAAGTCCGTCTTCTACACCGTGAGTCTCGGCCTGATCGCCGGCGGGGCGGTCGGCAACCTGGTTGACCGGGTCCGTCTGGGTTCGGTGGTTGATTTCCTGGACTTCTACCTGGGGAGCCATCACTGGCCGGCCTTCAACGTGGCCGATTCGGCCATTACCGTAGGGGTGGGGCTGTTCCTGGTCTACAGTTTATTCTTTGAGAAAGACCAACAGAAAACGGATTAGCTTATGAAAAAGACAGCAGTGATTTTCCCCGGCCAGGGATCTCAGTACGTGGGCATGGGGCGGGAGTTTCTCGAGTGTGACGATGAGGCCCGTGCCCTTATGGAAATGGCCCGGGAGATCAGCGGCTTTCCCCTGCGGGAACTCTGCATCGACGGCCCCATGGAGACGTTAACCAGGGCGCTGCACCTGCAACCGGCCCTGACCGTTATCAACCTGATCTGCTGGCAACAGTTGCAGAAAGCCCTGCCCGGCCTGCAGCCGGCCTGTTTCGCCGGCCACAGCCTGGGCGAATACAGTGCCCTGTGTGGAGCCGGGATTGTCAGTCCCGAGGACTGTCTGGCCCTGGTCACCCGCCGCGGCGAGTTGATGGAGCGGGAGGGCAGGTCTCATCCGGGCGGCATGCGGGCCGTGCTCGGCCTGACCTTCGAGCAGCTTGAAGCCCTGCTCGCCGGATATACGGGCGGCGGCCGGGTCGCGGTGGCCAATCACAACTCGGAAAAACAGGTGGTCATCTCGGGCGACATCGAGGGGCTTGACGGCTTCGGTGCCCTGTGCCGGAACGAGGGGGCCAAGATCATCCCGCTCAAGGTGAGTATCGCCAACCACAGTCCGCTGGTTGCCGGCGCGGTTGCTGATTTTGCCGCCTTTATGGCCGGGATCACCTTCCGGCCGCCGGTAACCCCGGTTCTGTTCAACGTCACGGCGGCCGGCGAGGACGACCCCGCCGTGATCCGCGATATCATGGCCCGCCAGATCATCTCCAGGGTCCGTTGGTTTGAAGCGGTCAAGGCCATGCTCGCCGCCGGGGTTGAAGTTTTTGTCGAAGTAGGCCCCCGGACCGTATTGACGGGGCTGATGAAGAAAATCGTGCCGCGCGGCCGCGCCACCTGTATCCAGTTCGATACCCCCGAGGGCCTGGACAAGGTCGTGGCGGCAATCGTGGAGGACTGAGCCGAGAGCCCGGTTTTGCCAGGGGCTTTGCGCGGTTCGCACGAGTCCCCTGTTCCTTTTACGGCTTGATCCTTGCCAGTTGGGTGATTTTGCCGATGGCGACGATGCGGTCGCCTTCCTTCATCTGGTCGTCGGCCTTGGGGATAAACCGGTATTCCGCGTCCCGGGAACCCTTGACGGCAATGACCTGGATATCATATCGATTCGTCAGGTCCACTTCGCGCAGCGTCTTCCCGGACCATCTGCTCACCTTGAATTCCTTGATCCCCATTGATTTATCAAAGGGTAGATGTTCGATAAATCCCGGCATGGCAATGCGGTTCGCTATTTGTTTCGCCGCCATATGTTCGGGAATGACGACCTCGTCGATGCCGATTTTCCGCAATAATTTCTCATGGTCGGAATTGGTCGCCTTGGCCCAGACCTGGGGGACATTGAGTTCTTTCAGAAACATCGTAATCATGGTGCTGGCGGCGATTGATTCGCCGACGCTGATGAGAACGTATGTCAAATCACTGACCCCTATCTGTTTCAGGGCCTCCTTGTTCGTGGCGTCGGCCTGCAGGACCTGAGTCAGGATATTCTGGGCCTGGGCGATTCGTTCATAGTTATTGTCAATGCCCAGGACCTCGTGGCCCAGATCAACGAGTGTCTTGCCGAATTTCAAGCCGAACTTGCCAAGACCTATAACGCCCACCTGAAGTTTTTCTTTCATCTTTTCTTGTTATCCAATCAGAATTTTTTCTTCCGGCCATGCGTACAGCTCCTTTTTCTGCATACTCTGAAAAGAGACGAGCAGTACCAACGGCCCAAGACGGCCTATGAACATGAGCAGGGTGATGATGATTCTGCCGCCGTCGGACAGCCTCGGTGTCAGGCCCGTGCTCAGGCCCACCGTGCCGAACGCCGACACGGCTTCAAAGACAATTTCCATGAAAAGCCCCTTGGCCTGCGGATGGGGGATATCGCCCCCCTCGGTGAAATTCAGGAGCAGGACGGCAAAGACAATGAGTGCCCCGGCAAAGACAAAGAGAATCAGGGCATTGCTCAACGATTTTTTGTCTATCGCGTATTTGCCGATGACCGCCTGGGTTTTCCCTTTCAGCTGGGCTTTTATGAAGGCCCACAGGACCCGGAAGGTGGTCACCTTGATCCCGCCGGCACAGGAACCGGGCGCGCCGCCGATGAACATGAGAATAATCATGATCAGCAGGGAAGCGTTGGTCATCAGGCCGATATGCACGGTATTGAAGCCGGCGGTCCGGCAGGTGACGGACTGAAAAAGAGCGCCCAGGACCGCCTTGCTGCCGGAGATGTGTTTGGAGAAGCCGATATTCTCGGCAAAAAAGATGGCAAAGGCTCCCACGAGGATGAGAAAGAGCGATGTCTTGATAACGGTGATGGAATACCAGCTCAGTTTTCGCCGGCGGCCGCCGGGATGTTTTATCATGGCAAAGATGTATTGCTGACATTCCACGAGCACGGAAAATCCCAACCCGCCCAGAACGATCAGGACCATGAAGACGAAGTTGATTCCCCAGTTGCTGCACCAGGGTACGAGGCTGTGCGGGTTTAGCGAAAACCCGGCGTTACAGAATGCGGACACGGAGTGAAAGACGGCGGAAAAAAGCGAAAATTTGGCATGGCCCTGGATGAAAATAAAAAAAGCGCCGCAGGCTTCGATAATCATCGTCCAGAAAAATATCCGCTGCAGAAACTGACCCAGCTGAAAATTCGGATCGTGCAAAAGACCCTGGCCCACGGCGATTTTGTCGGCTATGGAAACTCGTTTTCGCAAGAGATAGAAGGTCAGGCTGGTGAATGACATGATTCCCAGGCCGCCCAGCTGGATCAGGCAGAGAATAACGGTCTGGCCGAAGCGGCTGAAAAAGGTGCCGGTGTCCACGACGGTCAAGCCCGTGACGCAGGTGGCCGAGGTGGAGGTGAACAGGGCGTCCAGCCAGGAAATGGACCGTTGGTTGAGGCTGAAGGAACTGTGCAGCAGGACGGTGCCAAGCGCGATGACGCCGGCAAAAAAAATAACCGGCAGGGTTATGGGGGAAAGAGGTTTCTTTACTTTCATAAATCGTGAATATGCCGGTCAGGAATAAAGAAAGCAATAGAATATTCAGGAAAAATGGTGGGGCGGCGCCGTGATTATCGGCGGTGTTGCGGGTATCGTCAAGGGGGGTATTCCTTTGTATCATGTCGAAATTACATTGGAAGCCATGCGGGGCCGGCGACGGGGAACCGGCTGCCGGTACGTGCTGCGAGGCGGGCTTATTTTTTTTGCGCCCGGGAGACTGTTTTGCCTGCCGGGTTCATTTTTCCTTACTGCCTGGTCCTGCTCGAAGCTGCTTGACATTATTTTTCCGTTCGATTATTTATACGTATTTCTATTTTCGTACCTTAAGTAATTTCCGGCGTCCGGATCAGTAACTGATTACGGTCGCGGTTCTTTTTTATAAGAAAGTTATTAATGTTTGAAAATCTTACAGATCGCCTCGAAGGTGTATTCAAAAAGCTCCGTGGCCACGGCAAGCTGACGGAAGACAATATCCAGGAGGCCATGCGTGAAGTGCGGATGGCGCTGCTTGAGGCCGATGTCAACTTCACGGTCGTCAAGGAGTTTGTCGCCGCGGTCACCGAGAAGGCCGTGGGGCAGGAAGTGCTTTCCAGCCTCTCCCCCGGCCAGCAGGTGGTCAAGATCGTCCATGACGAACTGGTCGCGCTGCTCGGCGGGCAAACGGAGACCCTGCGTCTTGACGGCCGCCAGCCGGTCACGATCATGCTGGCCGGTCTGCAGGGTTCCGGTAAAACCACGACGGCGGCCAAGCTTGCCGCCCGGCTCAAGGGCCAGGGCCGCCGGCCGTTCCTGGTGCCGGCGGATGTCTACCGGCCCGCGGCCATTGAACAGTTGCAGGTCCTCGGCGAACAGATCGGGGTCCCGGTTTTTGCCTCTACTCCTGAAGACAAACCCGTGGACATCAGCCGCAGGGCTCTGGTTCAGGCGGAAGTAAAGCAGTACGACACGGTCATCATCGATACTGCGGGCCGCCTGCATGTCGATGAGGTCCTGATGCGGGAGCTGCAGGATATCAGCGCCGCCGTGCCTTTGTCTGAAGTCCTGTTTGTCGCCGACGCCATGACCGGCCAGGACGCGGTCACGGTCGCGGATAAATTTAATACCGATCTTGAGATCAGCGGTGTCGTGCTCACCAAGATGGAAGGTGACGCCCGGGGCGGCGCCGCTCTCTCGGTCAAAAAAGTGACCGGCAAGCCCATCAAGTTTGTCGGCATGGGCGAATCCCTTGAGGCCCTGGAGGTTTTTCATCCGGACCGGGCCGCCTCCCGGATACTCGGCATGGGAGACGTTCTGTCGCTCATTGAAAAGGCCGAAGCGGTTGTCGATCAGAAAAAGGCCCAGACGCTGGCAAAAAAGATTCGGAAAAATACCTTCACCCTGGAGGATTTTCTCGAGCAGATCCAGCAGATCAAAAAGATGGGCAACCTGGAACAGCTCATGGGCATGATCCCGGGCATCAACAAGCTCAAGCAGGTCAAGGACGCCCCTAAGCCGGATGCGAAGGAGTTGTCCAAAACCGAGGCGATTATCCGTTCCATGACCAAGAAAGAACGGGCTCACCATCAAATTATCAATGCCAGCCGCCGGCAGAGGATCGCCAAGGGATCCGGCACCGAAGTGAGCGAGGTCAACCGGGTGATTAAAAGTTATACCATGATGTTGAAAATGATGAAAAAATTCAAGGGCAAGTCCGTTGTCGCCAAGGGCGGCAAGCGGCGCAAACTGCCCAAGGGACTTGTTCGATAGTATCCGGCCGCATATCGTTTGCCGCAGGGCCGCTATATAAAATAGAAAAAAGAAGGTATCCAGGATTAATCCTGATTGCGCAATTGATTCCAGGAGGAAAACCAGACCAATGGCAGTACGAATTCGTTTAACCCGGTTGGGTAGAAAAAAACAGGCATTTTACCGTATTGTTGTCGCCAGCAGCGATGCAAAGCGAGATGGTAAGTTTCTCGATATTATCGGCACCTACGATCCTATGAAGGATCCGGCCGCAATCCAGATCGACACGGAGAAGCTGGGGGCCTGGCTTGGTAAGGGAGCAGAGCCCACCGTTACCGTCCGGAGCCTGATCAAGCAACACGGAGCCGCCTCGACCGAGACCGCCTGATGAAAGAATTGATCGGCTATATCGCCGGCCGTCTGGTTGATCATCCCGATGCCGTTGAAGTGACGGAAAGGGAAGAGGACGACACTATTATCATTGAGTTGCGCGTGGCCAAGGAAGATCTCGGCAAGGTGATCGGCAAACGGGGAAGAACGGCCAAGGCCATGCGGTCCGTCCTGTCCGCCGCCGCCGGGAAGCTGGACAAGCGCTCCCGGCTCGAGATTCTCGAGTAACAATGACCGCCGCCGGTACGGATACCGGATATGTCCTGGTTGGCAAGGTGGCTAAGCCCCACGGAATAAGGGGCGAGATCAAGGTTTATCCGTATTCCGGTCAGCAGGACAATTTTCTCGGCTATAAAAAAATATTTCTTGCCGCCGGTGAAGATGAGGCGCGGATACCTTATGGCGTCGAGTCGAGCCGGGTCCAGGGGAAACTGGCCCTGCTGAAATTAAGCGGAGTCACCACCCGGAGCGCCGCGGAGCTTCTGGTCGGCAGTGCGGTCTGGCTGTTGCGCCGGGACCTGCCGGGGCTGAAAAAAGGCGAATACTACTGGAGCGATCTTGTCGGCAAACGCGCGGTGACCGATGAGGGCAGGGAACTGGGACGGGTAAAGAGCGTCATGGCAACCGCCGCCCATGATATCCTGACCGTGACGGATCACGGCCACGAGTACCTGATTCCGCTCGCCGGCGAAATTCTGGTCCGCCTTGATGAAAACGAGGTGGTACTGAACCTGCCGCCGGGGCTGCTTGAGATCAATAAGGGCCTGTAAGAAAATAACATGGGCAAGATTGCGCTCATATTTGGGTCAGATTTGGTTACGGTAATTGAGTAAAACCGCAGGCGTAGGGCTACGTCGAGGATTTTGCGATTGCACCGTAGCCAAAGATGGCCTGAAGATGAGATGCAAGATGTTCTTGTTATTTTCTTACAGGCCTTAAGTCCTGACAAGGCCATGCTGTTTGACATTTTGACTATTTTTCCCGGGATGTTCGCCTCTCCCCTGCGGGAAGGGATCATCAGAAGGGCGATTGAGCAGGGTCGAATCATTGTCAATCTGCATAATATCCGTGACTTTGCCACGGATAAGCACAAGATGACCGATGATCGTCCATTCGGCGGCGGTGAAGGCATGGTCATGAAGCCCGAACCCCTGGTTGCCGCCCTTGGCTCGATACGGAAGCAAGGCGAACCGGGCCGGGTTATCCTGCTCTCGCCGCGGGGCAAGACGTACAGCCAGCGGACGGCCGAGCGGCTGGCCGGGTATGAGCGCCTGCTTCTTGTTTGCGGCCGCTACGAGGGGGTCGATGAGCGGGTCCGTCGCTGCTGCGTTGACGAGGAAATTTCCCTCGGCGATTATATCCTCACCGGCGGGGAAATCGGGGCCATGGTCATTGTCGATTCCGTGACCCGGTTGTTGCCCGGGGTACTCGGTTGCGGGGATTCGGCCCGGAACGACACCTTCAGCCGGGGGATGCTGAAGCATCCGCAATACACGAGGCCGCGGGTCTTTGCCGGGATGGAGATCCCGGAGGTCCTGCTTTCCGGGGATCATGCGGAAATTGAAAAATACCGGTTTCTGGAGTCGGTGCGCGAGACCTTGAAACGACGTCCGGAACTGCTGGCCCGGGTGAGCTTCACCGCCAGTGAACGGAAGCTCCTTGAAAAATCCGGGTTGCTGACACAGGTTGCCGAGGCGCTTAATGTCCATGGCGGCTGACAGGGCGGTCAGGCTGGACGTGGCGCTCATTCATTACCCGGTGGTGAATCGCTCCGGCGAGATCATCGGCTCGGCGGTCACCAATCTTGATCTGCATGACATCGCCCGGGCCGGATGTACCTATGGCGTCGATACCTATTGGGTCGTTACGCCCTATGCCCGGCAGCGGGAACTGGCCGAAAAGATTGTGCGGCACTGGACCGAGGGGTATGGCGGTTCGGTCAACCCGGACCGCAAACAGGCCCTGTCCCTTATCCGGGTCTGTGCGGACCTGGACGAGGTCCTGGTCGCAACCGCCCGCAAGTGGGGCCGGAAGCCGCTGGTCCTGGCTACCTGCGCCCGGAGGCAACGGAACACGCTGTCGTATTCCGCGGTCCGGCAACAGGTGCGCCAAGGCGAACCTCTGCTTCTGCTGTTCGGTACGGCCTGGGGCCTTGCTCCGGCAGCCCTGGCGGCGGTTGCGGCAACCTTGCCGCCCCTGAGGGGACCCGGCGAATTTAATCATCTTTCGGTGCGGTCCGCGGTATCTATTATTCTGGATCGCTTGCTGGCCATCCCGGAAGAACAGGCGGAATCGCGGCCGTAAGGTCAACGATATTTTTTATTTATATTTTTTAATTTTTTTTGTAGAAACAATACGTAAGAGTTCACCAGGGGCTGTAATCCCGGAGAAAATTCTTGCAACGATACGATCGGGCATAGAATCTATGCTTGCGGATGGTGTGGAGGCATCCTTCGGGAAACACCCGTAAAACAGGAAATTATGGCTATGAATATTATTGATATGATCGACCGGGAGCAGATGCGCTTTGATCACCCGGATTTTCGCGCCGGCGACACGGTTAACGTCCATATCCGGATCATCGAGGGTAACAAGGAACGTGTTCAGAATTACCAGGGCGTGGTGCTGAAAGTCAAGCGCGGCAAGATGAACGCGACCTTTACCGTGCGGAAGATTTCTCACGGCATCGGCGTGGAAAAGACCTTTGCCCTGCATTCGCCCCGGGTTGAAAAGATCGAGGTGATCAGTCTGGGCAAGGTTCGCCGTTCCCGTCTCTTTTATCTGCGTGAACGACGTGGCAAGAAGGCGCGTATCAAGGAGCGCCGTACTCTATAACCGTTTTTTTTTGCCTGTATTTTCAGATCGAAATCGAGGCGCAAGGTATCTTTTCTATGGATAAGAAACGTTGGGCCTCTTTTTTGTCGGTCCGCAAAGATGATGGCGATACCCTTTATTACGAACGCCTCCTGATCGGCAACGGCTACCCGTGCGTGGCCGGACTTGATGAGGCCGGCCGGGGGCCGCTGGCCGGACCGGTGGTGGCCGGCTGCGTCGTCCTGCCCCCTGATTGTGATTATCAGAGTTTCGAGGACTCGAAAAAGCTGTCTCCCGCACGACGTCAGACTCTTTTCGAGACTCTGCATTCCTGCGGCGCCCGGATCGGCGTTGCCGTTGTCACGGCGGCGGAAATCGACCGGATCAACATCCTGCAGGCCTCTTTGCAGGCCATGATCAGGGCGGTTTCCGACATGGCCGATCAGTCGGCGGCGGGCCTGCCTGATTTCCTGCTCGTGGACGGCCGGTTCAAGGCCCCCATCGATCTGCCCCAGCAGGCCCTGGTCAAGGGCGAATCCAAAAGCGCGTCTATCGCCGCTGCTTCCATTATCGCCAAGGTGACCCGCGACCGGTTGATGGTTGAATATCACGAACGCTATCCCGAGTATAACTTTGCCCGCCACAAGGGGTATGCCACGGCCGAGCATCGCCGGGCCGTCGAGCGCTATGGCCCTTGTCCCCTGCATCGCCGGACCTTTCGGGGCGTCCGCGAGTTTTTGCCTGATCGGCATGAGCTGACTCCCCCGCAACAACTGGAGCTATGGTGAGTGCCGCTCGTCACGCCGGGCGGCCCGACCGCCACCCTCAACACACCCTGAGTATCTCCCGAGGTTGTCGCCCTTGGTGGACTGTTAGGGCCTTACTCCTGAATTTCTGTCATAAAAACAAAGAAATTGATCATATTTTTTTATTTATGTAAACCAGTAGGTTGTTTAGGCTGTAGTCTATTAGCCCTACCCTAACAGCCTAACAGCCTAACAGCCTAACAGCCTATGACCAGTTACGCTGGAAGTTGATTTGAGTTGTGACCATCGCCCGCCTTGGATTCTTTGAAAGGGGTTCTCATTGTCTTTCTTTCCTGGTAAATTGCAAAAAGAGAAAAAGGGGGCGACAGGCCCCACTGGCCGGGCGGGCGAGGATGCGGCAACGGCCTTTCTCCGGGACCGGGGCTACCGGATTATTGCCAGGAATTACCGCCGCCGTTTCGGCGAGATCGATATCATCGCCGAGGATGGCGCGGTACTGGTATTCGTCGAGGTAAAGACCAGGAAGAGTGCCCGCTTCGGCAACCCTTTCGAGGCCGTGGACAGACGGAAACAACGGCAGATATCGCGCGTGGCGCTTGATTACATCACCCGCCATAAAGAGGAAAACCGGCCGGCCCGTTTTGACGTGGTGGCGGTTGAACTGCAAAAAGGTGTTCCGCCCCGGCTTGAGATTATCAAGGACGCCTTTGAATTTTGTGGTTGAGATGATTGTCCTGGTGGACAGATGAAGATTGCAGGTGGAGCTGACCGGTAATATGACATGACGCCGTTGATAGGTATAACCATGGGCTGTCCCGTCGGGATAGGCCCGGAGATTATTCTCAGGTTTTTTGCCGCGCACCCCGCGGGCGGCGATTTCCTGCCGGTGGTGCTCGGTGATCCGGGCGTGCTGGTCCATACGGCGGCGGCGCTCGGTTTGCCGGCCCCGGTCGTTTCCTGGCGCCCCGGTGACGAGATAAAGGCCGGGACGATTCCGGTCCGGGTGCGGTCTTCCCTGGCGCCAGACCGGCTGCGCTGGGGGCGGCCGGACGAGGACACCGCCAGGGCCATGGCCGGGTATATTGAAGATGCCGTCAGGCTGATTCAGGACAAGGCGTTGTCCGGCATGGTGACCTGCCCCATCAGCAAGGCGGCGTTACGGCTTGCCGGATATTCGTACCCCGGACACACGGAGATGCTGGCCAGCCTGACCGGGGCCGATCACTACCTGATGATGATGGCAGGCGACCGTCTCCGGGTGACCCTGGTTACCATCCATGAACCGCTTAGTCGGGTGCCCGCCCTGGTGACCCGCGAATCGGTGATGGAATGTATCCGGATCACCGCCCGGGCCCTGCGGGAAGATTTTGCCATCGCCAGCCCCGGAATCGCGGTGGCGGGACTCAATCCGCACAGCGGTGAGCAGGGGATGTTCGGCGACGAGGAACTTGAAATCATTGCCCCGGCCATCGAGGCCTGCGGCGATGAGGCTGTCGTCAGCGGGCCCTGGCCGCCGGACACGGTTTTCCACCGGGCGGCGGCAGGGGAGTTTGACGCGGTGGTCGCCATGTATCACGACCAGGGATTGATTCCCTTTAAAATGGTGCACTTCGCCGACGGGGTCAATGTCACCCTCGGATCGTCCGGACTTCCGTGGATCACGGTACGGCCTATGATATCGCCGGGCAGGGCCGGGCCGACTGCTCCAGCCTGCAGGCGGCCTGGGGACTGGCCGCCCGTATTGTTGCCAACCGGATGAACAGGGTGTATTGATGTACGGTGCGAACCGGGGAATTCTCATCGCCTTTGAGGGGATTGACGGCACGGGAAAGTCCACCCAGCTCCGGCTGCTTGCCGATTATCTGCGCGATCGGGGCTGCACGGTGATTGAAACCCGTGAGCCGACTGACGGCCCCTATGGCAGGAAAATCAGGAAGCTGTATGTGGACCGCGGCCAATGCAGCCCGGAGGAAGAACTGGAACTGTTTGTCCAAGATCGCCGGCAGCATGTTCGGGAGGTCATCGAACCCGGTCTCGCGGCCGGCCATATCGTGCTGACCGATCGCTACTACTTCTCTACCGCGGCCTACCAGGGGGCGGCCGGCCTGGACCCGGACGAGGTGCTGGCCAGGAACAGTTTCGCGCCAAGACCGGATATGGTCATTCTCCTGACCATGGAGCCGGAAGTCAGCCTGGCCCGTATCCGGGATCTGCGCGGCGAGAAATTGAACGAATTTGAACAGGAAGAACAGCTTTGCCGGGTGGCTGCGCTTTTTGAGTCATTCCGGGACCCGTGTATCAAGAGAATCGACGCAACGCCCGTGCTGGCGCATGTCCGGGAAAAAATACGAACAGCAGTGGATGACCTGCTGCGGGAAAAAGCATATCGATGCGTATCTCCATGAAACGGTTTCACCCCTTATTGATCGTGCCGCTGTTGATCGGCCTCCTGCTCGCGGCAGGGTGTCAGCCGTCCACTTCTTTGCTTAAGCCTAAACCGGACGCTGCTCAAATCTCGGCCGCCGCCGGTCCGGCGGAAAGTGTCGATTACAGCTGTTCCTATTTTTATTTTCTCTGGGGCCGGCACGCCGAACTTGCCTCTAATCCTCAAGAGGCCCTGGAGGCCTATGAGAAGGCCCTGATCTGCGATCCGCAGGCGGATTATATAGCCCGCAAGATACCGGTTCTCCTCCTGCGCATGGGGAGAGGCAAGGAAGCGGTGGTCTGGCTGAAACGCTATCTTGACGACAATCCCCGGGAGGCGGGCAGCAGGATGCTGCTGGCCAAAATCCTGATCCGGCGCGGCCGGTACGACGAAGCGGCCGAACAGTACCGGCTCGTGCATAAACAGCATCCCAAACAAGACGCGGCCCTGCTGCTGCTCAGCGAACTGTACCGGAATATCAACAAACCGGTTGCGGCCCGCAAGGCCCTGCAGGAGATCCTGGCCGTCAACAGCCGGTCGTATCCCGCCCGTGTCCTGCTGGCGCGTCTTTACCTGAGCCTCAAACAGTACGACGACGCCCTGGCCGAGTATGACAAGGCCCTGAAAATCAACTGGTCCGAAGACCTGCTCCTGGAGATCAGCAAGGTCTATCTGTTGGAGAAACACTACGGGGCCGCGATTGCGACGTACCGGAAAATCATTGAAAAAGACCCGAAAAACGAGAAAGCGCATATCGCTCTGGTCAATGTCTACCTGTTGCAGCGCAAGGACCAGGCCGCCCTGGCCGAGTTGAACCGGCTCAAGGCCATCACCCTGCATCCGGAGCAGGTTGATTTGACCATTGCCCGGCTTTATGCCCGGCTCAAGGAGTATGACAAGTCTATCCGGATTCTGCGGGATTCCCTGCGGCGCAACAATATACCCGGGGCCAGGTATCTGCTGGCCATTCTGTATTTTCAGACCAAGCGCTATGACCAGGCCCTGGTCGAGCTGAAACTGATCGGCAGGGACTCGGCCGAGTATAAGAACGCCGTGTTCCTGCAGGTGCGCATTCTTCGTGAACAGAAGAAGCCGGACCGGGCCCTGGAAGTGCTTGAACAGGCCATCAGCCGGGATGGCGGCAAGGGACGCAGCCCGGATATGTTCGTGCTGCTGGCGCGGCTGTATCAGGAGCAGGGCAGGAAGGATCTGGGCCGGCAGGCCTTTGACCGCGGCCTGGCCCTTTATCCGGATGACGACAAGCTGCTGTACGCGTACGGCCTCTTTCTGGATACCATCGGCGAACCGGACAAGGCCCTGTCGGTCATGCAGCGGGTCATCAAGAGGCAGCCCCGGCAGGCCGAGGCCCTGAACTATGTCGGGTACTCCTGGGCCGACAAGCGTATTCATCTTGATCAGGCATTGGGCTATATCAAGCGGGCAGTGGACCTGAGACCTGAAAACGGCTATATCCGGGACAGCCTGGGCTGGGTCTATTACCGGCTGGGCAGAAACAAGGAGGCCCTGGAGGCCCTCGAACTGGCCGTCAAACTCCTGCCGAATGATGCGACAATTTATACCCACCTGGGCGATGTCCTGCTGGAGCTTGGCCGGACCAAGGATGCCCTGGCAGCGTATCGTAAGGCAATCAGCCTGCTGAAGAAAGGTGACAAGCGGCGGAAGTCGTTGCAGAAAAAGGTGAATCTCCTGGAGAAGCAGGAGCACCCGTGAAGCGCGGGCCGACGGCGTCCGGGTTTCGACTGTGCGGAGCCCTGTTCCTGGTCTGCGGCTTGCTCCTGGCCGGTTGTGCCGGGCGGCTGCCGTCTACCGCTCCGCTTGCCGGCAATGCCAAGGCGCTGGTGCTCAACCGGTTTCAGGATTTCCTCGACCGTGAATGTGCCCGGTCGGTCGATGCCGATGTCACCCTGAGCTGGCAGGCGCTGTGGAGCGGGGCAACGGTCCGGGGAATGCTGCAGGTTCAGAAACCGGCAATGTTGCGCTACACCGCGGTTGACCCGCTGGGCCGGCCGCTTTTTATCATCGTCAGCGACGGCGCGACCTTTACCGCAGTTGATACTCTCAAGGGTGAGGGATATGCCGGCCCGGTTACCGCCCCGTTCTGGCGAGAATATGTTCCCGAGGGGATCAGTCCGAAAGAACTTTTTTTCTGGCTGAGCGGCGGTCTGCAGCCGGGAGGGTTGCGGGTGGACGATGTGCGGCTGGGGGAAAACAGTCCCCGCCCCTGGATTATCCTGAGCGCCCCCGGCGGCCTGCACCACCAGGTTCTCTTCGATCCCGCTGCCGGCCGGATATTGCGCCATGTGGTTACGGACCGGGATCAGGCCATCCTGTTGGATGTTACCTACAGCGGGACGGTGCGGCCGCAGGATGACTCGGGCTGTCCCTGGCCGGCAGAGCTGGAGATCAAGGGCGCTGCGATCCCCGGCACGATCAGGATCCGTTTCGACCGCATTCTTTCAGAGGCGGTTCTGCCGGCCGCAACCTTTCACCTGACCCTGCCGGTTCATTATCCTGTTCATAAAATAAGATAATTTCATCTTGCCGGCCCGGACAGGGTCAGTTGCCGATGAGAATGATTTTTTTGTTGGCCGTATTGACGATGATAACGAAAAGGTTGTCATGTTTGAAAAAGATCTGTTGCAGATCGTATTTGTGGCCGGGAACGAGATTCAAGACAACCTTGACCCTGTCCGGGTTGCGAGACGGTTCCACCTGGATATTTTTTATATATTTCCCGTTACATTCGATGAGTTTTTTGACCGACCTTGAGACCGTGGCGTTTTTGAAGTCACAGCCGACCCGGGGGACGTTTTTTTCAAGCCCCGTGACCGTCGGCGGATAGAACCCGTTGAGTTGAAAGCTGATCATCTCGCCGCGGCTTGAATGGTTATCAAAGGTAATGGACTTGATGACCGGCACCGTGCCGCCGGTCGTGGTCGGCTTTGGCAACCGCCCGGTCGGCGGCAAGGATTTTATAGCGGCTTGTTTCGCCCGCACCGGCGCCGGGACCGCCGGGGACACGGACTCGGGAACGTTCTGCTCCGCGGCCGCGGTTGCCGCCGCACCAGCTTTTTTCTTCCGGGCTTGTTTTTGCCGGACAAGGTGTTTTTTGACCGGGGCCGGTGTAATGATTTTCTGCTCCGCCTGCTGTTGCGGTACGGCCGGGGCCGCGGATTCCCGGACGGCCGGTTGCGAACTTATGGGTGTCCCTGGTTTCTGCGCCGGCGGAGCTTGCGCCTGAGTGTTTATCGCCGCCGCCGGTTTCGTTTCGCCGCCGGCGGGATAGATGCTGATAATCAGGATATTATTTTTCCGGTTAAAGTGCTGGTCGAAATGAATGGGCCGGTTGGGCGCAAGGTCAAGGACCACCCGGGTTTTCGGGTTTTTTCCCTTGTGCGTGCCGAGCCGGATCCGGTGCACGAAATGACCTTTGGTTTTCGTCGTATTTTTAAGCCGCCGGGCCCGGCCGGTGTCGGGAAAATCCACGACCACCCGGGGCCGTTTGCCTTTTATCTCGAATATTCGTGGCCGGGTGATGCCGTTGAGCGTGAAGATTATCCGGTCCTCGCTGCCCGAGGGCGATTCGAATCGAATGGTTGTGAGCAAGGGCCGGGTGGCCGCGGTTACCGGGCAGGTGTACAGGAACAGGATCCCCAGTTGGCAAAGAATAACGGGAATGATTTTTTTCATTTGCAGCCTTTTCTGTAGCGGAAATAGTTTGTAATGCCGAAAACGATTTTTAATCGTAAGATAATGACGTCGTCCAGGAGCCGTTCTCGAACGCTCACGGATTCATGAAATTATCAACAATGTTTTGATTTCCCCGCAGATCGAAATGGCACGATTCCGGGAAAATTACAGGATCAGCAACATGAGCAATCCTATTAAGTTGAATACCTTGCCGTCTGTTGAAATGTCAACTCATTTCCGCTAAAAACTGCCTACTCTTCAATATCTACAACCATTATGACCGACATAATATCCCTTGATCATATCCTTCCCCTGGTCAGGAAGCCGGGCCGCTATATCGGCGGAGAACTGCATGCCGTCCATTCATCCTGGGATGAAGCGGCCGTGCGTTTTGTCCTGGTTTTTCCCGATTTGTACGAAATCGGCATGTCTCACCAGGGGTTGCAGATCCTCTACCATATCCTGAACCGTCAGGAGAACGTTCTGGCGGAACGCTGTTATGCTCCGGATCTCGATATGGAAAAGGAACTGCGGCGGCACGAACTGCCGATTTTTTCCATCGAGTCCCGGCGGCCGCTCGACCGTTTCGATGTCATCGCCTTCACGCTGCCCTATGAACTCTGTTACACCAATATCCTGACCGTTCTTGACCTGGCCCGCGTGCCGTTGCGGGCCGGGCAACGGACGGCACCCTTTCCCCTCGTGCTCGGCGGCGGTTCCTGCTGCATGAATCCAGAGCCGGTGGCTGATTTTTTTGATGCTATTGTCCTCGGTGACGGTGAGGAGACGATTCTCGATATCGCCGCCGTTGTCGAGTGGGCCAAGAACTCGGGACGTTCCCGCCGGGAAATTCTGTCCCGGCTGGCAGCCGTCGACGGGGTCTATGTCCCCTCGTTTTTCGCCCCGCAATACAGCGGTTCCGAGTTGACGGCAATCAAGCCGCTGAAACCGGGTTATGAAACCGTGCGCCGCCGCGTTATCCCCCGGCTCCCCGCGCCGGACCACCTGGAGCAGCCGTTGGTGCCGGTGGTCAAGCCGGTCCATGACCGCCTCGGCCTGGAGATCGCGCGGGGCTGCACCCGCGGCTGCCGCTTCTGCCAGGCCGGTATAACCTACCGGCCGGTGCGGGAGCGCAGTGTCGACGAAATTATGCGGATCGCCGAACAGGGGATCGCCAGCAGCGGCTTTGACGAACTGGCCCTGCTGTCCCTGTCGACCGGTGATTTTTCCTGCCTGCCCGAACTGACGACCCGGCTTATGGACCGGTTCGCCGATTGCTATGTTTCCGTGTCCATGCCCTCCATGCGGGTCGGTACCCTGACCCCGGAGATTATGGAGCAGATAAAACGGGTGCGCAAGACCGGTTTCACCGTGGCCCCGGAGGCCGGCAGCGACCGGCTCCGCGAGGTGATCAACAAGGGGATTACCGAGGAGGACCTGCTGGCCACCTGCCGCAACGCCTTTGCCATGGGCTGGAACCTGATCAAATTCTATTTCATGATCGGTCTGCCGACCGAGACCTGGGAGGATGTGGAGTCCATCATTGATCTTGCCGGCAAGGCCCGGCTGCAGGCAGGCCGGGGGGCGGGTCGGGCGCAGGTTAATGTCAGCGTCGGGACGTTCGTGCCGAAACCGCATACCCCGTTTCAGTGGGAGCGCCAGCTCAGTCTGACCGAGTCCGCGGAGCGAATTGACCGCCTGAAGAAGCTGCTGCCCCGGCGCGGCATGAAACTCAAGTGGCAGGATCCCCGCCAGAGCTTCATGGAAGGGGTATTCTCCAGGGGCGACCGCCGCCTGTCCCGCCTCATCGAATGCGCCTGGCGTTCCGGTTCCCGTCTCGATGCCTGGTCCGAACATTATAATCTTGAGCACTGGCGGCAGGCGGCCCTTGACAGTGATATCGACCTTGCTCCGTACCTGGAGGCCCGCGACCGCGGGAAACCGCTGCCCTGGGACCACCTTGACAGCGGTGTCGACCGGGCATTCCTGGAGCTGGAATACCGGCGGGCCATGGAACGTATCTATACCCCGGACTGCCGCACCAGCGGCTGTCAGAAGTGCGGCCTCTGTGATTTCAAGACCCTGCGTCCGCGCCTCAATAAGCCGCAAGATGCAAGCCCGGCCGCCGATTCCGGCCGCAGCCGCCCGGCGGCCGGTCCGGGCCGGGAGCGGGAGCCGGTGGGGAATGTGGTCTGCCGGGTCCGGGTCCACTACACCCGGCTCGGCGACAGCCGCTTCCTGGGGCATCTCGAGGTGCTGCAACTCATCTTCCGGGCCTTGAGCCGGGCCTCGATTCCCGTCCTCTTTTCTCAAGGGTATAATCCGTCACCCCGGATTTCCTTCAGCCAGGCCCTGCCGGTGGGGGTTGAAAGCGAGGTGGAATATTTTGATATGGACCTGGCCGAGCCCCCCCGCAACCTCGGGGGAATGGCCGGCAGCCTGAGCGAACAACTGCCGCCCGGCATGACCGTCCGCTCCATGGAGCTTGTCCGGAAAAGAGACGCGGACGGGATCGTCACCTCGTACGATGTGGCCCTGGTCCGGCCCCTCAGCCGGGAGCAACTGGATAATATCAGCCGCTTTCTGTCCTTGAAAAGCTTTCCTATTACCAGGGTCCGCAAAGGCAGACAGCGCGAGCTGGATATCCGGCCCCTGGTTCAAAGCCTGAATGCCGGCGGCAGCAGCCTGAATTTTGAGCTGATTACCTACAACAGCCAGGCCGGCGTCAACCCCCGGGAAGTGCTGGAGAGGATCGTGCAACTGCCGGAGGATGAACGTCTGCTTGCCCGGGTGAAAAAGGTCGGGATTGCCGATTTGCTTAGGGCTTGAGAA
>JAADIK010000082.1 GCA_013151365.1 Deltaproteobacteria bacterium
TGACATCGGTCAGGATGTTTTTGCCGGCCTGGATCGCCGCGATACCGACCCGGACCGCCTGGTTGCCAAACCGTAGATGGTCGGCGAAACCAAAATCGCCGGTGGCGTGAATCACCCGCCGGACCACGGCAAAGGTCGACGGGTCAAAGGCATGGTCTCCCATTTCCCGCTCGATAATCCGGAAGCTCTCGGCCTCGATCTCCCCTGGTTTGACAGAGCGCAGTTCAGTTTTCATCGTTCTCCTCGACAGGCATGGACCCCCTCACCCTGACCCTCTCCCGGGGGGAGAGGGAAATGTAAAAAAGACCCTCTCCGCGGTGGGGAAGGGAAATATTTAAAAACACTCCCGCGTTACGGAAGAAGGCAATATTTTAAAATCCTCCAGCAACGGGGAGGGAAATATCAAAAAACTTCCCGGCTACTCTTCTCCCTCTCCCCCCGGGAGAGGGCCGGGGTGAGGGGCAGAATGAGGGGGAGAGGTCAAAACCCGGTATATTTCCTCAACAACCTCATCAAGACTGTTCAGTACTTCATTGTTCCAGAATCTGATCACCCTGAAGCCTTGAGACTCCAGGAAACGCGTCCTTGCCGCATCCGCCTCGGAGTCGGCATGCTGCCCGCCGTCAATTTCAACAACCAGCCGCCGCTCCAGGCAGAAAAAGTCGACAATATAGGCGCCGATGACATGCTGACGCCGGAACTTGCAGTTCGCCACCTGCCGGCTCCTGAGGCGGCGCCAGATTTTACCTTCGGCCTCGGTCTGATTCTTTCTTAGATTTCTGGCCAGGTGCTTCATCGAAGACCCCTCACCCTGACCCTCTCCCGGGGGAGAGGGAAATAATAAAAAGACCCTACCGCTACGGGGTAGGAAATATCAAAAACCTTCCCGGCTATTCTTCTCCCTCTCCCCCCGGGAGAGGGCCGGGGTGAGGGTCTTCCCCAAATTCGAAATAATCCTCTCCACATCGCAATAAGTCTCGAAATGATCCGCCAAGCGGTCATACTGGCGGAAACGCGCACATCGTCCCTGTCCCGGCCGCCGCTCACCCAGGCCTTTTTCCCGCCGGAGACTGTTGAGGAAAGCGCCGCGAAACCCCGGGCGGTCGAGGATACCGTGGACATAGGTCCCTGCGATCCGGCCGTCCCGGCTGATGTAACCGTCCTCCCAGGCGGACCTGTCACCCGGCCGGCGGATCCGGAGGAAGGGCCTGGCCTGCCCCTGCAGCGGCCTTGTGCGGCCCATGTGGATCTCGTAACCGCTCACCTGTTTCCGGTTCCCGAGGCAGATGCCGTTTACCTTCCTGATTACCTTGTCCTGTTCGAGTACCGTCTCCAGGGGCAGGAGCCCGAGGCCGGCCACCTGCGGCCGGTCGGATTCAACCCCGTCCGGGTCCGCGATCCTCCGGCCCAGGAGCTGGTAGCCGCCGCAGATGCCCAGGACATGGCCCCCCTTCTCCACAAAGTCCCGGACCGCCCTTTTCCAGCCGGTCCGCCCCAGCCACAGGGCGTCCTCCATGACGTTCTTGGTGCCCGGGATGATCAGGCAGTCGTAGCCGGGCACCAGTTCACCGGGGTGAACCAGATAATTGACCACCACGTCCTTCTCTTTCTCCAGGATCTCCAGATCCGTGAAGTTGGAGATCACCGGCAGTTTCAACACGGCGATATTGAGCGTTGCCGGACCGATGGACCCTGGAGCCCGCCGGTCCTGCTGGACGGCCACCGAATCCTCGGAATCGATGGCGATGTCGCGGTAAAACGGGATCAGCCCCAGGACCGGCTTGCCTGTCTTTTTTTCGATATACTCGATCCCGGATAAAAACAGCCCGGGATCGCCCCGGAACTTGTTGATCAGGAAACCGATGGTCAGGTCCTGCTCCTGCCGGGTCATGAGGTTATAGCTGCCGATGAGCTGGGCGAAGACCCCGCCGCGGTCGATGTCCGCCACCAGGACACAGCGAGCCCCGGCCGCCTCGGCCATCTGGAAGTTGACCAGGTCATGCGGCTTCAGATTCATCTCGCAGCAACTCCCGGCCCCTTCCATGACAATGACATCGTACTCCCGGGCGAGCCGGCCGTAGGAGGACAGGACCGCCTGCCGCAGCCGGGGTTTCATGGCATAGTATTCCATGGCGTCCATCTGCCCGAAGACCTTGCCCTGCAGGATGACCTGGGTGCCGTGTTCGCTCGACGGCTTGAGGAGAACGGGGTTCATGTGCACGGAGGGCAGGAGACCGGCCGCCTCGGCCTGCACCACCTGGGCTCGCCCTATTTCCCCCCCTTCCACCGTGACATAGGAGTTGTTGGACATGTTCTGGGCCTTGAACGGGGCCACCCGGCAGCCCCGCCGCCTGAGAATCCGGCAAAAAGCCGTGGCCGCGATCGACTTGCCGACATCGCTCCCGGTCCCCAGGAACATGACGGCCCCGGCGTTTACCGGGGCCTGCCCGGCGCTCTCCCTGTTTATCGCTTCCATATCCCGGCCTTGGTCAATCCCGCGCCCGGTTGACGAAGCAAACGGCCATGAAAAAAAAGGCCGCGCCGATCCCGGCCAGGAACAGGTAGGATGTAAGGGACACCGGTTCCCCGAATGATGCCGCCCTGATCGCCTTCGAGGCATGGGAGAGGGGGACGAAATAAAGGATATCCTGGGCCCAGACCGGCAGACGGCTCAGGGGGAAAAAAGTGCCGCCGAGAAAGGCCATGGGGGTGATCACGAAACTCGTGAGCATGGCCTGGTCCGCATGGGACTTGACGATCATGGCCAGACCGACGGCCAGGGAAGAAAAGACAAAGCTGTTGAGAAATATCGCCAGCCAGAACATGGGGCTGTCGTAACGGAGGACAACCCCGAACAACAGGCCCAGCAGAATGATCAGGATCACCGCGAAAAGCGCCCTGGTCATCCCGGCCAGGGTCTCGCCGAGGGCATACGAGATGTTGTTGATGGGGGCGGCCTGGAACTCTTCGAATATATGCCAGTAAAACCGGGAGATGTTGATCTCGCTGCCGATGCCGAAGGCCCTGGTCATGCTGCTCATGGCCACCAGGCCGGGGATCAGGAATTCCATATACGTATGGCCGTGGATCATTACGGTCTTGCCCATGGCATAACCGAAGGCGATGAGATACAGGAGAGGCGAGACCGACATGGATGCAAGCATCTTCGGGAATCGCCTTTTCAGGATCAGGAGTTCTCTGTAGTAAACCGCAAGCCAACCGTACATTACTTGACCTTCTTGCCGGTAAGGGCGAGAAAAGCATCTTCCAGGTTCACCCGCCTGAGGGAAAAGCTCTCCTCCTGGTTAACGCTGTATTGAGTCGCCTCTTCCCGGGTCTTGAAATAAACGGTCTTGATATCGTCGTCAACCACCCGGTCTATGGCCCAGGTACCCTGCCGGGCAATGAGGGCCTGAGGGGTGTCAACCGCGATAATCCGGCCTTCGTCCAGGAAGGCGACCCGTTCGGCGAGAAATTCCGCCTCCTCGATATAATGGGTGGTCAGGAAGATCGTGGTGCCGTTATTCTGGATCTTCTTGATCAGGGCCCAGATCCGCCGGCGGATACCGGCATCCAGCCCCACCGTCGGTTCGTCCAGGAACAGGATCCGGGGAGAATGAACCAGGGCCCGGGCAATGGTCAGCCTTCTCTTCATCCCGCCGGAAAGCCGGGACACCAGGCTCCCCTGCCGGTCACCCAGGCCGATGTAGTCCAGGAGTTCATTGATCTTCCGGGACCGCTCCGCGGCCGGGATCCGAAACAGCAACCCATGGAGATTGAGGTTTTCATAGACCGTCAGCTCCTGGTCCAGGTTGATGGCCTGGGGAACCAGGCCGCACTGTCGTTTCGCCTGGAGAGAATCCCTTTCGATATGGAAACCGTTGAGATAGGCCTCCCCCGAGGTCCGCCTGGTCAGCCCGGTCAGAATCCGGAGCGTGGTGGATTTGCCGGCGCCGTTGGGTCCGAGATAGGCAAAGAACTCCCCTTCGGGGACATGCAGAGTCACTCCCCTCAGGGCGTAGGTAGCGCCGTATTTTTTACCCAGATCCTTAAAATCGATCACGTCCGGTCATCCCCCGGGGCTGCATCCACCTGAATCCGTGACGGTTCGAGGTGACAATCCATGTAATATATGGGAATATTCCCATGCGGCCGTTATTTTGCGATCCGGCTCGCCATGTTAATCGAGCGAAACAGTTCCTCGCCCGATATCGGCCCGGCGGGCAGAAACTCACCTTTTTTATTAAGCTTCATGATTCCCAGCCCCACAGCCGTTCGTATCTGCTCATCCATGGGGTCGGAATTCGGGATATCCTTGATCGCCACCGGTTTGGTCTCCGGCAGGTCAAAATAGACGAAGATGGCATAGGCAACGGCGCGCCTGGTTATGGGCCGGTGCGGGTAAAAGCGGGGCTGCGAGGTATTGGCAAAAATCCCCCGGTAGGCCGCCGTCTCGATAAATTTATAGTCGTGCCCGGTATAGTCCACGTCCCGGAAAGAGCCGTATTTGTGCCTCGTGGGAGCTCTCCTCAGGATATCATGCCGATAATCCGGGGTCTTAAGAGGCATATTGGTCATCTTCACGAACATCTCCGAAAACTGGGCCCTGGTGAGGCGCGGAATCTTCCGGAAGGCGGAGACGTCATTGAACACCCGGGGATAGAGAAATCTGCCGATCTCGTAGATACCGTCCAACAGCCTCAGCGTGGGCCGGGAGACGATCTTCTCGTCGATGATGTAGACCTGGCCGTTTTGCACCGCCTTTATGGCCCCGAAGCCGCCTTCTTCCACGATGCGCCTGACGTTGATATGGTTCATGGCCCCTCGCTGCGCGAGATAGACGTCGATCTCGTCCGCACGGGACAGGATATGTTCCTTGCCGTAGGCGGCGATATTCGTCCCCCGGACCGCCCTTGCGTCCCCGGCCACGTTGATGCCGCCGGCGGTCTTCAGGGCGAAAATGGCGATGGAAGAGGGTGAAAAGGTCTTCATTTTGCTATGAATCGCCTCGAAATACACCCGCTTGCGCCGGGCGGGAGGGATCTTCTTGACGAGGGCGTGAATGCGGGTCAGCCCGGCCTTGAATTCACTGACCATCTTTTCCGCCTGTCTTTCCCGGCCGGTCAATTTTCCCAGGTCCCGCCAGTATGAATAGACTCCGCCGATGGTGGTCGGCTGCAATGAAACCACGATGATCCCGGCCTGCTGCAGTTTCCGGACCAGGTTTTCATAGCCGCGGGCGATCATGGGGCGGATCAGGACCAGGTCCGGCCGGGCGGCGAGAAATTTCTCGGCATCGTCATGATAGCTGAAGGCCGGCTTGGTCAGGGCCGGCGGCGGAAAAGCCTCGTGCCGGGAGACCCCGATAACCTCCTGGTCGAGACCGAGGGAAAACAGGTTTTCGGTATGGGCGCCGTACAGGGAGATGATCCTCGTGAACGGTTTCTTGATAATGATCCGGTTGCCGGAGCGGTCGACGATGACGCATGGTTTCCCGGCCCCGCCGCCTTGGGATAAACCGGGGCCGGCCATGGCCGGCAGGCCGGAACAAACAATAAAAAACAGGGCCAGCACCATCGTCAGCCCCGGGATCGTCTTTCTTCCCTTCTTATTCATACCTTTCTATTCCTCCTGAAAGCCACCTGCCGGGCTCCTACATAATCATCAAAATAGACACGACAATCAATGCCAAAGATTTCCTTTATGCTCTGTTCGTTTAATACCTCATCCGTATTCCCCTGTAAAACAACCTTGCCCGCCTGCATGAAGGCCAGCTTCCGGCAATAGGTCGCGGCCATGTTGATATTGTGAAATACGGCAATGGCGGTCATCTTCCCGGTCTCCACCTTGTCGGCCACCATGTCCAGCAGGTTGAGGGTATACCGGATATCCATGTTGGAGGTGCCTTCATCCAGCAACAGGACCGGAGTGTCCTGGGCCAGGGCGCGGGCGAAAACCACCCGCTGCCTCTCGCCGCCGCTCAACTCGGTGATATACTTGTCATTGAATCCGTCGATCTTCAGAAGTTCCATTATCTCGTCCACCACGTCCAGGTCCCTGGCCGCAGGAGGGGCGAACCTCGAGATATGGGGATATCGCCCCATGAGAACAATTTCCCTGACCGTAAAAGAGAAATTGATATAAAAATCCTGGGGCACGAGGGCGATCTCCCGGGCCAGCTCTTTCCTGGAGTATTCCCGGATATCCCGCCCCTGGTAGGAAACCGTTCCTGTTGCCGGGACATTGATGCGCGCCATGAGGTCGAACAGGGTGGTTTTGCCGCAGCCGTTCGGGCCGACGATCCCCCAGAAACAGCCGGGGGAGATCCGCCAGGACACGCCGTCCAGGGCCGTTACCTCGCCGTAGGAGAAACCGACCTCTTCAAGTTCGAAAACAGGCCCCTCAGACATTGCCGGCCACCCCGCGCCTCTTCATGAATATGTAACAGAAAAAGGGGCCGCCGATCAACGCCGTGAGGACCCCGATGGGGACCTCCGTGGGTAAAACGGCCCTGGTTATGGTGTCCGCGCTCAAGAGCAGAATGGCCCCGGTCAGGGCCGAGGCGGGCAGCAGTTTCCGGCTGTCCGGCCCCACGAAAAAGCGCATCAGGTGCGGAATGATGAGGCCGACAAAACCGATGATCCCGGATACCGACACACAGACGGCGGTGATCAGCGAGGCGGTCACGAGCAGCGTCATCCTTATCCGGTTGGTGTTGACCCCCAGTGAAAAGGCGGACCGGTCGCCCAGGGACATGATGTTCAGGTCCCGGGCGAAAAAGATGCAGATGCCGAAGCCGACCAACACGAAAGCAAAGGTCATGAACACGTCCGGCCAGCCCTTGGAACCGAAACTCCCCATCAACCAGAAAATGATAACGGATACCTGTTCATCCGCCACATATTTTATAAAACTTATACCGGCGGACAGGATCGCCGCCACAATTATCCCGGCCAGAATGAGATTATTGGAAGAGACGCTCCCCCCCGACGAGGAGAGGGCCATAACCACGACCAGGGTAGCCACCGCCCCCATAAACGCAAAGAGGGGAACCGAATACATGCCCAGAAACGAGAGATTGAGGATAAGGGCGATGGAGGCGCCGAAGGCGGCGCCCGCGGATATACCAAGGGTATAAGGGTCGGCCAGGGGATTCAACAGAATCCCCTGGAAGATCACCCCGGCGATGGAGAGGCCCGAACCGACTATGGCCGATGTCAGTATCCGGGGCAACCTCACCTCCCATATAACATAGGGGAAGATGTTGTCGATCCCCCGGAGGAGGTGTCCATCGTTGTAGAACCTGGCGATGATGATTTTGATCACATCCAGGGTACTGATCTTGATGTACCCCATGCCGGTCGAAAATATAATGACCAGCACCAACAACAAGGCCAGGAGAAAGATACCTTTTTTACCCGCCATTCTACAAGGTTATACCGTTATCCCGAACCACGTCCTTGATATGTTGAACATATATATCCGCCCACTCCGGGTTTTCACCAAGGCCGTGCATGACGCACTGAACCCGGATACCCGCTCTCTTGAAGGTGCTTTTCCAGGAATCGTCCTCGTTCCCGGCCATGTCGTTATTGGCGTGATCACCGGCCACGATCATCAGGGGTTTCAGCATCACCTTTTTAATCTTTGCCGACTCGAGAGAGAGCAGGACGTCGTTCAATGACGGGAACCCTTCCACGGTACCGACGAAGATCTCCGCCTGCGGATACATCTTGCGCATCACCTGCTGGAATTCCGCGTAAATACCGGTGCTGTAAAATTCGTTGCCATGCCCCATGTACACCAGGGCCGCCCCGCTCTTCCGGGCCAGGGCCACGTCGGCATGCAGGGCCTTGGCGGCCACGGTCATGTCCTCATGATAATTATGAACTATGCCATGCTTGCCGAGGGCGGGCCTGCCCACCACCAGCTTGACAAAGGGCATATACTTGGCCTTAATGGTCTTTATTTCGTTCAGTCCCCTGACATAGGAGCAAAGGTCGGTATATTCCTCGCCGTTATAGATATGGGTGGGCTGGACGACGATGGTCCGGTACCCTTCATCCTGAAGGTCGGCGATGGTTGCCAGGGGGCCTTTCACATAAAGGA
The DNA here is from genome assembly GCA_013151365.1 of Deltaproteobacteria bacterium. Taxonomy (GTDB): domain Bacteria; phylum Desulfobacterota; class Desulfobulbia; order Desulfobulbales; family Desulfobulbaceae; genus BMS3Abin13. The sequence goes on from JAADIK010000082.1 coordinate 8,110, forward strand.
TCTCCTCCGGGATATCCTTGTGTTCTTTCAGAAAATTCTTATCCGACTGCCGCCGGTGCCAGATGTTCCTGATGATATTGGAGGTAAAGGCCAGCTTGACCTTGATCCCGGGGAAGGCCTTCTGCACCTGTTTCTGGATGTCCGTAATCGCCACCAGGGCCGACGGATAACTCGTGCCGAATCCTGCCAGAACAATGGCTTTTTTGTTCTCTTGGCGCCCCATGGCAAAACAGGACATGCTGAAGAGCATGAGCAGGGTCCCAACAAAAATCCCGGTGCACATTTTTTTCATCGTTCAAATCTCCTTTATCTTTAAAAATTTCATGGCCAATGGAGAGTTGCCCTGTTCACCCCCAAAAAAAAGGGACATCCCCGGATCGAAAAATCGATCCGGGGATGTCCCTTTTTTATCCACACGATCTTTTAAATGGCGCCCCTGTCCATGGAGTTCTCGCCACTTCTGTCCAGGCAGGTCTTCTGACTCACGGATCATCCTACCGGCCGCGTCTTCCCGTCCGACTCATCAGACAGTGACTTGCTGCGGCTTTCGTCCCCGATAACAGCGGTGGGCCCGTCCCCGATTCTCACGGGGTTCCCTCTTTGGCTCTTGTGCACTGTCTGTCTCTTGACGGGGCACAGGAAGCACCTGAACAACCATTTATAAAATGTTACCGTCTTCTTAAAGGAAAAGAGAGAACACGTCAACCGAAAAAACCGCTTACCGGGATTACCGGGGCCTCACGCAGGGTATCCTCAGCCGCGCCGCCGCCTGACAAATCCGGCTCAGGCCGCCGGCAGGACAACCTCGAACTCGGCGCCCCCCTCTTCCCTGTTCCGGGCCGTGATCGTGCCGCCGAGCTGTTCGATGATCTGCTTGACAATGCTCAGGCCCAGGCCGTTGCCCTTCTTCTCCCCCTTGGTGGTGAAGAAGGGGGTAAAAATCCGGGGCAGGTTTTCCTCCGGGATCCCGGGACCGGAGTCCTTGATCCTGAAGTAGATCTCCCCGTCCCCGGGCTGTCGGCCGGCCTCCAGGACGAGTTCGCCCTGGCCGTCCATGGCCTGGGCACTATTCATCTCGATGTTTCGTACCACCTGTTCCAGCAGGAACCGGTCACCCCTGATGACCAACGGACAGTCCGCATAGGCCCGGGTGATGGTCATCCTCTTGAGCACCCCGCACAGGACCAGAGTCTCGGTCACCGAGTCGAGGACCTCGCAGACATCAATCTCTTCCTCCTTGGAGTCCCGCGGCCGGCCCAGGTCCAACAGGGCCCGGGACAGCTTCACCAGGTCATTCGAGGTTTTGAATATTTTATCCAGGTCGGCGCGAATCCTCTGCGGGGTCTCGTCCTGAAACTGCAACAACTGGCAATAGCCTATTACGGCGGTGAGAATATTGCTGATCTCGTGGCCGATCGAGCTGGCAATAATGCCCAGGCTCGCCTGTTTTTCAATCAACAGCAAGTGCTCTCTCAGCTGCTGTTCATTTTCCCGGAGCAATTGGTTTTTTCTGAAGATGATTTGCGCATAATAGCCGTAAAACAAGCCGATAATCGCACCAACCAGCGTATACAGCAGGGCCATCGGCAACATGGCCGGCCGAAAAGACATGACGAGATGCCTGATCGCGTCATCCATAAAATCGCAGCCGGCGGTCTTCGACCGGTAATAGGTGAAGTGGTAGATGACCATGGTGACCGGATGAAAAAAGAAGTAGCCGATCAGGGCGCCGACCAGCGAATGGTTGACCATGGGTTTTTTGAATATTCTCTTTATCCCTGCATATACCTGTGAGCCCATGGTGCTATTCTCTCCGTCCTCACTTTAAAACAAGAGTTATGATCTTGAGATTATACACATTTAATTTATGTTATAATAACGGGCTGGATACAACAAGGAGAAACTTAGGGCCTGTAAGAAAATAACAAGAACATCTTGCATCTCATCTTCAGGCCATCTTTGGTTACGGCGCAATCGCAAAATCCTCGACGTAGCCCTGCTACGCCTGCGGTTCTACTCAATTGCCGTAACCAAATCCGACCCGAATATGAGCGCAATCTTGCCCATGTTATTTTCTTACAGGCCCTTACGAAAATACCGCCACGGCCGGGACTGCGGGGGGCTCGCAAACTCCCTGCCGCCGGGATAAAATATGCGGTAGATTTATTTTAAAAAGCAGCTATAACGATAACTACAGGTATAAGGAAATTACCAGGGAGGATGCAGATGTATACACTGGATATACCGGGGTTCGGTACTCTTAACATCGACTATCTTGTAATGGATTACAACGGGACCCTTGCCGAGGACGGCATTTTGTTTAAAGGAGTGGCCGATATATTAACCGAATTGTCAAAACAGTTGACCATGCATATTATCACCGCAGACACTTTCGGCCTGGCGGCTTCCCAGTTGAAAGGGGTTCCCTGTAAACTTGAAATCATGCAGCAGGCCGACCAGATATCGGGAAAAAAGCAATACATCGACGAACTCGGCAGTTCGCGGGTCGCCAGTATCGGCAACGGCAGGAACGACAGCATGATGCTGAAACACTCCGCCCTCGGAATTGCCGTTGTCCATCGGGAAGGGGCGGCGGCGGTAACCATCATCAATGCCGATGTCAT
>JAADIK010000085.1 GCA_013151365.1 Deltaproteobacteria bacterium
CGAGCGCCTCCTCATCAGAGCCGTCGATGCCGAAAGCAGCCAGGATATCCTGTTGTGCCGCCGGCGACAGCCCCGGTCCGTCTCCCTCATGGTCGGGCGAACAGGTCACCATGCCGAAAAAAGTACAGATTTTGTTAAATATTTCCTCGTCCATTCAAACCTGCTCTCCACACAATACCTGTGCGGTTCAGCGTTAAGTTTCCAGAAACCACGCAACGGATTGCGGGGGTAGCCGGTGCTTCTTCCACATGTCCTGCCGGTCATCGGGGGCGGCGTAGATCAGGGCGGCGGCGGGCGGCGGCATATACTCTGCCGCTGCCGCGGCGAAATTGACGACCACCAGCAGCCGGGAGCCATCGCCCAGGACCCAGCCGACCTGCAGCGCCTTGGGGCCGATGATCCGGTACTCCGCCCCGCCCCCCCGCATCCCGGCCAGGCGGGGAATGATCTCCTGCCGGCGCAGCCTGAGCAGGGTTTTATAGAGTTGCAGAAACCGGCGGCCGGTTTCGCCTTTTTGCTCCGGCCAACAGAGGCACGAGGCCTTGAAGGTGGCGATTGCATTGGGGTCCGGAATCCGGGCCTGCAGCTCCGGCTCGGCAAACTCCGGGAAACCGGCGAATTCCCGTCGGCGTCCTTCGGTCACGCTCCGGGCCAGGTCAGGTCCGAAATCACAGAAAAAAAGAAAAGGCGTGCGGGCGCCGAATTCCTCGCCCATAAAGAGCAGCGGCGACGACGGAGCCAGGAGCACGAGGGCCGCCGTGATCCGGAGCAGCGGCTCCGGGGCCAGGGTGGTCAGCCGCTCCCCGAGGGCCCGGTTGCCGACCTGGTCGTGATTCTGCAAAAAAGAGACAAAGGCCGGCGGCGGCAGATGGGCGCTTTTCTCACCGCGGCAGGTGCCGTGACGGTATGCGGAAGCCTCTCCCTGATAGGCAAAGCCTTCGGCCAGGCAGCGCCCCAGGTGACGAAGCGGCGCATCCGCATAATCAAGGTAATAGCCGGTCTGCTCGCCGGTCAGGAGGACATGACAGGCATGGTGGAGGTCATCATTCCACTGCGCGGTAAAGTGGACGGGAGAGCCGTTTTCGGTCCGGTCCAGGTAATGGGCCTCGTTGTTGTCGTTTTCCAGGACCAGGTGAATATGCCGGTGCCGGCCGAGGCGTTCCCGCACCGTTGCCGCCAGTTCCGTCAGAATGTCGGGGCAGGAATCGTCGAAAATCGCGTGCACGGCATCAAGACGAAGTCCGTCAAAACGATACTCTTCGAGCCAGTACAGGGCGTTATGGATGAAAAAATCCCGGACCGGCCGGCTGCCTTGACCGGCAAAGTTGACCGCCGAACCCCAGGGCGTTTGATAGCGGTCGGTAAAAAAAACGTCGCCGCCATAGACATAGAGGTAATTCCCCTCCGGCCCCAGATGATTGTAAACCACATCCAGAAACACCATCAGTCCCCTGGCATGCGCCGCCCGGACCAACCGTTTAAGGTCTGCCGGGCCGCCGTAAGCGGCAGCCGGGGCAAATAACAGGACGCCGTCATATCCCCAGTTCCGGCGACCCGGGAAGTCGGCAACCGGCATCAATTCTATGGCGGTCACGCCCAGTTCAACCAGGTAGTCCAAACGCTCGACAACCCCGGCAAAGGTCCCGGCCGGCGAAAAGGCGCCGACATGGATTTCGTAGATTATCGCTTCTTCCCAGGGCCTGCCCTGCCAGGCGTTATCCTGCCAGAAAAAATCTTCCGGATCGACCACCACGCTCGGGCCGTGAACATCGCCGAACTGGCGGCGTGAAGCAGGATCAGGGACCAGGAGGTCCGAATCAATGCGGAAGCGATAAAGGGAACCGGGAGCGGCGGCAGAGACCTCAAGCTGAAACCAGCCGTCCGCCGTCCAGTCCATGGGAAAGAACTCCTGCGGCCCGTTTTCTTCCTCAAGGCATAACTCGACGGTTTGGGCTCGGGGCGCCCAGAGACGGAACAAGACACCGCCCTGCGGCAGGAGCCCGGTCCCGAAGGGCATGGCATGCGAATAGCGCTCAGAACGGGAAACCGCTGTTTTTCTGCTCATCATTCATCCATCCCGGTATGGCCCGCCGGTACCCGGCCATTATATTTTTTAATGCAGCCACTCGGCAAAAGTCCTCCCTGCCGTCTCTTTCATATACAGCGTGTTGAGATACTTCACAACCGCCGCCTCATCTTCGGGCGGGATGAGAAAGCCCGGATTTTCCTGAGAAATATAAAGTCCTGACTTTTTATGCCCGGGCCCGGCCCCTCCTCCTGCCGGTTTCAGGCCCGACAATGACTTGAGCACCTCGATCATATTTCCCCAGCAGCCGCCCCGGTCAATATGCTCGATAATCTGCATTACGGCGGTGTTCAGGGATATTACGGCGGTCGGCAATGCCGCCGCACCTTCAGGCCCGCAGGGTGCGGTCGAGGCGAAACAGCGGCAGGCAAAAGGCCGGGCGGGATAGATTGAGCAGCAATTCCCGGCCAGAAAAATGCAGGGGGCAAAGCTCCATTCTTCCGCCCCGGTCTCCGGCACCTTGCCGTCGAGAAACGATTTGGCGAACCGGTTGGTCGTACATGCCGGCAGCGAGGGGGTGGCGGCCGCCAGGCGGGCGGCCAGCTCGTCCTCCCGGATCACGTCATATTCAGCCAGATATTCCAGGATATTATTCCCTTCAAGGGCGGTTAGGGTGACGCTTTGCGTGCAGCATGAAGCGCAGCCCTTCCGGCAGGCGAAAAAAGTATCGGCCAGAACCGTTTCATACGTTTCATAGATAGACGCCAGCAACTTTTTTTTGATGGCGGCAGTCATGTTCCGGCCAGGGGACATTATTTCTTACTCCTCGACCGGCCGGAAAATGATGGTAAAGGTGCTGCCCTCTCCTTCAATGCTGGTCACTTCGATACAACCGTTATGCTGTTCAATGATATTTTTGGCAATGGCCAGGCCCAGGCCGGTACCGCGGCTCTTGTCCGTAAAGAACGGCGTAAAGATCTGCTCCATCTTTGCCGCCGACATGCCGGCGCCGGTATCCCGGATTTCCAGCACCACGCCGTCACCCGCCGGGGCCGATCCCGTCCTCACCGTGATCGTACCCCCGTCGGGCATGGCCTGGATCGAATTGATAACCATGTTGAGCAACACCTGGTATATCTGCTCCGAATCCATGATAATTTCAGGCAGGTCAGGATCAAGTTCCAGCTCCAGGACGACTGATTTCTTGGCCAGCTCCGGCTGCATAAAGCGACTCAACCGTTCCACTAGGCTGTTGAGCCGGGCCGGTTCCATTCGCGGGTCCTGCGGCCGGGCAAAATCAAGAAACTCGCGGACGATACTATCGAGACGGGCGGTCTCTTCCACAATGATGGCGGCCAGATGCTCGTTGCCCGGCGCCACCCGGCTGATCCGGTTGCCGAGAATTTCAGCGGTCGAGCGGACGATACCCAGCGGATTCTTGATTTCGTGGGAAACCGCTGCCACCATTTTGCCCAGGCTGGCCAGGCGGTCGGCTTCATACAGCTTTTCTTCGAGAACCTGCCGTTCCCGGGCCCTGGCCTCCATGATCCGGTTGGCCCGGACCACGATGAAAGCAAGAACACCGAACAGGATGCCCATGATCGTCAGGGATGAGATGATAATCCGGCCCTGCAGGTCGGCAATCGCCTCCATGTCCCCGGAAAGATCATTCACGATCTCGATGACGCCCATGATGCTGCCGCTCCGCTCACCGAGTTTCCGCTCCTGGCGAAACGGAATATAGGTCTTGAGTTTGCAGTATACCGGCGGGGGACCGGGCAGCAGGTTAAAGAGCGAGCCGCTGGACTCAAGAACGGAATTGTTTTCTCCCCGCAGCGCCTTGAAATACTCAATCCCGCCCATGTCGGTCTTGCCCACCAGTTCCGGCTTGGTGGAATAGGAGATGATATTTTCCTCAGAGTCGTAGATGGTCACCGAATCAATTCCCATGCCCCGGGTGATATTGTGGACAATGGCATCAAGACGCTCGAACTGGGTGTGGTTGCTAAGGGCGATACTGCCGTACCTGATCACGGTCGGCAGGACAAAACGCAGAAATACCTGGCGGTTCAGATTCTCGGCAAAAAGCTCGGAATAGGCCTCGCTGCGAGCGAGAAGAACATGTTTGGCATTGTTGGAAATGACCCAGGAAAGAACAAAGGAGGCCACAAGAATAACCCCCAGGCTGGTAAAGGAAAAATACTTGACCAGCTTGAAGGGCTGCAGAGCGGCGTTTCTATTACGAACCTTGTTTTTTTTTCTCTTGCCGAAGAAATCAGGCAGTCGCATCTTCATTGGTAACCGGTCGCAGGGTGTGGCACTCTGCGTTATTACTTGCATCTAACCTGTAAGCCGCCACAGGTGCCACAGATTTACGTAGTCGCTTTCGTTCGCTATAGTCACTCTATGCGGGCGGGAGCGACCGCGTGAAGATGGGGTGCCTGTGACGGCTTACCTTCATTGCACACTCCGCAACGGCGGCATCTGCTTGGGTCGCAGGCTGTGGTCAACTGCTCGCGCGCGCTCTTGAGGTATTCGCGCCACAGGTACTCTTTGTGCAGACCGTGGTCAATGACATCCCAACAGAACAGTTCATCTTCACTGCGGGGCCGGACCGCGTATTCCCATGCGGTCAGACCGTGCGCCCGCATGGACCGCTTAAAGGAAAGGCCCCTGACGGCCATATCCAGCAACACCGGCGCCAGCCGCCGGTCACCCCGGGAAAAGACCGCCTGTTGCAGGACCCCTTCCGGCCGGTCCACGTTCATCCTCAGGTTGGCGATACCTGCCAGTTTCTTGCGAAGATACCTGATTTTTCCCTTGAGCGCCATAACCGCTTCAACTTCGTCCGGGCAGGCGGCGGCCCTTGCCGCCGACAGCCCGCCAAAGGAAAAATACTGAAACGGCGTCCAGGGTTTGGGCACGAAACTGTTCACCGACAGGGTCATCCCGGTCACCCGGCCCCGGTTGCGGCCGATCGGCAGAATCCGTTCCCGCAAACGATGGATAAGCGTTATCAACTCATCCAGGTCGGTTGTCGTTTCAGTGGGCAGGCCGATCATCACATAGAGCTTTAAATGGACAATCCCGGCCTCCACCAGGGACTGCGCCGCGGCCAGCAGGTCTTTCTCGGTCAGCCCCTTGTTGATGACCCGCCGCAACCTCTCCGAGCAGCCGTCCGGGGCGATGGCGGCACTTTTCAGGGACGACCCGGCCAGAAGCGAGAGCAAGCGGCCGGAAATACGGTCCGCCCGCAGGGAGGAAAAGGAAAGCGAACAGGACTGGTCCGCAAGATACCCGGAAATACGATCCAGGACCTCGTGGTCCGCCATCTCCATGCCCAGCAGACCAACCCGGTCAAAGCCCTCCGGGCGCTGCCGCAGGCTGTCAAGAACGGCCTTGGCGCTCCAGAGACGCGGCGGCCGGTAGATGAAACCCGCAGCGCAAAAACGGCAGCCGCGGCTGCAGCCGCGGCCCAGTTCCGTCATAAACATGCCGAGTTCGGCGGCCGGCGACAGCTGCCGGGAATGCGCGGCAATATCCATGTTCTCCTGCACGACCTTGCGGACCCGGGCGGGCAGGCCGGGGGCCGGACTGATTGACTCCACAATGCCCTGATCTTTGTAGCGAAAGGAGTAGAGGGCCGGGGCATAACAACCTGCCAGGCGCGACCCGGCTTCATGCAGCAAGTCAAGACGGCCGGCGCCGGCGGCCAGGGATTTCCTGACCAGCTCAAGCAGGCCCGGCAACACGGGCTCGGCCTCGCCGATCACCATGAGATCGGCAAAGGGGGCCAGCGGCTCGGGATTCATGAACACGGCCACGCCACCCATGATGACCAGCGGCGAGCCGGCCCGGATAGCGTCCGGCCGCTTCTCTGCCAGCACCTCTATCCCGCCGGCGGCGAGCATCGCGATCAGGCGGGGATAATCATGTTCAAAACTGACGGAGGTCAGGACCAGGGGGAAATCGCCCAGGGGCCGGTTTGATTCCAGGGAACGTAGCGGTTCGTCGGCCAGGGGATAGACAAAACGCTCGCAGACCAGATCGTCATGTTCGTTGAGCAGGCTGTACACCAGTTGGAAGCCGAGGTTGGAAACGGCAACCGGATAGGTGTTGGGATAGATCAGGGCCGCCGCGAGCCGGCCTGTCCATTTTTTTCTGACCGTGCCGTTTTCCGTGGCAAGAAATGACGACAAGGGATTCAGACGGCACCGGCAAACGGCGTACCGGTACGAGCAGGAGTGAACAACAATATAGAAACCAAGAGACTAATTTGCTTTCTTGCGAATATAGGCCGGCTCTTCCCAGTTATCACTTTCATGATCGTCAAAAATCGGTGGCGGCATGATGCGTGAACGCGGCACCGGGTTTGGCGGGGCGTTTCTCTCCGTCCGGTTATCCCCTGACTCCCTCGGCGCTTTCGGGTCCGGATGACGCGCCGACTCTTCTTCCTGCCTTCTGTTCCGCGTCACCTCGATGTGCGGCAGGGTCTCGGTTTCCTCGATGCCGGCAATGCCGGTGGCGATAACGGTGACCCGCAACTCTTCTCCCAGGGACTCGTCAAAGAGGGCGCCGATAATAATGTTGGCGTCTTCGTGCGCCTTGTCCTGGATCAGGGCCGAGGCGTCCATGAATTCAATCATGGTCAGGCTGTCCTGAGTCGCGGAGATATTAATGAGAATACCCTTGGCGCCGTCAATACCCACGTCTTCCAGCAACTGGTTATCGATGGCCCTCTTGGCCGCCTCGGTGGCCCGGTTTTCCCCGGCCGCGGCCCCGGAGCCCATAATGGCCGGTCCCACCTCTTTCATCACCGTTTTCAGATCGGCGAAATCAACATTAATATGGCCGGGCAGATTGATCAGGTCCGTTATCCCCTTGACGGCCTGCAGCAGGACATTGTCGACCATCTGCATCATGCTGACCAGGGTGGAGTTCTTCTGCATCAGGCCGAGGAGCCGGTCGTTGGGCACCGTGATGATGGTGTCGGCATATTTTTTTAATTCCTCCCAGCCTTTCTCGGCATTGCGCATCCTGGTCTTGGCTTCAAAATAGAAAGGCTTGGTGACGACGGCCACGGTCAACGCCCCGGACTCCTTGCTCATTTTGGCGATAACCGGGGCGGCGCCGGTGCCGGTGCCGCCGCCGAGTCCGGCGGTAATGAAAACCATGTCCGCCCCCTGGAGCACCCCCTGGATATCCTCGTAACTTTCCTGGGCGGCGTCCTTGCCCTTTTCCGGGTCGGCGCCGGCCCCCATACCCTTGGTAATCCCGGGACCGAGTTGCAAACGGACATCGGCGCGGGAACGCTCCAGCGCCTGCATATCGGTATTGGCGGCAATAAACTCGACACCGCCCAGGCGGTTCTCCACCATGGTGTTAATCGCATTGCCACCGCTGCCGCCAACGCCGATCACCTTGATGATCGCCACAGATTCTTCCTCAACCATTCTGAACGCCATGGTTTCCCCCTCGAATTTCGGTATTCCCTGTTTACTCAATAATATACCATTAACGACACTGAGACCAAAGAAGATTCCTTCCTGGATCCGTGACGGCTTTCGGTGATATTCCATGCAACATCTGGAATCTATTACATTATCTCCGAATAAACGTATTTACTGCTCTTCACCGCACCGCCCTGCGGGGAGCCCGATAACGGCGCATCTGCTGCGTTGGCAACTCGTTGATATCACACCAGGATAATCAACATCGTCGCCGCCTTGCATCTGCACCATTCTCGAACGCTCACGGATCCAGGTCCTTGGCTATCAGACTATATTTTTCACCCATTTTGTCAGTTTCCCCATAACGCCTTTCGGCCCCCTGGCCCTGGAACGTATGGCCTGACCGCCGTAAAGGAGCAGGCCGACCCCGGTGGTACAGCGCGGCGAATCCACCTCCTCGACCAGGCCGCCGACCCCGTGCGGATAACCGATGCGGACCGGCATATCAAAAACCTGCTCGGCCATCTCCACCATGTGGGCCAGCAGGGCCGTGCCGCCGGTGATCACGACCCCGGCATTCAGATGGCTGCGGTAACCGGAGGTGCTGAGGTCCTTGTTCACCAGCTGCAGAATTTCCTCCATCCGCGCCTCCAGGATTTCCACCATGACCCGCTGCGAAACCTTGCGCGGTTTGCGGTCGCCGACGGTCGGCACCTCGACCACCAGGTTTTCCTTGATCATCGAGGAGAGCGCGCCGCCATACATATATTTGAGTTCTTCCGCATCCTGCAGCGGTGTCCGCAGGCCGACCGACAGGTCACTGGTCAGGCTGTTGCCGCCCAGGGCCAACTCCCAGGTATGCTTGATGGTGCCGTTGCAGAAAATGGCCAGGTCCGTGGTGCCGCCGCCGATATCCACCAGGGCCACGCCGAGTTCCATTTCGTCCCGGTTCAGCACGGTATGCGAAGAGGCCACCGACTCAAGGACAATCTCGGACACCTGCAAACCGGCACGATTGCAGCTGGTGACCAGGTTATGCAGCGCAGTGACATCCGCGGTGACGATATGCACATTGGTCACCAGCCGCACCCCGGTCATGCCCAGGGGATTCTGGATTCCCGTGTTGTCATCAACCATGTACTCCTGCGGCAGCACATGGATGATCTGCTGGTTGGCGGAAATCTTGACCGTCTGGGCGGCCTGAATGACCGCCTCAATGTCCTTCTGCTTGATTTCCTGATTGTTGATGGCAATAATCCCGGGACTGTTGAAACCCTTGATATGATTGCCGGCAATCCCGACAAACACCGTTTCGATAACACAGCCGGCCGAGTCCTCGGCCTTGGTCACCGCCTCGCGGATGGACTTGACCGTGGACTCGATGTTGACGACAACGCCCTTCCGCATCCCGGAAGAGGCGGCAATCCCGACGCCGATGACATCGACGCGGTCGGCAAAGACCTCGCCGATCACGGCGCATATCTTGGTCGTCCCGATATCGAGCCCCGCAACCAGTATACCCTGTTCTCGAATTTCGTCGTTTTCTTCCATACTCATTTCCCTTTCAAAGGACCCGAGCTGGCCACCAGAATCCTGTTTTTTGCATAATTCATGCGAATTTCAGTAATGTTCTTGACCCGGTGCCGACGGTAGAGCCGGCCGAGAATCTTGACCAACTGGTAGTACCGGGTCCTGATCTGCCCTTTGCCCATATAAATAGGGAAGGGATAATCGACCAGATAGACGATCAAACCGTCTTTGTCGCTGACATGGACCTCCGAGATGGACTGAACCGGCAGAATCTGGTTCCCCCGGGCGGCCAGCTGCAAAAGAGCCAGGGCCTGGCCCGCCTGGGAGTCCGCCACAATCCGCCCGTCTTTCAGGCTCCTGGTAACGAGTGTCCCGGTCAGGACCGGGAAATCGAAATCCCTTGACACGGCAAGGGGGGCAAAGACCCGGCCCTGCTCGTCCACGTAAAAAAGGCGCTGCCGCCCTGCCGGGCCGATATTGACCAGGGCCAGGGGGTGGTGTTCCTGAACGATGACCTCTACCGTTGACGGCCAATATCGCTTGATCCGGGCCCGGGCTACCCAGGGCAGCTTTTCAACCATCTTTGTGGCCCGGACGGTATCCAGGGCCAGCAGGTTGATGCCCGGTTCGAGCCGGGCCGCATCGATAATCTGCTGATCCCTCGTCATTTTATTGCCCTTGATCGTCACCGTTGTCAGGCAGAAAATGTCGGAGTTAGACACCATCTTATAGCTCAGCCAGCCGCCGGCGGCGACCAGGACCACCACGAGCAGGCCGAATGTTGCCCGGAGTGACAGCTTTTTTAATCGCCATGAGCGCTGACGAGCGGCAACAGCGTGGGGCAGGCCCGGATGACGCCGGCGCAGCTTTTCCGGCAGACCCCTGACCGCGGCGGCGAGCCAATCCGCCAATCGCCTGAACCCTCCCGCTTTCTCCGGTGCCTGCGGCCTGTACATCCCTGGCTCCCTCACTCCTTGCTGCCGGACAGCCGGCAACTACAAAAGATGCACTTCCGGCTCCAGCATAATGCCGGAAGCATGAAACACCCTTTTCTGGATCTCGTTCATCAACTCGATGATCTCGTTCGCTGATGCCTGACCGGTATTGACAATAAAATTCGCATGTTCAAATGAGACCATGGCCCGTCCCGAGCTGAAGCCCTTGAGCCCGGCGGCCTCGATCAACCGGCCGGCAGAATCGCCTGCGGGATTCTTGAAAAAAGAACCGGCAGAGGCCACGCCGGCCGGCTGCTTTTCCCGGCGCCGGGCCAGGTATTCCCGGCCCCTCTCCTGAATTTCCCCGGGATCACCCGGCTGCAGGACAAAACCGGCGCCCGTAATGACCGCATCGTTCAGGACCGCCTCCCGGGGCTGCAGCCGCCGGTAGGAAAAGACGAGATCAGGCCTCGGCACCCGGCGGCTCCGTCCCTGCCGATCGACAAACTCGACAAAATCCAGGCAGTCGCCGACGGCCCGGCCCCAGGCACCGGCATTCATGCACACGGCCCCGCCGACGCTCCCGGGAATACCGGTCATGAACTCCAGGCCGGCCAGGCCATGGCGGCCGCACCAGGCAACGAGCTTCGGCATGGGGCAACCCGCGCCGGCCGCGACCAC
>JAADIK010000162.1 GCA_013151365.1 Deltaproteobacteria bacterium
AAGGCGGCAACGATGTTGATTATCCTGGTGTGATATCAACGAGTTGCCAACGCAGCAGATGCGCCGTTATCGGGCGCCCCGCAGGGCGGCGAGGTGAAGACCATAAAATGATTTTATTCGGCAGTAATGCAATAAATTCCACATATTGCATGGATTATCACCTCAAGCCGTCACGGATTCAGGTCATATCATCCGGGTGGAAATCAATACGGCCGCCACCACTGCCAGGGCCACCCGGTAATAGCCGAAGACGGCCAGGCCGTGGTTGTTGAGGTAGGACACCATCCATTTTACGGACAGCACGGCGGCAATGAAGGCAAACACCACGCCGACGGCCAGGGACGTGCCGCTGAAGGTTTGCAACATGATGTGGCCATGCCGGAGTCCGTCGTAGGCCGTGGCGGCGCCGAGCGTCACCACGCCGAGCAGAAAACTGAACTCCACGGCCGCCGCCATGGACATCCCCACCAGCAGGCCGCCGACGATGGTCACCAGGCTGCGGCTGACGCCGGGCCACATGGCGATACACTGGGCAAAACCGATGATCAAGGCCATCTTCCAGGTCAGCTCGTTGAGCGACATGCCGCTATGGGCCTCCCGGTGGTTCCCCCGGAGCCCCCAGCTCACGGCGAGGATCGCCACCCCGCCCGCAAACCAGGCGCTTATCACCGGCCACGGGCCGAACAGGTAGGATTTGATGATGTTGTTGAACAGGAGCCCGATCACGGCCGCCGGCAGAAAACCGGCCGCCACGTTGATGAGCATCCGCCGGCCTTCCGGGTCCTTGCCCATGAGTCCCCGTATCATCTGTTTGACCCGCAGGAAATACAGGCCCAGCACGGCGATAATCGCGCCCGCCTGGATGCAGATGGTGTAAGCGTCCGAGGCCTCCTTGGTGCGCTCTTTTTCCGCGGCTGATTTCGCGGTGGAATAGCCGATGCCCATGATCCGTTCAGCGAGGAGCAGGTGGCCGGTGGAACTGACCGGCAGGTATTCCGTCAGGCCTTCAACCACCCCCAGGATCGCCGCCTGTCCCGTGGTCATGGCGCTTTTTTTCCCGCTGTCTGTAGTCCCGGTCGCCGCGCTTGCGGTCAAGGCGAATAAGACCAGGGGAATCAACAGCAGGTTTATGATTATGGCTTTCGAGTGCGGCATTGTTTTCCTCTGGTTAAGTAGCTTTAGCGGCGGCAAAAAAAACGTACGGGCAGAGTATCTCCCGAGGTTGTCGCTCCTGGTGAACTGTTACCAAAAAACAGGCCGGTAACAAGATTATCCATGAAGGATCCAGGTGATAGGAAGATATCTGGATTGGCGGCGCTGCCGAGAATACGAACGCGGAGTCTATAAATTTTTCCCCGTGGTGGTCGCCATCAGCCGGCCGTGTTTAACACCCTTGGTGCCGATTAATTCCTGGGCCAGGTGCTTGATATCTTTGCTCTTGCCCCTGGCCACCACCACTTCCAGGCAGTTATGATGGTCCAGGTGGACATGGAGGGAGGAGATAATTTCCCGGTAATGGGAATGCTGGTGGACGGTCAGTTTATCAGACAGGTCGCGGGTATGATGGTCATAGACCAGGGAGATCGTGCCTACCGCTTCCTCTTCCTCGTTGCCTAAGTCATTTTCCACCAAGGCGTTACGAATGAGATCCCTGATGGCCTCTGAGCGGTTGACATAACCCTTTTGGGCAATCAAGGTGTCAAAACGGTTTAACAACTGGTCCTGGATCGAGACTCCGAAACGGATGGTATCGCCCATATATCTCTCCTTGTGAAAATTCCTGCCGGGGTTTATTTAACAAAGTTTATTCGTGTTGCTCATCGCTGTCCGGCACAAAAAAAGAAAAATACCACTGAAACAATGAGAAGGCATGAACTGCCCGCCAGTCCCGGTGGCGCTCTTCTCCCGGCGGATCAATCAAACCGACGGCTGGCATTATAACATTTCTTCTTATATAATCATCAAGTTGTTTGGAATTTTTTTAAAGTAATAAGGCAGGGCCGGCCGGCTGGTCGGCGGCGGCCGTAACCGGACCTGGTCCTGGCGATGCAATGAGTCATTTGATTCAATTGATTACTATCTGGATATCCGGGCACCCGCAGGTGGCGGGCCTGGCTGTCCTGTTGATTTCATTTTCCGAGTCGCTGGCGGGAATCGGCCTGCTGGTACCCGGCGCGGCCCTGATGCTGGCGGCGGGAGCCCTGATTGCCGCCGGGGCGCTTGCCTTCTGGCCCACCATGGGCTGGGCGGTGCTGGGGGCGGTGTTGGCCGACGGCCTCAGTTACTGGCTGGGCCGCCACTATCGGGAGGATATCCGTTCGTTCCGGATTTTTGCCCGGCACCAGGCAGTGCTGGCCCGGGGCGAGGCCTTTTTTCAGGCCCATGGCGGCAAATCGGTCTTTTTCGGCCGTTTTGTCGGTCCCCTCAGGCCGGTTATTCCCCTGGTTGCCGGGATGCTGGCGATGAAGCCGGAGCGTTTTTTCCTCTACAACGTGTTGTCCGCCCTGGGCTGGGCGCCCGCCTATCTGCTGCCGGGCATGGCCTTCGGCGCCTCACTGGCCCTGGCCGGTGAGGTGGCCGGCCGGCTGGCCATCCTGCTGGCCCTGGTCTTGTTCGGCGGCTGGGCGGTTTTTTTTCTGTCCCGCCGTATCGTCGGCCTGGCCGTCCGCCGCTTCCCGGCCTGGGAACAGGGGCTGCGCACGGTCCTGCGCCGTTCTCCTCTCCGGCGGCAATGGCTTGGCGGCCTGCTGGACCCCGACCAGCCCCTGTTCCGGCCCCTGCTGCTCCTGTCCCTTCTCTTTGTCGGTGCGGCCTGGATTTTTCTCGGCATTACCGAGGATGTGGTTACCGGCGACCCCCTGGTCCGCCTCGATCACTCGGTCTATCATCTGCTTCAGGGTCTGCGTTCCCCCTGGGGTGATGTGATCATGATCGGCCTGACCATGCTGGGAGATGCCGCGGTCACCATGCCCCTGGCCCTGGCCGCCGTGGCTTGGCTGTTCTGGCGGCGCGACCGCTATAGCGGCCTGTTCCTGGCCGGCACGGTGGCCGGGGGGCTGCTGCTGGTCACCGTGGTCAAAAATCTGACCCGCATCCCGCGGCCCGTTGATATGTACGGCGGCGCTGTTCACTGGGCCTTTCCCAGCAGCCATGCCGCCATGAGTGTCGTGGTTTTCGGTTTCCTGGCCATGCTCTGCTGCCGGGAACTTTCGGCCCGGCGGCGTTGGCTGCCAGTGGCCCTTGCTGTTTTTTTGATGACGGCTATCGGCGCCTCGCGTCTCTATCTCGGAGCCCACTGGTTTTCCGATGTGGCCGGCGGCTACAGCCTGGGAACGGCCTGGCTCGTCCTGCTGCTCATTGCCTATTTTCATCATGCCCCGTCCTGCTCGTTTCGCGGCCTGTCGGTTCTCTGTCTCACCGTCTTTCTCCTGGCCGCCGGCCTGCACTGGTCCATGTCGTTTGCCGGCAGCCGGCAGCGCTATGCCCTGCGCTATCAGGAGAAGACCATGGCCGCCGCGACATGGCTCGCCGGCGAGTGGCGCCGGCTGCCGGCCGCCCGGCAGGATCTTGAAGGAGAACCGGAGCAGCCCCTGAATGTACAGTACGCGGGTGATCTCGCCTGGCTGCGAAAACAGTTGCGGACAAAAGGCTGGCTCCGGCCGGTGGGCTTGACGCCCATGACCGCCCTGCACTGGCTCCTGGCCGAGCCTGAGCCGCGGCAACTACCCATCCTGCCCCAGGTCCATGACGGCCGCCACGAAAAATTGCTGCTCATCCATTCCCGGCCGGCCGGCAGGGAAGGGTTCCTGGCCCTGCGGCTCTGGCCGACCGGGATTCGTCTTGACGGAGCGGCGCCGCTCTGGGTCGGGACCCTCACCCGTATGAGCGTGCATCGTTACCTGGGGCTCGTCAATCTGCCCCGCACCCGGCAGGTGGTCTCGCCGGCGGGGTTGGCTGCGGGCCTGCCGGTCGAGCGGAAAGTGGTCCGCCGGCCTGACGGCCGCCCTGTCTTATTGCTCCGGCAAACCGGCCGTTGAGGCGGCAGGCGAATGGTAAAAAGACGGTATTGCTTTCCTGGCGTAATCGGGTAATCTGTGGTGCCGGATTCTTATAACCTGAATCCGTGATCGGGCGCCCCGCAGGGCGGCGCAACACTTAGCTTGCCCGAAAGCACGATTTCGCCGATACTATCATCATGCAGACGACAACTTCCGAAAATACAACTTCCCGCCGCCGGGCAGGGTGGATTCCCCTTACCTTTTCCACGTCTTTTCTCCTGCGCCATGTCAAGCTCCTGGCCTGGAGCCTGCTGCTGGTCCTGGTGACGGGTCTGCTGACCTGGCTGGGCTATCAGCTGGCCGTGGATCTCATCGGCGTCCTGACCGGTCATTTTTTTCAGCAGGCCCCGGCCGTCACCGGTATCCGGAGCTGGTTCCTGGTCCAGGGCTGGTTTGTCTTGAAAATTCTCTTTCTTTTCGTTTCCCGGATGGCGGCCTTTTACCTCGCCTTTCTCGTCGCCTACTGTGCGACGACCCCCGGCTACATTTTTTTAAGTACGGCCGCTGAAAAAATCTATGCCGGCAGCAACTTTCAGGTCGAGGAAGGATTTACCGTTGCGGGGGTGATTACCGACCTGCTTGAAGGCTGCAAGATCGGCGCTGTCGGTATCCTGGTCACGGTGGTGGCCCTGTTTGCCAACTTTATTCCTGTTGTCGGCCAGGTGATTGTCTTCCTGATCTACACCTTTTACTCGGCCCTGATGTTTGTCGATTATCCCGCCTCGCGCCATCGCTGGAGCCTGGGGCGCAAGATAAACTGGGTCCGGAAAAACCGAAGCCGCTCCTTTCGTCTCGGCGTCCTGCCGGCGCTGATCAGCATGATTCCCTTGCTCAATATTTTTTTCATGGCCCTGCTCTTTCCCCTGTTCACCGTGCATACGACCTTGAATTTTGTCGCCCGGCAAGAGCAGGAGTAAACAAAACCTGAATCCGTGACGGCTTGAGGTGATATTTCAGGTAAAATAGAGAAAAAACTATGTTTCATGTCATTGTTAACTGGCTCGTCAACACTGTCGACCAGTGGGGTTATACCGGCATTGTGGTCCTGATGTTTCTGGAATCCTCGTTCTTTCCCTTTCCCAGCGAGGTGGTGGTCCCCCCGGCCGGTTATCTCGCTGCCCGCGGCGAGATGTCGCTGGGCCTGGTGATTGCCGCCGCCATCGCCGGCAGCCTTCTGGGCGCTCTTTTCAACTACTGGCTGGCCGTGCAATGGGGTCGGCCGCTCTTTGAAAAGTATGGCCGCTACTTCCTGGTCAGCAGAAAGAGCCTGGACCGTTCGGATCGATTTTTTGCGCGGCATGGCCATATCTCCACCTTTATCGGCCGCCTTTTGCCCGGCATCCGGCAGTACATCAGCCTGCCTGCCGGCCTGGCCCGCATGAACCTCGGCCTCTTTGTCATCTTTACCGCGGCCGGTGCCGGCATCTGGGTCGTCATCCTGGCCCTGTGCGGTTACTTTATCGGCAGCAACCCGGAATTGATCGCCGCCTCTCTGCACCGGATCATGATCGGCGTGGTGCTGGCCTGCCTGCTCCTGGTCCTGATCTATGTCCTGGTCCGGCGGAAACAGGCAGCGGCGAGGCGGCCATGACCCCGGTAGAATTTATGGGCGGGGCCGGGGAACCGCAAAGATCATGAGTACGGCCCTGGTTCTTGGCGGCGGGGCGGCCCGCGGTTGGGCGCATCTCGGGGTTATCCGCGCCCTGACGGAAAAGGAGATCCCCATCGATTTTGTCGCCGGCACCAGCATCGGCGCCCTGGTCGGCGCGGTTTACGCGGCAGGCAATATTGATTCTTTCCGGGCCGATGTTCTGAAGATTGATTGGAAGCGGGTCCTTGGATACCTGGATTTTGTTTTCCCCAAATCGGGTTTGATCGATGGCCGGAAGATCAATACCTTCATCAGGACCCATGTTTCCGCGTCCAGTTTTGCCGACCTGTCTATTCCTTTCTGCAGCGTGGCAACGGATATGTTCTCGGGCCGGGAGATTGTTCAGTGCGAAGGTGACCTGATCCAGGCGGTGCGGGCCAGTATCGCTATTCCCGGTATTTTTACCCCGGTGGAGCAGGGCGAGTTGTTTCTGGTTGATGGCGGACTCGTGAATCCGGTCCCGGTCAGCGTGGCCCGGGAACACGGCGCCGACTTTGTCATCGCCGTTGATTTGAATCATGAATTTCGCAACCGGAAAAACAACCGGAAAAATAAAGACGGGCCGGCCGCCGGGAAAAGAAATCTTGCCGCCACAACCGCGTCGGCCTCTCCGGTCGGAGCCAATCCCGGGAGCAACCGCCTGATCAGTGAGTTGAATAAACGCCTGGCGGGGTTGCGGCTGGCCGCCTCGCAGCAGTTTAAACAGTTGTTGAACCGAGACGACCGCCCCAATATCTATGAAGTCCTGGCCGCCTCGATCTATATCATTGAATCCCGGATTACTGCGGCCCGGCTGGTCGAGTCCCCGCCCGATCTTCTCATTCAGCCGAAACTGGCCCATATTCATTTGCTTGGCTTTGACCGGGCCGAGGAGGCGATCGACAGCGGCTACCAGGCGGCCATGGCAACCCTGGAATCTTTCGTCCCGTGAAAACAGGTCACGTTCCCTTGGTCGTTGCCGAAAAAATCTTGCTTACCGGCGTCTTTTTAGAGTATCAATTTAATATCGGTCGTCGTTATGAGATAACAGGTCATCGCGGTGATGCTGGACAAACCGGTTCTTCGCCGGAATTGCAAATAGAAAAGTCAGGTGATGTTATGGAGATACACAGTAAAATATACAGAGAAGGACAATGTCTTCTCGTTTTGTTGGTAACATTTTTGTGTCTGCTCGGGCCGGGAACGTCCCGGGCGGCCGCAACCCGGAAATCCGTCGCCATTCTGCCTTTTACCCTCAACGCGCCGCCGGGCCGGCAGTATCTGCAGGCGGGTCTCCGGGATATGCTGGGCAGCCGGATCGCCGCGGAAACCGGTTCCGTGATTATCGACAAGAAGGACGTTGATACCGCTTTACGGAAGGCCGGCGGCCGGTTGACTGCCAAAAATATGGGCGCGTTTGCCAGGAAAGTCGGTGCCGATTACCTGATTTTCGGCTCGATAAACGCCCTGGGGGCCGGTATGTCCGTCGATGCCCGCGTGTTCTCGGCCGCCGCTCCGGCCGCCAAGGCCGTGCAGACGTTTTATGACACGGCCACCAGCAACGATCAGATCATGGGCACCATTGATTCCCTGTCCTGGGATATCATTGAAAAAGTTTTTCATAAGAAAAGGCCGGCCGCCCTGGCGGCCGCGCCCGAACCGGCAGTCGCACCCGCGGAGCGGAGCGGGATGGCCGGGTTTGCAACCGCCAATCCGGAAAAGACCTTTATGGCGAGCCGCGGCGCCTACGTCTATGGTATGAGCGGTGACCGCAATTTTGTTAAAACCCGTAATTTCAACATGAGTCTCCAGGACCTGGCCCTGGGAGATGTGGACGGCGACGGCCGGATCGATGTCATCCTGGCCGGCCCGCACGAGGTGCAGGTGTTTCACCGTGACGGCACCAGGCTCAATCTTTTCGCCACGATCAAGATGGGCGCCAGGTACCGTATTCACAGCGTCAACGCCGCCGATCTCAACGGCAACGGCCGGGATGAGATCTATATCAGTGCCGCGGATGCGAAAATCCCGGGCTCCCGGGCCGTCGAATGGAACGGGAAACGGTTTGTCGACCTGTTCCGGGAGGCCCGCTGGTATATCAGGCCCTTGCGGGTTCCCGGCATGGGGCTGATCCTGGCAGGGCAACGGGCCGGCCTGCTGCCCATTGAACCGGGCATCTTCAGCCTGGTGCAAAAAGACGGCAAGGTGAGGGCCGGGGAGCGGCTGTCGATCCCGGCCAAGATCAATCTCTTTAACTTTGTCTATGCGGACCTCGATGGTAACGGCCAACACGAGATCGTGGCCCTTGATAACTCGTTTAAACTGGAGGTGATCAAGGGGGGGGCGGTGGTCTGGAAGAGCGAGGGGCGCTACTGCGGCACCAAGCGGTATATCGGCGGTTATCCGAGCATGATGCCGGGAGTCAGCAGCTCGATGAATGACGAGGTTGATGCTTTTGGTGAAAAGTATGTGGAAACCTTTATCCCCTCACGAATTCTGGTCAGCGATGTGGATCATGATGGTACGGACGACATTATTCTCAACCGCAATCCCTCGACCTTGACCGCGGTTTTACCGCGGGAGATTCAATACAAAAGCGGAACCATTGTCGGTCTGAAATGGAACGGCCTGGGCCTGGAAGAGATGTGGCGCACCAGGAAGATTGACGGCTATGTGGTTGATTACCAGGCCAAGTCTCAGGTGATGAAATTGCAGCCCGGCGTTGCCGATGAGCTGTTTATCGGGGTGGTGCTGAATTCGGGAACACTTGAATCCCTGCTGGGAGATCAGTCCACGGTAGTGATGTATCCGTTTGATTTCGCGAAACTGAAGAATAACAAGCAGTGATATGAATTATGCCTTGAATCCGTGAGCGTTCGAGAACGGTGCGGATGCAGGGTGTCACTGGTTCAGGTTGAAATAATTACCGGGCGGCCGATCTCTTATCTGAAATATTCAGATATTGTAATCACCTCTTGACTTTGAGGAAATGGTTGTTTTAATATGCAAAGCTTGTTTCTGAACCGTCAAGGACAGCCTTGTGTCGCAAAATTAAGTTCAAGAATGGCGCAACGATGAAAATCAGGAGAGTTGCAGCATGCTTTTTTCGGCGGAAAACAAATGAGTTGACTGTAAAGATTGTCAATCGGATGCCGGTTGGATCACGAGACGACAGCCACCTGCATTTGTATCCGGATGTTACACGGAGACGTACTTGTTATTGAAATAATTGGTGCCGGCTGAAATTTATACCCGGCTACGGTAACAAAATTGCGGAACCTGACAATTCTACACACATTAAGGAAATTGAGGGGAGGAGATGTTATGAGGAGATTATTTGTCTTGGCCGCGGCCGTTTTTATGGCCATGGGCCTTGTGGCTTTCTGGGGAAGCACTCCCCGGGCGGCCGAGCAGGCGCCCAAGGCTAAGGTCGCGAAAAAGGCCGTAGCCGTACTGCAAAACAGCGACTGCGTCAAGTGCCACCCGGCGATCGTCGGCCAGATCCAGGCCGCGGGCGGCAAGCATAAAACCGAAGTAGCCTGTCTCGATTGCCACGAGGGCGGCCATCCGCCGGCAACTGCCAAAGGCGCAATCATTCCCAAGTGTTCAAAATGTCATGAAGGCAAATCGCATTTTAGACTCCCCCGTTGCCTCCGCTGTCATCAGAACCCGCATCAGCCCTTGAAAATAGTCTTTAAGGGCAAAGTAAAAGCAGCCTGTAAAACCTGCCATTTGAAGGAAGTTCAGGAGGTTAATCAGCACCCGAGCGCCCATTCAAAGGTAGATTGTTCTTTTTGTCATGTCAAACATGGTTTCATTCCCAACTGCCTGACAAAGTGCCACAAACCGCACCGGAAAGGCCAGACGTTTAAAGATTGTGTCAGTTGTCACAAGGTGCATCAGCCCCTGCCGGCGACCTATGGAGACAAGATCGCCAATAAGCAATGTGGCGCCTGTCATGGGAAGATTGTGAAACTGCTGGAATCAGGTTCGACGAAGCACGCCAAACTGCACTGTGTTTTCTGTCATCAAGGTACCCATGGTATGATACCTAAATGTCAGGATTGTCACGGTACGCCGCACCCCGCAGCAATGATGTCTAAGTTCAAGAAATGCTTGAATTGTCATGTTAATCCCCATAACCTGACTACCTAAATATTATATTTGGAGTTGAACAATGAAAAAGAAATTTGCTGCCGCGGTCTTGACATCAGTAGGAATGCTTTTATTCAGTGGGCTTCTGGTTGCCTGCGCCCCTCACAAGGCGGGCAACCAGGCGATGATGCAGAAAGAAAAGGCGCCCCAGGCCGTTGCGGTTAAGAAAGCAACCGCGCCGACCGTGACCGCGATCAAGCCGAAGGCCGTGGTCAAGCTGAAGACCGTGGCCAAGGCCGCTCCTGCCAAAGATCTTACCGGGGCGGCCCTTTACACCCAGAAGCCGACCCCGCTTGAGCCGGTGGAATGTGCCCGCTGCCATTCCACCCAGTATAATAATCTGGTGGCGCATGGTCTTAAACACCGTTTCCTGTGTACCAACTGCCATCGGCAGTTCCATACCTACAATCCGACAAAACACAATTACAAGGCCATCATGCCTAAATGCCAGCGCTGTCATGGACTGAAGCACGGCAAGTCGTTTCCCAAATGTATGATGTGCCATCAGAACCCGCATTCTCCCCTGCAGATTCCTTTTTCCGTCCTGACCAAGAAGGTCAAAGTCAAAAGCGGAAAAATGGTTATTCGTTGCGCGATCTGCCACAAGAAGGAAGGGACCGAGTTTGCCAACAATCCCACCAAGCACAACACCGAGGTTAATTGTGACGGCTGTCATTCGGGCAAGCATGGTTACATCCCCAGTTGCCTGGACTGTCATGATCCCCATGTCAAGGGTCAGACTTTTAAGGATTGCCTGGTCTGCCATTCCATAGCGCCTTGAAGATCAAAAAGTATCCGGAGAATACCCCCAGTAATATCTGCGGCTCCTGTCACAAGTCTGAATATAAAAAATTACAGACCAACCACACGAAGCATTCGGAGCTGCATTGTGCGACCTGTCATGTCGTCCACGGCTTTATTCCCAAGTGTCAGAGTTGCCATGGTTTGCCCCATAGTGCCGGCCTGCACAAGAAATTCCCCAATTGTCTGGCTTGTCACAAGGATCCCCATAACCTGCCCATGAACCGGAAGAAATAACCGGATCACGGTCTACGT
>JAADIK010000044.1:0-5843 GCA_013151365.1 Deltaproteobacteria bacterium
CTGGTCCTGATCGCCACCTTGCAGCTTATCGGCGAGGGCTTTGACTGTCCGGGGCTCAGTACCTTGGTCCTGGCCACGCCCATTAAGTTCGAAGGGCGCCTTCTGCAGGTCGTAGGCCGGGTCATGCGGCCGGCTGACGGTAAAACGGCCCGGGTGATCGATTATATTGACGGCAATATCCCCATCCTGCGCCGGTCGGCCGCGGCCCGCCGGCAGGTGTTTGACAGGCTCTAGCCCTCCCGGGCGCCTGCCAAAATATCTCCTTGCCTTTTTGTATCCTTCCCTGTATATTTAAAAGTTTTATCAATTTCTATCAGCTTTTTTCCCAGTGCGGTCCGCCGCGCTTTTTTTATTTGTAACTTTCAGGTGTGTTATGGATCGGCAGAAGATCAGGAATGTGGCAATCATCGCCCATGTTGACCACGGTAAAACCACGATGGTGGATCAGCTTTTCAGGCAGAGCGGCATGTTCCGCGATAATCAACAGGTGGCCGAGCGGCTGATGGACTCCATGGACCTGGAACGGGAGCGCGGCATTACCATTGCCTCGAAAAACGGTTCCTACGCCTATGGCGATTACCGTATCAACATCATCGACACCCCGGGCCATGCGGATTTCGGCGGCCAGGTGGAGCGGGTACTGCGGATGGCCGATGGGGCGCTGCTCCTGGTCGATGCCCAGGAAGGCCCCATGCCCCAGACCTTTTTCGTGGTCAAAAAAGCCTTGGCCGTGGGCCTGCCCATCCTGGTGGTGATCAACAAGATCGATAAACCCGGCGCGCGTTGTGACTGGGTCGTCGACCAGGTTTTTGACCTGCTGGTCCGGCTGAATGCCTCTGACGAGGTTCTTGATTTTCCGGTGGTTTACGCCTCGGCCAAGGAGGGCTATGCCGTCAAGGAATTCGCTGATCCGGTTACGGCCGCAACCGGCATGACAGTTGTTTCCGAGATGATTGTCAAGCATGTCCCGCCGCCCTCCGGTGATCCCGCCGCCCCCCTGCAACTGCAGATCAACACCGTTGACTACTCGCCTTACCTGGGCCGTCTGGGCATCGGCAAGCTGCTAAACGGCAAGATCAGTTTAAATAACAATGTGGCGGTAGCCCGGCGCGACGGTTCGATCAAGCCGGTCCGCATCGCCAAGATTTTCTGTTTCGGCGGCGACCGGAAGGTGCCGGTGGAATCCGCCTCTGCCGGTGATATCGTTGCGGTGGCCGGCATGGATGATGTGGCCGTGGGCGTCACTTTTATTGATCCCGATGATCCCCGGCCCCTGCCGCTGATCGAGATCGATCCGCCGACCATTTCCATGAATTTTATCCCCAATGACTCGCCCTTTGCCGGGCAGGACGGCAAGTATGTCACTTCCCGGCATCTCGAAGACCGGCTGAATCATGAAATTATTACCGATGTCGCCCTGCAGGTGGAACCGCTGACCGATGCGGTCGGTTTCCGGGTATCGGGCCGCGGGGAGTTGCATCTCTCTATTCTAATCGAGAAGATGCGGCGCGAGAATTACGAATTCCAGGTAACCCGGCCCCAGGTCATCATGCGGGAGCGGGACGGCAAGACCATTGAGCCCTACGAGGAGTTGACCGTTGATGTCGATGAGCAGTTCCAGGGGGTGGTTATTGAAAAACTGGGGAAACTGAAAGGGATTCTTCTTGACCTGCAGCTGGAAAACCGGATGGCCCGTTTGAAGTTCAAGGTTCCGACCCGCGGCCTGCTCGGCTATCGGTCCGAGTTTTTGACCGATACCCGGGGGATGGGGGTGATGAACTATGTCTTTGCCGAGTGGGGCCCGTATGCCGGCGAGATCCAGCATCGGCAGAACGGGGTGATGATTGTCAAGGAAACCTGTACCACCGTGGCCTATGCCCTGTTTAACCTGCAGGAGCGCGGCAAGTTGTTTCTCGGCCCCGGCGTGCCTGTCTACCAGGGGCAGATTATCGGCGATCATTGCCGTCCCGCCGACTTGGTGGTCAATCCGGCCAAGGGCAAAAAACTGACCAATATGCGGGCTTCCGGTTCGGACGAGGCGGTTATTTTAACCCCGTCCCTTGACATGAGTCTGGAGGATTGTATAGCATATATAAATGACGACGAGCTGATGGAAGTCACCCCGTCGGCTATCCGGCTGCGGAAAAAGAAAGGGGTCAAGGTGCGGGCCTGATTCCCCGCAGTGCCGTCGGCTGCCAGGTGACGGAAGATGATGGCCTGAAATGAAAGAACTGATCTTTTTGGCGGTAGCACTGCTGGCCGGTATCGGCGCCTTTGCCCTGATCGTGAAAAAGTCGCGCAGTGACTGTATTCCCTGACTACTGATCTACAGCTCCCTCGGGGTAGGGATCATGGTCTATGCCTTGTTGAGTTACCTGTTTTAGGGTCTGCGCACGCGCAAAAGAATAATCAATAGAATGTTTAAATTTTTCCTGACGTAAACCGAGCTTGATACCTTGTATCGCCGCTGTCCTTCCGTCGGTCCTATCTTGTTTTTTCGTAAGCCGTCACAGGCGCCTCATCTTCACGCGGTCACTCCCGCCTGCATAGAGAGACGATCGGAGTCTCCCTTCGGTCGCTTACCTGCGAACGGAAGCGACTACGTAAATCTGTGGCGCCTGTGGCGGCTTACAGATGCAAGGAATAGCACAGAGTTTCCCACCTGTGGCCAGTTACGTTTTTTCTTTTTCCCGAAAATAATCGTCAAGAATTTTCCGGTGGTCAAAGACCAGGTCGGGGAGCGTGTCGCGGGTAAAAATCCGGGCCTGGACGGCATCGTCCGAACCGTGCGGCCTGCCGCTTGCCCTGGCAATGAATACCGTTGAGGCGGTATGCTGTCTCGGGTCCCGATCCGGATCGGAGTAGGTATGAAACTGCCGCACCAGCGTCACCTCCAGCCCGGTTTCCTCCAGGGCTTCCCGTACCGCCGCCCTTTCAAACGACTCGCCGTAATCAACAAAGCCACCGGGAATGGCCCAGCCGTGCGGCGGGTTTTTTCGTTCAATGAGAACAATGCCGCCGTTAATTTCAATGATGATGTCGACCGTGGGTACCGGGTTTTTATAGACCGGTATCGGCTGATGACAGTTTGGGCACCTCATGGTGTTGCCGGTTCCCGGTCAAGGCACAAGGCCCGGATTTCCCGCCAGCTGGCGACCGATTGGAACGAATGCCGGCCCCGGTTCCAGGGCTGGGAAAAGACAATGGGGTTGATGCCCGCCTGCTCAAGCTGCAGGCAGGTCTCGGCCCGGTCGTCGATAAAGTATTCGAGCCCGTACTCCTTGATATGGCGGGGTTTATCGTCGTGGGCGCCCATGGCCACGATTCTGATGCCGTCACTGGTTGCGGCATCCGTTACCGATTCGAACCAGGTCCGGATCGGTTCGGGATCAGGCCGGGCCGTGACCAGGGTAACGGTTGCGTAGCCGGTCAGCTCCTCCAGCACCCGGACCGCGCCGGGCATGGGTTTTAAGCCGACGCCGACCGGGTCGACGAGGATGCGGCCGAAAATTGTTTCCACTAGTTCCGGATTCATATCCAGGCAGCGTTCGACTTCGAAAGCCGTGATGTCTTCAAGGCTGAAGGAACAGTCCCCGTACTCTTCACAGGACAGGCGGATAAAGGCCTCGGCCGTGTCGGCGACAACGCCGTCAAAGTCAAAGCCCAGCCGGGCGGGGTTAATTTTGTTCATGAATAGTTTCCTTGGCCGGATCGGCCCTGTCGTAGGCTGCTTCAATCGCCTTGATTTGCCGGACCAGTTCACGGTTGACCGGGGTGGCGATGCCGAGCTGTTCCCCGGCGGCAACCACGGCCCCGTTAATGGCATCGATCTCAGTCGGCCGTTGGTGCATGACATCCTGGAGCATCGAGGAGACGTTGTTCCGGGTTGTCCGGCAGACCTTGAAGGTGGCGCTGACCGGGTCGCCGACAATCGGGATATCTTTCGCCCTGGCAACGGCGACGGCCTCGTTGACCGCCTTTTGCATCTGCTCCCTGATGGGCTCCGAGGTCAGAAGTTGGCCGTTGGTCCGCCGGTGAACGGCACTAAGGGCATTGATGCCCACGTTGACAAAGAGCTTGGCCCAGATGTGGTGCAGGGGATGATGGGTAATCTCGGCCGGCAGGCCCGCACCATTGAGGAGACGGGTTGTTTCCTGCAGGAGCGGCAGGGCCGCATCATGACCGGCCCGCAGCAGGCCGAGACGGGTGATGCCGGAGCCGCAGTGCCGGACATGGCCCGGCCCGAGCAGGGTGGCGCCTTCCGAGGTGATACCGGCGGCGGTGTTGCAGGGCGACCGGGTCAGGACGGCCAGGTGGCCGATCCCGTTTTGCATGGCGATCAGCAGGGTCTGCGGGGCAAGAAGCGGGGAGATGCTGCTTAGGGTCGAGGCAACGGCCAGGGCCTTGACGCAGAGAAACAGCACATCGCAGTGGCCGATCTCTCCCGGGTCGGCGGTAACCCGCAGCCGGCAGACGACGGTCCGGCCGTTGTCTTTTAAACGCAGGCCGTGCTCATTGAGCAGCTGCGCCCGGTCCGCTCTGTGGTCGAGGAGGTAGAGACGATGATCATCATTGTCGGCCCCGCTGTTTTTCCGTTCCCGCAGGAACAGAAAAATTCGGGCCGCCAGCAGGGAGCCAAGCGCTCCCGGGCCGACAATGATGATACGCATGGATCGACTCCAGCACCGGGTGGTTATTTGTAACTATTCAGGTACAAGCGAAAAACTGTCATAACCTCGGTCTGCAACTGTTCAGATGTGTTCCATATTTGGGTAAGCCGGCCAACGAATCCATAGTCTGGCTATGTGAGGCGGCCGGATCGCCCGAAGATGGAGTGCAGCTGAACAGTTGTTTACTTTATCTTGGCATCCTCGATGATCGCGGCATAGCGATAGCCGGCGCCAAAGTCACGGTCAGCGTGCAAAACGCCCTCGACCAGGACAACGGAACCCGTCTTCGGGACCGCCATGGTGGTGACTACCAGGTCATGAGTGTTTTTGAGCGCATCGCCGGTCCCGTCCTGGATGTGGACCCAGTTTTTACCCATAATCATCCGGGAAACCTTCATGACCTTACCGCGGACCATGACTTCCTTGTTGTTCAGTTCCTTTCTTTTGGCAAAGAGCTCGCCTATGGTATAGCCGTTGGTGCCTTCGGCCTTCCGCACCTTGATATTGGCGGAGGGAACGATAGCGGCCAGGCTGCCGCCCGAAGCATCAGTGGCGGCGGCGGTTGACAGGTCGGTTTCCGATTCCAGGGCCTTGGCAAAGCCGTTGCCGCCTTGGGCTGCGGCATGAGGGCTTCCTGCCGCCTGCGTATTGCCGATGCCGCTGGCGAAAATAATGGAAGCAAAGGTCCGTTTCAGGATCTTGGATTTAAAATCTTTCATTTCCATGCCGTTCTGCACGGTCACTTCCTGGCCTTTTTCCACCTTGGCCTGGGGAATGGCGATCCAGACCGGTCCCTGCGCCGCCTGGACTTGCAGATAGGTGTATGCCCCGGCATTGATGGTGTCTATCACCTTGCCCTTGATGGTCAAGCCCGAGGGGCTCTGGGCGGTCTCGGCCTCGGCCGGGGTGGAAACCGTTTCGGCCTTGGTCGTTACGGTTTTATTCTGGGCCGGTGTTTTCTCGGGCTGGTTGGCTGATTTACAACCGGTTGTTCCACCTAACAACAGGAACAGGGCAACGACGATAATCTGGGTGCGAAAGCGCATCATAGGGTATTCTCCATAAAAAAAATCAATAAGGGAAAAAAGACTGCGAACAAATTTTCATTATCCTTATATAAAAGGTCGCTCGTCCCGTGTCAAGAAATCGACATAGCCCGCCGGGAGTTATTTT
>JAADIK010000044.1:5861-16460 GCA_013151365.1 Deltaproteobacteria bacterium
TGCAGATGCAAGGCGGCAACGAGGTTGATTATCCTGGTGTGATATCAACGAGTTGCCAACGCAGCAGATGCGCCGTTATCGGGCGGACCGCAGGGCGGCGCGGTGAAGACCAGGAAAGGCGTTTATTCAGCAATAACACAATAAATTTCACGTATTGCATGGAACATCACCTCAAGCCGTCACGGATTCAGGATTTTTTGCGCGGCCCGGCCTCGGGGGTTCGGCGGGACATGGACTGGAGAACCACGCAGGCCATGGGAGCGACAGTGATTTGAGCGCGGGCGGTGATGGTTTCTCCTTGCTCCTGATCGGTGATGTCCGCCGGCGGCCCGGCCCCGGTGTCGATGATTTTTTTCCAGATACGCCGGCTGTGGGGCGGGGGCGGCTTCGGCACGCTGAAGGTCTTGTCCTGGTTGCGGCAGCCGTTCAGCATGACAAAAAAGTCGTCATCCTCGCCCTCGTCAAGGGCGGAGCCGTTGAGGGTAAAGGCCAGTGCCCGACCTTCGTCCGTCCAGTCCTTTTTGCCCGGTTTCAGGCCCTGCCAGATAATTTCCTGGTATTGGGACCGGCTTTTTTTCGGGTGCGGAGCGGCAAAGAAATCAACTCGCCGGAAGACCGGATGCTCGCGGCGCAGCCGGATGAGTTTTCGGAAGAAACGGAGCTGGCCGGCGTTTTTTCGGGCCAGCTCCCAGTTGAGCCAGCTGATGTCGTTGTCCTGGCACCAGGCGTTGTTGTTGCCGCGCTGGCTGCGCCCGAATTCGTCACCGGCGACCAGCATCGGGGTTCCCTGGGACAGAAACAGGACCACCGCCAGGCTCCGGAGGCGCCGCGCCCGGAGAGCCATGATCGCCGGGTCATCGGTTTCTCCTTCGACGCCGCTGTTCCAGCTGATATTGTTGTCGTCGCCGTCCCGGTTGTCCTCACCGTTTTCCAGGTTGTGTTTCTGCTCGTAACTCACCAGGTCATACAGCGTAAAACCGTCATGACTGGTGACGAAGTTGATCGAATTGCCCGGACTGCGGCCGCCATGCTCGTAGAGATCCGAGCTGCCGGCGATACGGGTGGCCAGGGCCGGGACCTTGCCCGGATAGCCGCAGAAAAAAGCACGGACATCATCACGGAAGCGGCTGTTCCATTCCGCCCAGCGGCTATGGTTCGAGAAGCTGCCCACCTGGTAGAGACCGGCCGCATCCCAGGCCTCGGCAATGATCTTGCATCCGGCCAGGACCGGGTCTTCGGCGATCTGCTCGACGACCGGGGGGTTGGAGAGTACCCTGCCGTTCTGGTCGCGCCCCAGGATCGAAGCCAGGTCAAAGCGGAAACCATCGACGTGCATTTCCACGACCCACCAATGCAGCGCATCCATGATCAGGGTCCGGACAATGGGATGGTTGCAGTTGCAGGTATTGCCGCAGCCGGAAAAGTTCAGGTACTCCCTGGTCAGGGGATCAAGCAGGTAGTAGATGGTGTTGTCGATACCCCGGAAATTAAGGGTCGGCCCGTCGGCGCCGCCTTCGGCCGTATGGTTGAAGACAATGTCGAGAATGACCTCGATCCCTGCCCGGTGCAGGGCCTTGACCATGTCCCGGAATTCATTGATCTGGTTGCCCCGGCCGCTGCAGTATCCGGCCTTGGGGGCGAAGAATGAAATCGGACTGTAGCCCCAGTAGTTTTTTAACCGCTTGCCGGTGAGTGGATTTTTAAAAACCACTTCATTTTCATTGAATTCCGTGACCGGCATCAATTCGACGGCGGTAATCCCCAGTTCCCGGAGATAGGGGATTTTTTCAGTGATACCGGCAAAGATCCCCGGTTGCCGTACCCCTGAGGACGGATGACGGGTGAAACCGCGAACGTGCATCTCGTATATAATCGTATCGTTGAGCGGCGTGGCCAGGGGGCGGTCTCCCTCCCAGTCATAGCTTTTTTCGTCAATGAGGCAGCAGGGCCGGCCGCCAATATATTTTTTGCCGTGATTCCAGGCGGAAGAACTCAGGGCCCGACCATAGGGATCGGTCAGGATAAGGCGGTCATTGTAGCGGTGTCCCGTGGTCTTGGGTTGGAACGGGCCTGACAGCCGATAGCCGTACCTGGTTTTTTCGGGCAGCCCGGTCACGAGAATATGCCAGATGTCACCGGTTTTGTTGGTCAAGGGGTTGAGAGAAAATTCCTGCTGCTTGTTTTTTTTCCGGCCCGGCTTGGGGCCGGGGATTTCGAGGACCAGGGAGACGGCCGTGGCATGGCGGGAAAAAATGGCGAAATTGATGCCCTTCGCAGTCAGTGTCGCCCCCAGGGGCAGGGGCTCGCCTGATTGGACCGTAATGTTCGATTTCATCTTGACTTGATAATAATTATTATTTATAAATAGAAAAAGGACTCGAAATCATTTGAGTGCATTCTACTCTGTTTTTCTATTTTGCAAAGCTTTTGAGGAGGACGTTATGGGACTGTTTTCAAAGCTGGGTCTTGCCGGGCCCCCGACAATCGACTGGGAGATGACGCCGGATTACACGTTCGGTACTTTTGAAAGCTGGGGAGGGACGGAACGGATCCGCAGCAAATCCGAGAGGTTCTACTATTTTTTTGTTGACAACTGGGGGGAGGAGCCCAAATTGTGCCTCATGGAGCGGGGGATCAAGCATGCCCGGATTGTTGCCGAAATCCTGGCGCCCAGGGACAAAATTCAGCGCTGCGTGGACAGTCAGGGCAAGGTCGCCCCGTTTGAGCAAAGTTTCGCCATTGATGGTGTCCTGAAAGAATGGCTGATCGCCAATGTCTTTGAAGGTGATGACGACTCAATGGTTGTGCCTCTGGAGGCGGAGCGGCAAGAGGCGGGCGGGGAAACCGGCCTGCCGGGCCGGGATGAGCCGGGGCCGGCAGTCTCCCTGGTTTCTTTGCCCGATCAGCCGGCGGAGATGAGCGAGGCGGATGTAGCCGCGCTTGCCGTCAAGTATAATTTTTTCGACCGGGACCACAATAAGTCCGGCAACTTTGTTCACTGCCTGGTGGATAACGGTGACAACCTGACGGTGAGTGACCGGACGACCGGCCTCATGTGGCAGCGGCAGGGTTTTGATATCATGAGCCACAGGATGCTGCGCCGGGAGGCCGCCGGTCTGAACGACACGAAATTCGCCGGCCATTCAGGCTGGCGCCTGCCCACCATGGCCGAGGCCATGTCCCTCATGGAGCGGACAAAAAATGAACATGGCCAGTATCTGCACCGCTGCTTTTCCCCGTACCAGCCCTTTATCTTTGTCGCGGCCACGCGGAAACCGGGCGGTTACTGGTTTGTCGATTATAAACAGGCCCGGATTTTCTGGGCGTCCGGGACAATTCCCGGTGGTTTTGGCAGACTCTGCCGTCGGGACCCCGATATAGGCCTGAATCAGTGACGTCTTGAGGTAACATTCCAGGCAATATGCGAAATTTATCGTATTATTGCCTGGAATCAACTTCCAGCGTATCTGTTTCCGGCTGTTAGGGTAGGGCCAATAGCCTACAGCCTAAACAACCTGCTGATTTACATAAATAAAACATGATCAATTTTCTTGTTTTTCATGACAGGAGTTTAGGAGTAAGGCGCTAATTCAGCATGGCGATTTTGCTCTTGCGGCCGTTTGGACTCTGTTCGGCCAGTTGTTCCCGCTTTTCCTGTTTAAAGCCGTACTCGACCAGGTCTTTGATGTCGCTCCACATGGTTTCACTGCCCATGATGGCGACAATGATTGACTCGTTACCCCTGGTAAACAGCCCGACATAGGTTTGCCGCGCCGCGGCGGTATAGCCGGTTTTACCCGCCACCGCGCCCTTTACCCGCCACAGCGCCCGGTTGTGGTTGCGCAGCATTTCACCGAATGAAGTCCGAATCTTGACTGTGCCCATGCGCCGCACAAATTCCTTGTCCCGCACGGCATGGCGGAAGATCGTTGCCAGGTCCCTGGCCGTCGTATGCTGACCACGGCGGGTCAGGCCGGTTGCGGACCGGCATACGGTATCTTTCGCTCCCCAGAGTTTGGCCCGCAGGTTCATCATTTTGGTAAATTCCGCCTCGCTGCCGGCGATTTTTTCAGCCAGGGCCACGCTGGCATCATTGGCCGATGACAGCAGGACGGCGTTGATCAGGTCCCCGGCCTTGTACAATTTTCTTCTATCCAGGTAAACTTTGGACCGGGGCATGCGGGCGGCATGGCGGCTGACCTTGACCTGTTCGTTATTGCGCAATGATTTAATGGCAATCAGGCCCGTCAGTATCTTGATCGTGGAGGCCGGCTGCCTGGGAGTATCGGCGGATTTGGCAAAGATGGCCCGGCCGGTCTCGGCATCGACAATGATGGCGCTTTTCGAGGTGATTTCTTTGCGGACATGCCACTGCCGCCGGGTTGCGGCGGCAGGGGATTCCGCCGGCCTGGTCTTGATTATGGAAATATCGCTGTTTTTGCCGAGTGTCAGGTAGCTGCCGGCGGGAGCGCTGTCCCGGAGAGCAGTTTGTTCCCGGTCCGGGGCGTGTTTCGCGGTCGTATTGATAATCCTGATGATCCGGGAGGCATGGACGGATGAACCGAACGGCAGGAGAATCAGGCAGAAGATGAGTGCTTTGATTAAAACAGCTGCACGGCACTTTTTCATAAAAATAAAATATGAGATATATTTTTCAGAGGTTACATCTTTTCCACTCTTATCATTGTTATCTTCCGCCCGCCGGTGTGTCAAGGATTTCGTACGGTTTCGGGCACATTGGCGCAACTTTTTTGCGATCCATTATCAGAAACCTCTGCAATGCCGCATGTTACAAAAAAATCGTAGCGTATCCGGCGAAATTTTCATGCTCTCTGGCATATTGACCGATATGAGGGTATTATTTATTCAACGATAAGTTCGGCCGCATAAACCTGGGTCCGTTTTCGGGCGCCCCGCAGGGCGGCGCGGCTAAGACCGGAGCATTTGTCCGGCAATAACGCAATAAATCACGCATATTGCATGGAATGCTACCTCAAGCCGTCACGGATAAAAATTATAAGCTGCAGAAATGTCGGCTGTTGAGACGGATGTACCATAAAGCTGGAACGATCAGGATAGAGCATGTTTCAACCCAAGCAGTTCAGATCGCAGGTCCTGGCCGATAAATTTTACCCTCCCCGGGTCGACACCTCTCCGTTCCTGTTCCGGCAGCGGGTCGTTGATCAGTTGCTGCTTCAAGGCGGCACCCGGGCTCCGGCCATTATCATCGAAGCCCAGGCCGGTCAGGGCAAAACCACCATTATCAAACAATTTCTTGATCGGACCGAAGCCGCCGTGGTCTGGTACCAGGTGGGGGCCGAGGACGCCGATCCCGCCTTTTTTCTCCAGGCCATCCAGGCCTGCATCAATACCCGGCTGCCGGATTTCCCGTCAGCCGCGACCGCACAGGTTATGGAGGAGAGTGATTTCGTCCTGTTCGGTCTACAGAAACGAATTAAACTGCTGCTGCGCGATCTCGATTCCTTCCTGGAGGACGATCTGTACTTCGTCTTCGACGACCTGCATTACCTGGTTCCGCATCAAGCCAGCCTCCTGGCGGTGAACGCCCTGCTCGAAGCGGCCCCGTCCCGGCTGCATTTCATCCTCTCCTCCCGGGAGTCCCTGCCGCTGCCCAACAGGCGCTTAATCACCCGCGGCCGGAACCTGCTGCGCCTCGGCAACCGTGACCTGGCGATGAACGAGGGCGAAGTTACCGATTTTTTTCAACAGGTCTTTAACCTCGACGTCTCCCGGGATATCATCAAAACTGTCACCCGGACCACGGACGGCTGGGTCATGGGGGTTCTGCTGCTCGGGCTGCAGATGGAGCGGCAAGACGGTAAAAATCCCCATCCTTCCCTGGAGCGCGCGGCAGGTGTCAATCAGCAGGGAATTCACCAGTTTTTTCGTGATGAGATCCTTTCCACCCTGGAACCGCGCTTACATCGGCCGCTTCTTCTCCTCTCCCTGCTGGAAGTGATTCCGGTCGATCTGGCGGTTGAGATCACCGGAGTAGAGAACATCGGCGTCGATCTTTGTGAACTGGTCCGGTGTAATATTTTTTTCCGCCATCTTGACCCGGACAATACGCTGTTCGGGCTGCATCATCTCTTCCGCCAGTTTTTGCGGGAAAAGGCGGCGGCGGAATTGAGTCCCGAAACGATCCGCCAAATATACCGGCAGGCCGGGCGTTTCTGTCTCCGCCGGGAGAGACCGGCGCGGGCGCTACGCTACTTGCTGCGGGCCGGGGATTATGACGCCGTTGAGGCAGTCCTGAAGGACCATGGGATGTCCTTTTTGGTGAGCAACCGGACCGCCACCCTGGCTGCGATCCTGGAGCGGATTCCGGCACCACTCCTGCACCAGTACGGCTGGGCCACCTTCTACTCCGCCCTGGCCTACATTGATTCAGCGCCGGGCCGGGTGCTGCCGCTGCTCGACCAGGCCCTGGCGGTCTTTGCCGCCCGGCAGGACCGGCTTGGCGAACTGCTGACCCTGTCCCATATCATCTCCATCCACATAACCACCACCGGGCATTATCTGGAAGGGAAAGGATTATTGCAAAGAGCGGAACAACTCTTCTATCAGATCTCCACTCTGGACGTCTTCCAGACGATTCTGGTCGTCCGCAACCTGGCCATGGGCCACTGTATCTTGCTGGCTGATTTCGACCGGGCGACCAAGTTCGCTTCCCTGGGGCTGAACCTGGCCCGGAAGGAGAATCTCGTCAACTTCGAGGCCGCCCTGCTTGTAGTCATCGGTTATATCCAGATATTCGCCGGCCGTACCTCCCTGGCCCGGGTGTACCTGGAACAGGCCGCTCCCTATGTGCACCGTCCCGAAATCGGGCTGTTCAATAAGCTGTCCATCCGCATGCTGCAGTTCAGTTTCCTTTTCCACGACGGAGATTTTGCCAACTACTTCGACCAGAAAAATCAGTTCATCGCCGCCATCGGCAACACCTTGGTCTCCCAGTCCATCGCCGGGCCTTTCTGTACTATCTGGGAGATGGATATCGCCATCAACCAGGGGCGTTTCGGGGAGGCCCAGGGCCTCGCCGAACGAGCCTTGGTCCTGATCCCTCCCCTCAGCCCGCACCTGCGCAGCCTGATCCTGCAGTTTAAGGCCCTGATCATGGCCCTGCGGCGGCAGTGTGGCCCGGCCATGCCGGTGGCGGCGGAATCGCGGCGTTTGCGGGGCCTGTCAGGAGGGCCCTATTTTGTCGCCTTGAACAAAATTATGGGAGGCCTGACCTGTTTCCATTGCGGCCGCCACGATCAGGCGGTCCAACTATTGAGCGCAGGGATCGAAGGCGCCCGGCGGATGTCGACGGAATCTCTCGAGGCCTGCGGCCTTCTGCATCGGGCCTCGGTTTACCTGCGGGCCGGCGCCAGACAGCAGGCAGGCCGGGATATCGAGGCCGGCCTGCGGTTGATGCGCCGGAATTCCTACCGGCATTTCTGGACCTGGACCCCGGCGGCTATGCGGGAGGTCCTGACCTTTGCCGTGGCGCAACGGCTCGAGCCGGAATACGCCCGGACCCTGGCTGCCGGGCGGCTCGGCCTGGCCCTGCTCGATGACGGCGCTGCCATCCCCCTGCTCGACATCAGGACTCTGGGCGGCTTCAAAATTCTGTACCGGGGCACCACCCTGCTCCATGCCGAGGAACTGACCCCATCTCAGCGTGAGCTGTTGTGCCTGCTCCTTTCGGCGCCCGAATTCAAATTGCCCCAGGAGACCATTCAGCTCCACTTCTGGCCGGACAGCCCTCCGGATACCGCCAGGATCAAATTCGATACCCTGCTTTCGCGCCTGCGCAAAACCCTGGCCCGGGTTCTGCCGGCGAACACCGTCCATTTCTACCTGAAAAGAGAAAAGGGCATGCTCTGGCTCGCTCACTGCCGGGTCGATGCCCTTGAATTTCTGGCCGCCGTCGACCGCGGTATCAGGCATCTCCGCCTGCAGGAATGCTGGCAGGCCGGCAATGCCTTTGCCGCAGCCGAGTCCCTGTGGCAGGGAGAGTTTGCGCCGGGGGTCACCGGCGAAGACCGGATCCGCGCCTGCCGGGAAAAACTTTCCCGCGCCCTGGCTGACCTGGCCTTTGCCTGGTGCGATCTGCTGGTCGACTCGGATCGTCTGCCGAAAGCGGTTCAGGTCGCGGAGAAGGCCCTGCGCGACGATCCGCTCAACGATCGCCTTTGCGGTCTGCTCTATCGGCTGCAGGGTCGAAGTTCGGCAGTTCTGGCCCGGCAGGTCCTGAAGCGGTTCGCCGCCGCGCTGCAGGCCGAAGACTACCAGGACGACGAAATCGCCGAACTGGTTGCCGGTATTACCGCCGACCAGCCCCATGAGGACGAAGACCCCGCCTGATCGTTGTCCCGCTGACCATGGCCCCCCTGTCTGACCTGAGTCCCTGGCGGTTTGCCGCCCAATTTTTTTGATTTCCGTTTTCCTCTTTTTCTCCTCTTTTCAACCCTGATGTAAGGAAATTGTCAGGGGTGCATATTAAGCTAGCGCGAATTGTCTGAATCCCGTGTCCTGTCAAACACCAACTAACGCATCTTGCTCGTCCTTTGGAGTTTCGGCGGTGTTACGGCTTCAGTTGCATACTTTATGCTCCTTCAGCCGCTCCTTGCCGGAATACCAAATTACTTCGCAATCTTGCGTTATTTTTCACTTGACATGACACTGTGGCCATAACTTGTAAATTTGGTGGAGAGGCTAATGTCCGAATTTTTTGCCGAAGAATTGAAAAAGAGCCAGAAGGAAGTTGAGCGGCTGGTCAGCAACCGGGACGTCCTTTTAAAGACCATGGGTGACATGGTTTTCCTGGTCAGGCACGATTGTGTCATCGAGGACATGAACAAGAGCGCCATCAGGGCTTTCGGCGACTATCGCGCCAGACTGTGTTACGAGGCCCTGCACGGCGGTGACGGGTTATGCCTGACCTGTCCGGTGAAGCTCATTGCCGCGGGCGAGGAAAACGAGGGGCTGGCCGAGGCGAAACTCGGCGGCATGGATGTAGAGTGCAGTTATGTTCCTTTTCAGGGCTACAAGGGTGATCGGCTGGTCATGGTCGTTATGCGGAATCTCCGGGAGGTCGGTATCCTGCAGGGCGAGCCGGACCGGCGGTGCGAGTCCGACGAGCTGGTGGGCAAGTCAAAAAAGATCCGCGACCTGTGCAAGATGATCCACCTGGTGGCCCCCTCCGATATGACCGTTCTTATCACTGGCGAGCCGGGAACCGGCAAAGAACTGGTTGCCAATTTGATCCACCGGCATTCGCGCCGGGCCGATAAGCCCTTGCTGAAATTCAACGGCACTGTTGTGGCGGAAAGCCTTCGGGCAAGCGATCTGTTCGGGTTTGAGGAAGGTGCCTTGTTCTCCGGCGCGGCTATCCCGAGGACGGGGAAATTCGAGCTCGTCCAAGGCGCCACCATTTTTCTGGACGAAATAGGTGACCTCGGCCCGAAAATACAGGCCGGCCTTCTCCGGATTCTGCGGAATGGCGAGATCACTTGGGGCGGCAGCCCCGGGCCGGCGGAGATCGATGTCAGGATTATTGCCGCGACCAGCAAGGATCTTGCCCTGGAGGTGGATAAGGGGCGCTTCCGGCAGGACCTCTATCATCGTCTCAGCGTGATCAATCTCCACCTGCCGCCGCTCCGGCAGCGCAAGGAAGACATCCTGCCGCTGGTGACGCACTTTGTCAAAAAATATCGAGAGTCCTTCGGAAACGAGGTCGACCATATCCATGATAGTGCTGTCGACAAGCTGTTACAGCATAGCTGGCCCGGCAATATCCGGGAGCTGGAAGATGTTATTCTGCGGGCGGTATTGCAGGCCGGTAATAATATCATTACCGAAAAGGAGCTTATCTTTAATTAGAATTTCATGGTGATGCCGGCAAACAAATTCCAGCCGTCTTTTGCTGAGTGACCGGTTTTGACCGGCGGTAATAAGCAGCCGACGATCTGAATACTTGAAAGAATGGGCAGGAAAATGTATCCTTGGTAAGCAAAAGAGTGGGGGAAGTGCGCCAGTAAGGGTATTTTACAGGCTGTAAGAGGTAACCGTTACGGCTTCAGTTACATAGCGTTGCTATGCGTCTGCAGCCGTGCCTTGCCGGAACGCCAAATTATGCAAAAATGTCGGATGTTGAGACGGAAGTACTCTGAAAGAGATGATTATTGCCGGTCGACGGGCAGGCCGGAGCGCGGATGGTTACCTTGAAACAGGGGACGGCGGTATGACGGCGACAACCGAAGCCGAATCTCCGGCTGTTGATCAGGAGTGCTGGGCCAATCTCAATGTCTTGCTCGACAGTTGCGCCCGGAATTTCGCGGAGCTGCCGGCCATCGGCATGGCCCTGGAGGAGCCGCTCTCGTATCGTGACTTTCACGCCCGCATCGCCACCCTGGCCGCCCGGTTGGCGGCGGAGGGTGTCTCCCATGGCGACCGGGTGGCCTTTCTGGCGGAAAACTCGCAGAACTGGGGGGCGGCCTACTTTGCCGTTGTCCGCCTCGGCGCGGTTGCGGTTCCTATCCTGCCTGACCTGCCTGAAGCGGATGTGCACCATATCCTGGGCGAGATGAAGTG
>JAADIK010000057.1 GCA_013151365.1 Deltaproteobacteria bacterium
CCAGGCTCAGGTAACCGCCGGTCAGCGCCTTGCCGACACACATGATGTCCGGAGCAACGCCCGCGTGTTCGGCGGCGAAGAGCCTGCCGCTACGGCCGAAACCGGTGGCGATTTCATCAAAGATGAGCAACAGGCCCTGCTGGTCGCAGAGGCGGCGCAGGCGGCGCAGGTATTCCGGATGATAAAACCGCATGCCGCCGGCGCCTTGGACGATGGGTTCCACGATGATTGCCGCCAGTTCGTCCCGGTGTTCCGTTGCCAGTCCCGTCATTTCGGCGATATCTCCGTCATCCCAGGTTCCGGAAAACCTGCAGCGGGGCGCCGGGGCAAAGAACTGCCGGGGCAGGGCGTGCTGAAAGACGTGGTGCATGCCGGTGACCGGGTCGCAGACCGACATGGCGTGAAAGGTGTCGCCGTGGTAGCCGGAGCGGATGGTCAGCAGGCGGTTTTTCCGGGGTTTGCCCAGGGCGTGCCAGTACTGCAGGGCCATTTTCAGCGCTACTTCGACCGCCACCGACCCGGAATCGCAGAAAAAGACCTTGTCCAGCGGTTCCGGGGTGATTTTCACGAGCAGGCGGGCGAGATCGACCGCCGGTTCGTGGGTCAGGCCGCCGAACATGACATGGGCCATCTTGGCCGCCTGTTCGGAGACGGCCCGGTTGAGGACCGGATGAGAATAGCCGTGGATGGCCGCCCACCAGGACGACATGCCGTCGACCAGTTCCCGGCCGTCCATGAGACGGATGCGCACCCCGGCGGCCGATTCCACCGGATAGACCGGCAGGGGCGCGGTCATGGACGTGTAGGGGTGCCAGATGTGCCGGCGGTCAAAATCAAGCAAAGGTAAAGCCCATCCCGGAAAATGTCCGCAGGTCATCTTCCATGGCGTTGCCGATGGTGGTCAGGTAGTTGCCGACCATGGCGCCGTTGGCGCCGGCGGTAAAACAGCGGTACTGGTCGCGGCCCAGTTGCTGGCGGCCGCCGGCGATGCGGATGACGACCTGCGGATTGATGAAGCGGAAGAGGGCAATGGCGGTCAGCACCTCCTCCACGGCCAGCGGCTCGCGGTCGGCCAGCGGGGTGCCGGCGATGGGGGTCAGGATGTTGAGCGGGATGGAGTCAACCGCAAGCTCCCGCAGTTCCAGGGCCAGGTCGATGCGGTCGGCCGTGGATTCGCCCATGCCGATGATGCCGCCGGAACAGAGCGACATGCCCGCCTCCCTTGCCATCTTCAGGGTCGCCGTCTTTTCTTCCCAGGTGTGGGTTGTGCAGACGCGGGGAAAAAAATTGCGGCAGGCTTCCAGGTTGCAGTGGTAGCGGCTGACGCCCATTTCTTTGAGGCGCCGTGCTTTTTCAGGGGTCAGCAGGCCCATGGAGCCGCAGAGCTGTAGGGATGTCCGCCGGCCGATGGCCTGGTAAATCTCGGCGAATTGATCGAGCAGGTCCATGCTGACACTGCGGCCGCTGGTGACCAGCGAAAACCGGTGGACGCCGTGGCGGTCGTTTTCCCCGGCCAAGGCAAGGGCCTGTTCCATGGCGGCGATTTCATACTCGGCGACGCCGGTGTGGTGGCGGGCGGACTGGGCGCAGAAGCGGCAGTCCTCTGAACATTTGCCGCTTCTGGCATTGATAATGGAACAGAGCGAAAAATCGGTACCGTGAAAGTGGTCCCTGACGCGGTCGGCGGCGGCCCACAGTTCTTCCCGGTCGGCGTCGGCGGCAAGCTGCAGGGCGGTCTGCCGGTCAACGGGAACTCCGTCAAGGACGGTTGTCAGTGTCTCTTGAATCAATGATGCCATGATGTCCCTATGCAAAAAAATGAAGGTAAGCCCCGGCTATCGGGGCGGCCGGATTCAGCCGGTTAGCGTGCACAAAAGGGTTCGGCCACCCGGGGCGGACCGGCCACGATCATGTCGGCAATGGTGCGCCTGACCCTGGGGAAGAGGTGGCGTTTGCCGCCCAGCAGTTCGTTTTCCAGGTCGGCCAGTCTCTTGAAGAGTTCGGTGCGGTCCATGCCGGGCGCGTCGGTTTCCTGTTCGTATTTCTCTTTGACAATCTCCTGGCAGTGAAAGCACCCCGGGAAGCGGAGCTG
Organism: Deltaproteobacteria bacterium; assembly: GCA_013151365.1. GTDB lineage: Bacteria > Desulfobacterota > Desulfobulbia > Desulfobulbales > Desulfobulbaceae > BMS3Abin13. The sequence goes on from JAADIK010000057.1 coordinate 2,093, forward strand.
CCGGCCGTCCGGACGGGTCATGGTGGCCGGGACGCCGTGCATGCGGCAGATCATCAGCCGGTGGGGGTAGAGGGCGCAGAGCCCGTCTTCGTTGAGGGGGCACATGAGCTGAGGTCGTTCACCTGCGGCCAGCAGGGCGCGGCTCTCCGCGACATACTGTTTTGCCCGGTCCGTGATCCGGTTCAGCCGCCCGGCATCCAGGGTCCGGATTCCCTCCCAGAGATAGGCCCATTCGCTGTAGGTGTGGTGCTGGAAATAGCTGTCGCAGCAGTTGTCCCGGCAGCCTTCGCAGGTCAGGCTGATTTCGCCGGCGACCCGGTCGTAACCTGATTCCATGGCCGCATAGATGTCCGAGAGATTTTTTGAGAGTTCCGGCGGGAGCTGAATTTCTTTCATGACAAGATGATCAAGCCGTTTTACGGGCCTTCCTCAAAGTATTGCACCTGGTAGGTCTGTATTTGCAGGTTGCCGGTTTTCCACGCGTCCTCGCGGAGCCCCGCCTTGAGGCAGAGTTGCCCGAGGAACAGCGGCACCGACGGCAGTTGTTCCCAGACCTGGGGCAGAAAAGTGGCGCTCCGGCCCGCCGCGTCCGCCAAGATAACTCCGTCGACCTGCGGCCGCAACTGCCGGATCAGGTCGTCGGCGTCCTGGTAGGCCAGTGACCGGGGCTCCGTGAGGACGCTGACCTCGATGTTCAACTCGGGCAGTTCATCTACCGTAACCGGCGAGAATCTATAGTCATTGAAGGCGGCGTTGACGGCATGCCGCCGTACGCCGTTAACAATGGTTTCCGTGCCGGTCAGGCTGCCGATGCAACCGCGCAACTGCCCCTTTTTCTTCAGGGTAACGAAAACCCCCAGCCTCGCCTGCAGGGCGGGATCGGAGAGTTCCTCCGGTCCGACCGGATCCGCCGGATCTACCCGCAGGTGCTTTTCGATGGTTTGTCGGGCCAGGCGGATGAGAATCCGGCCCTGTTGTTCACTCAGCATGGCTATCCTCGTTTATGGACGGGTACTTATTAAAGGATAAGATAAGGAATAAAAGAGGATATTGCAAACAGGAACTGGAAATCAGTCCCGCCGCCACCCCCGGCCTCGCGTTTTCCTGCCCACGAAGGGCGGTTCGGCGCCGGAGGTCGAGAAGTGGAAGTGCCACCTATCTTACCGGTTTTATTTCTGTTTGGCACGGTTCTCTGCGATCAGCCCTTAATGACCGCCAACGGATGCAGGGTCACGACCACTTCGACAAGGTCGATCTGATTTTCAATCACCTGGTCGATATTTTTGTAGGCCCCGGCGGCCTCGTCCAGGTCCCTCCTGCCGCGGATGGAATGGATAATGCCCTGGTCGTCCAGCTTTTTGACCTCAGTCTCCAGGTCAAGCTGTCGCTGGGCCTGTTTGCGGCCCATTTTACGGCCGGCGCCATGGGAACAGGACTCGAAACTCTCGCTGTTGCCCTTGCCGCGAACGATATAGCTTGGAGTCCCCTGAGAGCCCGGAATAATTCCCATTTCTCCTTCCCGGGCACGGGTCGCCCCCTTGCGGTGGACCATGACCTGCCGGTGGAAATGGGTCTCCATGGCGGCATAGTTATGGGCGATATTGATGAACGAAGAAAACGACACCGGTGAGGCCACGGCCCGGAAGGCCTCCATGACTCGTTCCATTATCAATTTTCTGTTGGCCAGGGCAAACTCGACGCAATAGTCCATTTCGCGTATATATTGCCGGCCGGCCTCGGAGGAGAGCGGCAGAAAGGCCAGCTGCCAGTTTCGGGGAATCGTTGAGCCCCGGCGGGCATTGAGCTGAACGGCCAGGCGGTTGTAATAGTTGGCGACCTTGAAGCCCAGGTTGCGGCTGCCCGAGTGAATCGTGATCCAGATGTGGCCGTCGCTGCCCTTTTGGATCTCGATAAAATGGTTGCCGCCGCCAAGGGTCCCGAGCTGGGTCAGGGCATTTTTATATTCCTGCGAAACCAGAGGAAGCTCTTCGAGGGGGAATTCAGTTTTCGGCATTAGGGCCTTGCTTTGGCGAGTCTTATGGTGTTTGAAGCCAAGCGGAACGGTGCGCCGTATAATTTTAACGATTGCTTTGAGCTGGTCGCTACTGATCCCGGTAAGCGAGGTCCGCAGGGCACACATGCCGCAGCCGATATCCACTCCCACGGCATTGGGAATAATGACGTCTTCGGTCGCCATAACCCCGCCGATGGGCATGCCGTAGCCAAGATGGGCGTCGGGCATGACGGCAATATGCTTATAAACAAAAGGCAGGTTGGCCAGATTCCGGGCCTGGCCCATGGCCCCGTCATCAATATCATCCAGCCAAAGCTTGATGGGCCGTTTTTCCGTAGTGATGATCTGTTTCATGGCCTTTTCCCCCGACTCAGTGTCTGCGGCAGGAACAGCGCCTTGTTTTCACCGTGGGGTGTGAATATTGCAAGGTCTGGTTAGGCGCCATGATCCGCAACCACCTGGTAATCTTGCGCCTGGTTATGATCTGTGTTTGACAGCGTCTGACGTCAAAGCATATAATTTATCAGGATCATTGGTCGCGGTCGATTGAACCGATGTCCGGCTCCGAGTCTCGGTTCAATCAACTTTTCTGCTATAATTATAGCATGTCCGGGATCAATATCGGGCAAAAAATGTGCCGGTGATAACCTGAAATTTTTTTTATTTTAACCTGAGTGGTGGCGGGAGGTGAGCATGGCATTTACTATTCAAGGGGTCGACTACTATTACACTACGGTCAGGGATCAGCCGGGGGAGGCCTATAAACTCCTGCACCTGCTGGAAGGCATGGGCGTGAACCAGCTGGCCTTCACGGCAACGCCTGTCGGGCCGAGTTCAACCCAGCTCGCTCTCTTTCCCGAAGACCCGGGTCTGCTGGTCCATGAAGCCCAGTTGGCCGGGATTGTTCTGGATGGCCCTCATCAGGCTCTGCTGGTACAGGGTGATGATGAGCTGGGGGCCTTGGCGGGAATCCATCAGAAACTGTATGATGCCAACATCAATGTTTATGCATCGACCGGGGTGACGGACGGAAAAGGGAGTTTCGGCTATCTCATCTATGTCAAAGGTGATGACTTTGAACGGGCGGCCGAGACATTGGGGGTATGACTCTCACATAAAATAAAAACAGGCGGCCATGTATCTCTCCTTTTATCATTTGCAGCAAAAGCCTTTTTTGATCAGTACTGATCCCGGATTTCTCTGGCTGGGTGAAAAACATGAAGAGGCCCTGGCGACCCTGAAATACGGTGTCCTGGACAATAAGGGTTTTTTGTTGCTTACCGGGGATATCGGAACCGGCAAGACCACCCTGGTCAATGCCCTGTTGAACACTTTAAAGAACGATACGCTTGTTGCCACGGTCCGGGACCCGTCTTTGGAACTGCTGGATTTTTATAATTACATCGCTCATTGTTTTCAGCTGGGCGCGACATTCACCAGCAAGGGGGCTTTCCTTATACGCTTTGAACAGTTTCTTCATGAAACTTATCATGCAAACAAAAAGGTTTTATTGATTATTGACGAGGCCCAGAGAATCAGCCAGGAGCTTTTGGAGGAGGTGCGGCTCCTCTCCAATATCGAGCGGGAAGACAGTAAGCTCTTGAATATATTTTTTGTCGGACAGCTCGAGTTTAATGAAATATTACTGCGCCCGGAAAACAGGCCTATACGCCAGAGAATAACCGTAAATTACACGATTGCACCTTTAACGGAAAAAGAGACCGGCGAATATATCAAACACCGGTTGGCTGTTGCCGGCGCCGAGAAAAGCATCTTTCCCGCCCGGACCGTGCGCGAGGTATTTTCTTTCTCGCAAGGCTACCCCCGCTTGATAAACATAATCTGCGATCGCTCGCTGCTTACCGGATTTGTGGAAGAGTCGACGATCATTACTGCCGGGATTATCAAAGAGTGCATGGAAGAACTGAAGATCCCGCAGCCGAAGAGTGACCGGCAGCCCTTCCGGCCGCCACTCCGGCAGGCCCCGGAGGAGAAAGAAACCGGCAATGAGCCGGAGCCGCAGGCCGCATTGCCAACCCGTCCCCCTGCCGACCCGGAGAGCAAGGATAAAAGGCGGTTGGCGGGGTTGGGGGTTTGGGCGGCCTTTGTTGTTGTTTTGCTGACCGTCGGTTATTTCAGTTTGTCGCAGCAGGGAGCCCGGGCTCTCCGTGAATATCCTGCCGTGGGATATGTACAGGGTATCTGGCAGGATGTTGTCAGCTGGGTAGAGACGAAAGGCGCTTTCGAGCCCCGAAAAACCGGATCGCCGCCGGTGGGTTCCGTATCCTCGGACGGCGGGGTTGCCGGTGCTGGAAAACAGGTGGAAGGTGGTCGTCCGTTGCCCTATCAACCGGGCAAAATTCCTAAAAAGAGTACAGTCAACGGGACAGAGCCGGCTCCTGCCGAGCGTACTCATGCGGCGGCCGTTCCGGCTCCGGGGGAATCGCCTGTTTCTTCTGCCGATGATTCTGCCGGACCGTCGCCCGAGGCTGAACATGGTGGCGCCAAGGTTACGTCCGATCATAAAAAAGAAGAAAATAATGGTTCCGTGTCCGGTAAGATGGAGCGGTCCCGACAACCAGTAGAAGCAAGTGCAGTTGACGGGAAGCAACGGCCGGCAACCAATGCCGCCGATCAGTCGCTCCCTGTCTTGTCCATGGAGAAACTGGTTATCCCCTTTCCCTTTGATTCGAATTTCCCCTCGGGCCAATCCCTGGAAAAGTTGAACATGCTGATTGACACCCTTTTACGGCGGCCGTCCTTGAGGATTATTATCAGGGGGTTTACGGATTCTCTCGGCAATGAGCGCTACAATAAAAAGTTGGCTGAATTCAGGGCAAACAGCATTAAAAGCTATATGGTGGGCAGGGGGCTGGCTGAAACACGGATCATAACGAAAGGATTAGGTCCGGAAACCCCCATAGCTTCCAATGAAACCAGCGCCGGGCGCGAAGCTAACCGTCGCGTGGAAATTGAAATCCTGAATCCGTGACGGCTTGTTGAGGTGCTTCTCATGCAATTGTGGAATTTATTTAATTATTGCCGAACAAGCGTATTCCCCGGTCTTCACCGCGCCACCCTGCGGGGGGCGGTAACGCGCACCACGTAATCAACCTCGTTGCCGCCTTGCATCCGCCCGTTCTTGAACGCTCACGGTTGGTCGGAGCTGCCGTTCATTCTGTCGGTCGATTGGATGTAGGCCGTCCTCTCCCCATCTTTACGCAGTTACTCCTGCCCGCAATAGGGGGCTACCGGAGTCTCCCTTCGGTCGCTTACCTGTTCACGGAAGCAACCGCGCACGTCCCGCCTGTGATTGCAGGTTTATGGTATGTGAAAGCTCCTGCTTATAACTCCTTTGAGGTGTTATGATTGGACTCCCCGTACCTCTTCTTTTATTGAGACCGTCCTTGCGTCTTATGAGATCTCAATACGTTGCGACAAGGTGATTTAGTTTCTTGTCGGTTTTGTGAAATGATTTTGATGCTGTCCGGTTATATGGCCAGACATAAAGCACGCAACCTCTGGATATATAATATTTTTTTAAATTTACAGGTCTGAAGTCCATGGTTCCTGATTTTCGGAAAAAATTTTAACTTTTGACGGATATACTTAATTGTTTGAGACGTAATATCGATAAGTTGAATGATTGTCGCCGGTTTTCCGGATTTGTGAACTTTTCCTTTTTTTAACAGGATCGGACTGGCAAAAAAGTTTTTTGGACGAATGGATTTTTTATGATTTTTCCTTTCGATAAGAGGCAGTGGTTGATTTTGTTTGGGCGGCATGGTTTTTGTAAATGTAATAGTTCTAATATGTTGCATGCTGAAAACCTAAACGGTGTCTAGAGCTGAAAATCCTATTTTAATATTTATCTTGAGATAGGCTATCTGAGATGGTATTTCTGGATAGTATTTATGAGTATTAAGGCATAACATGCTGATTCTAATAAAATAATTGTTTGTGAAGACATGGCAATCGGCCGTTTGTTCGATTTGTACGTAAAATGCGACAGGTGTGGTTGTTGAGTTTATTTGATTTTTTTCTATAATTGTTCAGCGGCGCCCCATTTTCTGGCGCTCTGGCCGCCTGGCGGGGCTTACTATGGATTCGTTGGCCTGCTTAGCCAAAAATATGGAGTTCTGCCGAACAGCTCAGGCCGAGATTATGGCCGTTTTACGTTTGTATCCGGATAGGTTTATTGCCGGGCACTATTCTTGCATAAAAATTGATAATTTCATGAAAAATAATAAATGATGGCAAGGCCGTCACGTCATTTGCAGGTGGGTGTTTGGTATCTTGTGGCTGAGTTTTTTTGGTATAGGGCCGCATAGGTTGTTGGTTTCCTCATAAAAAAACGACATGTTTGTTGAGTGGTCAAGGGGGGCGGATATGAAAAAAATTATCGTTTTTAGTGTTGCATTATTGATTAGTGCCGCTACTTATGCGTATTCTCTTCCTCTGATGCATCATGGTATTGAGCAGGGTGTTTATTCGGGAAGAGTGGGAGATATTGGTCAGGCTGGTCAAGGATTTAATTTAATCCCTTTGCCTAATTTCAATACGTTTCCAAGCCCTACGTTCGAGGACACATCAAATTTTACTCTCCGTCGTCATATTGCGGGGGCTGGGATGAGCTTTGTCCCTGAATTTTCACAACATCACGGTAATGATGTTGGCGGCACCGATCCTATTCCCGAGCCGGCGACTATCATGTTGTTTGGTACTGGCCTGATTGGACTTGCCTGTATGGGGCGTCGGCGAATGAGGAAGAAGTAGAGTTTGTTACACGGAAGGATAAAAACAAAGAAGCCCTTGGCCGGTAAGCCAAGGGCTTCTTTGTTTTTTGCCAGAATCCGATAATAGTGCAGATGCAAGGCGGCAGATGTGCCGTTCTCGAACGCTCACGGATTCTGAGGAGAGTTAATGTTGAATTCGTAATGTTTCCGGGCCGAATCAAAAGCTGGTCTTCCAGGATTTCAGGAGCTTTTCCGCTTCACGGCGCTCCGGGAACCCTGTTGTTTCTTTAAGGCATTGTTCCATTTCCTGTAAGGCCTCCTTGCTCTTTCCCTGTGCTTTCAGGGAAAGAGCAAGGTGATAGCGGATAGTGGGTGTATGAGGCAGAGCGGAAACGGCATCCTGAAATTGACTAGTTGCCAGAGCAAATGATCCTCGCAAATAATGGACATAGCCCAACGTGTCACTTATCCTGGCATTATCAGGTTGGCTCTGCTTTGCAATCAATGCCAGTCGTAAAGCCTCCCCAAGGTCAGGCTTTTTCTCCTGGGTAATGAGCCAGGAGAGATTGTTGGCTGCCGGGGCGAACTGGGCATGATGTACGAGTATCTTACGATAGGTCTCCTTGGCCTCTTGCAATTTGCCGGACTGTTCCAGAAGTGTGGCAAGTCCCATTAATGCCTGGAGTGAGTCGGGTTGTTTTTTAAGCAGCTTTCTGTACTCTGTAATTGCCTCCTTGACTTTCCCCCTTTTTTCCTGAATAGCGGCCAGCATTATATAAGAATGGTGATTTTTTGGAACCAGTAACTGAAGTTGTTGGAAAATTTTGCTTGCCTCGTCAAGTGATCCTTGTTGGTAAAGAAGGTCGCCAAGCAATTGCAGATTGCCGGAGGCGTCTGGTGACTTGGCAACCTGTTCGCGAACCCGTTTGATGAATTTTTCTGACTCGTTGTGTCGAAGATAAAAAACTGAAAGAAGGGCAAGAGCTGGGGTGTAACCCGGTTTGCGGGAGAGAATTTGTTCTAATAGGCGAGTTGCGTCGGAAGTTTGCTTGAGGGCCATCTTGGTCGCGGCCAGATTATAGAGTACTTCAATGTTTTCAGGAAAAAGTTTGTTCATCTTCTCTAATACCTTGAGAGCGCTGTCTGTTTTTTGTGCATAAAGCAGGCTCTGGCTGAGAATGAGTGCGGCATGAATATTGCGAGGATCAAGACGAAGGGCGATGGCTGCTTCTTGCTGAGCACGGTCAAATTGTTTTTGACGGAGAAGGTGCCGGGCAAGCAGGGTGTGGGCCGATGAGTTATTGTTGCTGTATTGTACCGCCTGGGCAGCGGCCTTTTGTGAAAGTTCAAACCGTCCCTTGGCCAACTGGGCAAGACTCAGTTGAAAATAAACCGCACCCCATTCCGGATTCTCCCTGAGCAGCTGATTTAAAATGGCAATGGCATCATCGTTGGCGCCATCTTTGATGTAAAGCTTGGCCTTAACCAGATTCGCCATGGGGAGTTTTTTGTTTTTTTCGAGAATGTCGGTGACGAGCTTTCTGGCTGCGGTAAATTTTTTATGTTCAAAATAAAAATTAGCGAGCAACGCCTTGATTGCCAGTGGGTTATTACTTTTGTCCACGGCTTTGCGGAGAGCCTTTTCCGCCCTTTTGAATGCATTTATTTTATTATAAAAATTAGCAGCAAAAATATAAAGTTGATATTTATCCGGTGCAAGGGAAATGGCTCGGGAAATAGCTT
>JAADIK010000086.1 GCA_013151365.1 Deltaproteobacteria bacterium
TGTGAAGCTGTTTTTAACGAGCATCCGCGGGTCGCCCGTTCCGCCCTGGTGGGCGTCGGCGTGCCGGGCAGGCAGCAGCCGGTCTTGATTGCCGAGCTGGTCGGCGGCGGCACGGACCTCGACGAGCGGTTGACCGGGGAGTTGCGTGAACTGGCCCGGGCGCATACCCTGACCGCGATGATCGATACCTTTCTCGTCCATCCCGCCTTTCCCGTGGATATCCGGCACAATGCCAAGATCTTCCGCGAAAAACTGGCCCTGTGGGCGGCGGAAAAGATCCCGGCGCGAAACAATGCCGCCGACGCCGGAGGCCGCGGGGACCGACAGGACAAAACGGATTCAACGGATTCAGGTTTATGAAAAAGGCACTTGTTACAGGCGGCGGCGGTTTTATAGGGCGGGCGATTGTCGAACAGCTTATCGACCGGGGCGTGCGGGTGACGGTGGTCGGCCGCCATCATTATCCCGAAGTCGAAAGGCTGGGCGCCCGCTGCCTGGTCGGCGACATCCGGAACCGGCCGTTCATGATTCAGGCCGCGGCCGGGCACGACACCGTGTTTCATACGGCGGCCAAGGCCGGGATCTGGGGCAGCCGTGATGCCTATTTTTCCATCAACGTGACCGGCACGGACAACGTCCTTGCCGCCTGCCGGGAAAACCGGGTCCCGCGCCTGGTCTATACCAGTTCGCCCAGCGTGGTCTTTGACGGCGGCGACCTGGCCGGGGTCGATGAAACCCGGCCCTATGCCCGCAAGGTACACTGCGCCTATGCCGAAACCAAGATCCTGGCGGAAAAAAAGGTGCTGGCCGCCAATTCCGCGGGCTTGAAGACCACGGCGCTCCGCCCCCACCTGGTCTGGGGACCTGGTGACACCAACCTGGTGCCCCGCCTGTTGCAACGCGGCCGGGAAGGCAGCCTGAAAATCGTCGGCGACGGCACCAACCGGGTGGATATTTCGTATATCGACAACGTGGCTCAAGCCCACCTGCTGGCGGCCGCCAACCTTGAGCAGGCGGCAACCGCCGCCGGAGAAACTTTTTTTATCTCCCAGGGCGAGCCGGTTGTTCTCTGGGACTGGATAAATACCCTGTTCGGCCGCCTGGGCATCCCGGCGGTCAAAAAAAAGGTGTCGTTTAAAACGGCCTACCGGGCCGGCTGGCTGCTTGAGCGCCTGTATAGCCTGGCGGGCCTGGAAAAAGAGCCGAAAATGACCAGGTTCATGGCGGAACAGTTGGCCCGGTCACACTGGTTTGCCATCGACAAGGCCAGGGCGGTCCTGTCCTATACTCCCACCGTCTCCGGCGCCCTGGGACTGGAGCGGCTGGTCGGCTCTCTGCGCCGGGAAACAGGCGGGGTCCGGCCTGATCCTGCCGAAAAAAATGAGCGTTGATTCGTATCTCGTGAAGATCGCCGCCGCCGGTTGCTAGCCGCCGCCGGTTACAATCCTGGATTGTTTACAAAAAAAAATACAAAGTACACTTTCGAGAAAAAATATTTGACAGGCGGTTATTTTTTCAGTAGTTATCCTGCTTGGGATCTGAATCATCATTCACTTTGACAGTTAAAAACAAACGCTTTTCGAGTGATCAGGAGTAGTTGGTATGATTACATTAGACTTGACACTGTTTATCCACATGTTCAACATTATCTTGTTGATGATCATTCTTAACGCTATTCTCTACAAGCCTATTCTCGGAATTCTGGAAAAAAGAGACAATAAGCTGGAGAGCCTGCGCAAGGATGCCGAACAGTTTGAGCAGAATGCCCGGCATCGCCAGCAGGAAGTAGATAAGAAGATGCGTGAAGCCAGCGCCAAGGCCAAGGCGGCCCTTGACGGCGCCCGGAGCGAAGCGCACGAGGCCGGAGCGAAACAGCTGGCGGCAATCCGCCAGGAGGCCGAGGCTGAAAAGGAAAAAGAAATGGCGGAACTCCTTTCGCAGGTTGAGACGGCTCGCAAGGAGCTCCTGGAAGCAACGGCCGGTTTTGCCCGGGATATGGCGGGAAAGATACTTGGAAGGAGTCTTGAAGCATGATCTCTCGAATCACAAAAATTGTTCTGCCGGTTATGCTGGCACTCCTGCTCGGGGTGGTCCCGCTGGCCTTGGCAAATTCGGAGGCCGGAAACGCCTCCCATGTTGAAGCCGCCGCGGCCGGCGTCCATGGCGGTACCGCCGCCGCAGTTGAAAGCGGGCATGGGACTCTGGTCAAAAAGGCCGCCCCGGCCGAGGAGCATGAAGAGGGTATTTCCTCTGCCCAGTACAAAGATTTCTTCTGGCGGACAGTCAACTTTATCGCCTTGATGATCATCCTGATCAAGTTTCTGGCCAAGCCTATCGGCAGCGGTATTGCTGGGCGTCAGCAACACGTCAAGGAAGAGCTTGAGGATTTGAAGGCCAAGCGCGATGAGGCCGAGCGCTCGTACAAGGAATTTGAAGCCCGCCTCGCCGGCATGGAAAAAGAGATGGAAAGCGTGGTCGAAAAGGCTATCGCCCAGGCCGAGAATGAAAAAATCCGGATTATAGCGGATGCCGAAAGGATGGCGGAAGATATCAAGCGTCAGGCAAAAGCAGCCGTCCAGGCCGAACTGGTCAAAACCAGGCGGATGTTGCGTGACGAAGTTGCCGACCAGGCGGCTGCCATGGCCGAGGAATTGATCGTGAAAAATCTGACCCCGGCGGATCAGGTCGCGATTACCGAACAATATCTTGACAGGGTAGGGGCGGTACAGTGAGACAGACTATCTTAGCACGACGCTACGCCAAGGCGATTTTCGCCCTTGGCAAAGAGCACGACAAAATCGACATTTACAGCGAGACCCTGAATGCAATCGCAGACCTGTATAAAGACGGGTCGGTGCGGGACGCTTTGACCAACCCTCTCTATCCCCTTGATGCTCGTCAAAAGGTGATGGCCAAGATTGCGCAAATCGCCAAAGCGGATCCTATTATGACCGCTTTTCTCAACCTGTTGCTCGAAAAGAAAAGAGCGGACATCCTGCCGGATATTGCCGTGGAAATGCAGGTCATGGTTGATTTCTCCCAGAATATCAGCCATGGAACGGTTATTTCGGTCATTGAGCTTGATGACTCTCTGCGCAAAAAAATCCAGGCTACGCTGGAAAAAATTACCGGAAATAAAGTAATCCTCGAAACTCAGGTTGATCCGTCGATAATCGGTGGTATTATCGCCAAGGTCGGCGACCTGGTCCTGGACGGAAGTATAAAAACGCAACTTAATGGATTAAAAGAATCTATCAAGGGGAGAGAATAGTCAAATGCAGATCAAAGCCTCAGAAATCAGTCAGATCATAAAAGATCAAATCGCGGGCTACGAGAGTGATATCGACCTGAAAGAAACAGGAACGGTTCTCTCGGTCGGTGATGGTATCGCGCGTGTCTATGGCGTTGAAAATTGTCAGGCCATGGAGCTTCTTGAGTTTCCAGGCGGCATTTTTGGCTTGGCCCTGAACCTTGAAGAGGATAACGTCGGTTGCGCCGTCCTCGGTGAAGTCCGTCATATCAAAGAGGGTGACATCGTCAAGCGGACCGGCAGAATTGCCCAGGTTCCGGTCGGCCCCGAGATGGAGGGCCGCGTCGTTGACGGTATCGGTCAGCCCATTGACGGCAAGGGTCCCATTCAAGCCAAGGAAACCCGCAAGATGGAGGTCATCGCTCCCGGCGTTATCGCCAGGAAGGGCGTTCATGAGCCGTGCTATACCGGCGCCAAGGCCGTCGACGCCATGACCCCGGTTGGCCGCGGTCAGCGGGAGCTGGTCATCGGTGACCGGCAGATCGGCAAAACGGCGCTTTGCGTTGATGCGATCATTGCTCAGAAGGAGAGTGATGTGCACTGCATCTATGTGGCTATCGGCCAGAAAAAATCGACGGTCGCCCTGGTGGTCGAGGCCCTGCGTAAGAACGGTGCCATGGAGTACACGACCGTTGTTGCCGCCTGTGCTTCCGATCCGGCGCCGATGCAGTATGTTTCCGCATTTACCGGTTGCTCCATGGGCGAGTATTTCCGTGATAACGGCCAGCATGCCCTGATCATCTATGATGATCTTTCGAAGCAGGCCGTGTCCTATCGTGAGTTGTCACTCCTCTTGCGGCGGCCTCCCGGACGTGAGGCTTATCCCGGTGATATTTTCTTTAACCATTCCCGGTTGCTCGAGCGGGCCGCCAAGGTCAACGACGACCTCGGGGCCGGTTCCCTGACCGCCCTGCCGATCATCGAGACCCAGGCCGGTGACGTGTCCGCCTATATTCCGACCAACGTTATTTCCATTACCGATGGTCAGGTTTATCTTGAGCCGAGCCTGTTCTTCGCCGGTGTCCGACCTGCAATCAACGTCGGTCTTTCCGTTTCCCGGGTCGGCGGCGCCGCCCAGGTCAAGGCCATGAAACAGGTGGCAGGTACCCTGCGCCTCGATCTGGCCCAGTATCGTGAGCTGGCGGCATTCGCCGGTTTCGGTTCCGATCTTGATGCGGCCACGCAGGCGCAGTTGACTCGTGGCGAGCGGTTGGTCGAAATCCTCAAGCAGCCGCAGTATGCCCCGCTGTCCATGGAAAAACAGGTCACCATCCTGTTTGCCGGGACCAAGGGTTTTCTTGATGAGCTGCCGGTAGATACTCTGGCCGATTACGAGCAGGAAATGTATACCTACATTGCCGCCAACGAACCGTCCATTTTTGAGGAATTGAAGGAACAGCAAGCCATTTCGTCCTCACTCGAAGAGAAGATGAAAAAGACATTGACCTCCTTTGGTGAGACTTTTAAGGCAACCAAGGGCCTCAACTAAGAAAGGATACATCCCATGCCTGGATTAAAGGATGTCAAAGATAAGATAGCCGGCGTTAAAAAGACCTCGCAGATCACCAAGGCGATGAATATGGTCGCCTCGGCAAAATTGCGGGGCGCGCAGGATAAGATGGAGTCATTTCGGCCTTATGCCGAAAAATTCGCTGAAGCTATGGGCCAGTTGTCCGGCGGCACCGAGGCCGAGAACCTGCCCCTGATGGAAGTGAGGGACCCCAAAAAAGTTGAAATCATCGTCGTCACCTCCGATCGTGGGCTCTGCGGCAGTTTTAACGCTCATATTGTCACCACTGCCGAGCAACTCCAGAAAAAGTATGAGACGGAGGGCAAGCAGGTAAGCTTTGTCACCGTGGGCAAGAAGGCCAGCAGGGCATTCCGGAAGACCGGCAAGCTCAGGGCTTCATACAATGACATCATGGGTACCTTCCAGATGTTCAACGCCCGTGAGATTTCGCAGGATGTCAGCCAGAATTTCATCGACGGCAACAGTGATCAGGTCGATCTGGTTTACGGCAAATTTCACTCCATCGCCGTGCAGAAGCCGACCAGAGAAGAACTCCTGCCGATCAAGCCCCTGGCCTCCGAGGACACGGCCGCACCGGCTGCCCAGAGCATCACCGGCGCCTACATCTATGAGCCGGAACCTGCTGAGATTATGGAAGTTCTTCTTCCCCTTTACCTGAACGTTCAAGTCTATCACTCCATGCTTGAAGTCGGGGCCAGTGAGCATGCCGCACGGATGACGGCCATGGATAATGCCACTAACGCCTGTAAGGATATTATTCACGATCTTACGCAATTGTATAATAAAGCACGTCAGTCCGCCATTACCGCCGAGTTAATGGATATCGTCGGCGGCGCTGAAGCGCTGAAGTGATAACACGATACCGGGTTGTACTTAAAAAGATAGAGGAGGCCATTTCAAATGGGTGATTCACGAGTTGGTAAAATTATACAGGTCATTGGTCCGGTTGTGGACGTTGAGTTCGAACCGGGTGATTTGCCCGAGATTATGAACGCCATGTTCGTATCAAATCCTGCAATCAACGATACGCCGGACAACCTTGTGCTTGAGGTCGCCCTGCATCTTGGCGACAACGTGGTTCGTTCCGTTGCCATGGATCAGACCGACGGTCTGGTTCGGGGAATGGAATGCCGTGATAGTGGCGCTCCCATCGAGATTCCCGTAGGTCCCCCCGCCTTGGGCCGGATCATGAACGTTGTCGGCCGGCCGGTCGACGGCTTGGGCGACATTAAATCGGACAAGAAAATGGCCATCCATCGCCCGGCCCCGGCATTTGTCGACCAGGACATCGAGGTCAATGTACTGGAGACCGGGATCAAGGTTATCGATCTCCTGGTCCCCTTCCCCCGTGGCGGCAAGATGGGGCTGTTCGGCGGCGCCGGTGTCGGCAAGACCGTTATCATGATGGAAATGGTCAACAACATCGCCATGCAGCACGGCGGTATTTCCGTGTTCTGCGGTGTGGGCGAGCGGACCCGTGAAGGGAACGATCTCTACATGGAGATGAAGGAATCAGGCGTTCTGCCCAAGGCAGCCTTGGTGTACGGTCAGATGACCGAGCCTCCGGGAGCCCGTTCCCGGGTAGCGCTCACCGGCCTGACGGCAGCCGAGTACTTCCGTGACGAAGAAGGTCAGGACGTGCTTTTCTTTGTTGATAATATTTTCCGTTTTACCCAGGCCGGTTCCGAAGTTTCGGCACTCCTTGGCCGTATTCCTTCCGCCGTTGGTTACCAGCCGACCCTGGCCAGTGACCTTGGCGCCCTGCAGGAGCGTATTACGTCAACAAACAAGGGTTCGATTACCGCCGTTCAGTGTGTTTACGTGCCTGCCGATGACTTGACCGATCCTGCTCCGGCCACCACCTTCGCCCATCTTGACGGTACGGTTGTTCTTTCCCGGCAGATCGCCGAGCTTGGTATCTATCCGGCCGTTGATCCTCTTGACTCGACCTCCCGGATCCTTGATCCTAATGTTGTCGGGGCGGATCACTACAGGGCCGCGCGCGGTGTCCAGGTAGCCTTGCAGAAATACAAAGAGCTGCAGGATATCATCGCCATTCTCGGTATGGACGAGCTGGCCGAGGAAGATCAAATTACCGTTGCCAGGGCTCGTAAAATACAGCGTTTTCTGTCGCAGCCGTTCCATGTCGCCGAAGTTTTTACCGGTATGGCCGGCAAGTACGTCAAAATCGAGGACACGGTCCGCGGCTTTGCGGAAATTCTTGACGGCAAGCATGATGACTTGCCCGAGAGCGCCTTCTACATGGTCGGGACGATTGAAGAGGCCGTTGAAAAAGAAGCGAACGCAGAAAAGGCCAACGCTTAAATTGGCTCCTAAGCTGAACTGAGGAATAAAACGATGGCACAGATTCATCTAGAAGTCGTCACCCCTACCGGCCCGATCATCAGCGATGATGTGGATATCGTAACGGCTCCGGGTGTTGGCGGCGAATTTGGCGTCCTGGCAAACCACGCGCCTTTTTTGAGTACGATCAAGTCCGGCACCATGAGCTTCAGTAAAGATAAGAAGATAAAATATCTGATGATCAGTGGCGGCTTTTCCGAGGTTTCAAACAACCGGATCACCTTCCTTGTCGAAAGCGCCGAGTATGGGCAGGACATCGATGTGGAGCGAGCCATGCGCGCCAAGGAACGGGCCGAGAAACGGTTGGCCCAGTTGCAGCAACAATCGGACAAGTATAATCGTACCAGGGCGGAGGCCGCTTTGCATCGGGCGTTGGCCAGAATCAAAACAGCAGAGAAGACTCGCTAGTAAGCTTTACTGTTCATATATTGAAAGGGCCGCCCCATTATTGGGCGGCCTTTTTTTTTATCCGAAAAGCCCA
The DNA here is from genome assembly GCA_013151365.1 of Deltaproteobacteria bacterium. Classification (GTDB taxonomy): domain Bacteria; phylum Desulfobacterota; class Desulfobulbia; order Desulfobulbales; family Desulfobulbaceae; genus BMS3Abin13. The sequence goes on from JAADIK010000086.1 coordinate 7,687, forward strand.
CTGCCTCTCGCCCGCCCTTGTCATGTTTAGCGAATTTTGATATATTTTTGCAATTGTCCGGTTGCACCCCATCGGGTGATCTGGCCACCTCTCATAACCATGCATTCCCGTCCCCGCATCAGAGGCGGGAGGGAGCAAGTCTCATATAAAAGGAGTGATAATGAAACCGAAAGAACGTATGGCCATCCCCCGTCAACATCCCCGGGAACTCACCCCGGAAGAGCGCCGGACCAATTTCAAGGAAGTGACCCAGGGCTATGATGAGGAAACGGCGATCCTTGAAGCAAACCGCTGCCTGCAATGTAAGAAACCCACCTGCCGGCAGGGCTGCCCGATCAACAACGACATTCCGGGGTTCATTGCCCTCCTGCGGGAGAAAAAATTTGAAGAGGCCTACTGGAAGGATCGTGAAACAAACTCCATGCCGTCGGTCTGTTCGCGGGTCTGCCCCCATGAGTTCCAGTGTGAAGGGTCATGTATTCGCGGCAAAAAGGGCGAGCCGGTGGCCATCGGCATGCTTGAACGTTACCTGACAGACTGGATGGTTGCCAACAATAAGGACATGTCCACGGAATGCGCGCTGCCCGTCGGCAAGAAGGTCGCCATCGTCGGCTCCGGCCCTGCCGGCATGTCGGTTGCCTACTACCTGGCGCATGCGGGCTACTCCTGCACTATTTTTGAAAGTCTGCCGGTTTTCGGCGGCATGCTGGCCGTGGGTATCCCGCATTACCGGCTGCCGCGCGACATCATCGGCGCGGAACTCTATGCCCTGAAGAGCTGCGGGGTGGAGATCGTGACCGGGGTAACCATCGGCCGGGATCTCACCCTGGCACAACTTCAGGAGAAAGGGTACGAGGCGGTTTTTCTCGGCGTCGGGGCCCATGAGAGCAGGAAACTCGGCATTGAAGGCGAGGAAGGCACCGAGGGGGTTGTGCACGGTGTCGATTACCTGCGCAAGGTCCTCACCGGCGAGGATATCGATATCGGCAGCAAGGTCGCTGTCGTCGGCGGCGGCAATGTCGCCATTGACGTCGCCCGGACCGCCCTGCGCACCGGCGTGGCCGATGTTTTTATCCTGTACCGCCGGACCAAGGCGGAGATGCCCGCCTCCGGGGTCGAGATCCAGCATCTCGAGGAAGAGGGAGTCCGCATCGAAATGCTGGCCGCCCCTGTAAAGATCCTGTCGGAGAACGGCCGTTTGACGGCGCTGGAGTGCATTCGCATGGAACTTGGCGAACCGGATGCCTCCGGCCGGCGCCGGCCGGTGCCCAAGGAAGGCTCGAATTTCACGATCGAGGTGGACGCCGTTATCCCGGCCATCAGCCAGAGGGTTCAACACACGGCGGACAAGGGCGTGGACATGAAGGTGACGCCGTGGGGAACCTATGACGTGGACCCGCAGACCCTGCAGACGAGTGTCGACTGGATTTTTGCCGGCGGCGATAACGTGCTCGGCCCCCAGACCGTGGCCAAGGCGGTTTACCAGGGCAAGGTGGCTGCCGAGTCCATCCAGTGTTTCCTGGAAGGAAGAGACCTGAAGGCCGACCGGCGCTTTCCCTGCCACATGGCGGAAAAATAGTAAAACTATTCAGCTGCACTCCATCTTCGGGCGATCAGACCGCCTCACATAGAATACTATAGATTCGTTGGTCTGCTTACCCAAATATGGAGCACATCTGAATAGTTACCGAAAAGTAAAGGAAGCGGTAAGCGGCGGGGAGCGTTTCCGCCGTTGATGTGTCCGTCCGGAAACTGATTACAGATGCAGGGCCGCGGTGGTCTGGTATTCCACGTAGCCGGCGATGCCGGCGGCTATCTGGTCGGCGATGTCCCGGAGATATTTGTTCTGCCGGAGGTGGGCCGCGTTTTCGGGATTGCTGATAAAGGAGATTTCCGTCAGTATGGCCGGCATTTCGGCCCCGATCAGCACATAAAATGGCGCCTGCTTGACGCCCAGGTTTTTTACCTTGTATTGATCTTCGTCCAGGCCGGAAACCAGGCTGTTCTGCACATACTCCGCCAGCCGGGATGATTCCTGGATCTTCGAGTTCTGCATCAGGTCGGACAGGATGTCCTGCAGGTCGCTGATATTGTGGGTGCTGGTGGCATTTTCACGAGCCGCGACCCGCATGGCCTCCGTATTGGTTGCCAGGTTCAGGTAAAAGGTCTCAATCCCCCTGACCGCCGGCGAGGGGTGGGCGTTGACATGGATGGAGACAAAGAGGTCGGCTTTTTTCGTGTTGGCAATGGCGATCCGTTCCTCCAGGGGTAAAAATACATCCCGGTCCCTGGTCAGGATGACCTCGTAATGATATTTTTCCCGCAACCTGGCGGCCGTTTCCCTGGCCACCTTCAAGACAATGTTTTTTTCCTTCAGCCCGAAGGCCATGGCGCCCGGGTCCTTGCCGCCGTGGCCCGGATCGATGACGATGCGGTGGACGCCCAGGCCGAGTTGCAGGGCCAGCGAGAGCTTCGACTCGCCGGTTTCCGGGTTTTCCGCGGCCGCGGTCCCGGCTGGTCTTTTTTTCTGATCTTTCAGGACGACCGGGGGCGGGTTCCCATTCTTGCTTATCTTCGGCGGCTGCTCTTTTTTCTCTTCTTCCGCGGCCGGTTTGTTGCCAGGGACGATTGCGGCCACCGCCTGT
>JAADIK010000063.1:0-10582 GCA_013151365.1 Deltaproteobacteria bacterium
AATGATGACCAGGGCCGTCATTGAGCAGATAACGATAGTGTCGATGAAGGGGCCGATCATGGCGACAAGCCCTTCCCGTACAGGTTCCCGGGTCCGGGCCGCGGCGTGGGCCATCGGGGCTGAGCCCAGGCCAGATTCATTCGAGAAGACCCCCCTTGCCACTCCGTACTGGAGAGCCGCGCCGATGGCCCCTCCCCCTGCGGCCCACGGATTGAGGGCATGATTGAAGATGGTCGCAAATGCGGCGGGAATCCTGTCAAAATTCAGGATGAGGATGAAAATAGCGGCCAGGCTGTAGACAATTGCCATAAAGGGGACGATCCTGGAGGCGACCTTGGCGATACGCTTGATGCCGCCGATAATGACCAGGCCGACCATGATCGCCATGACAACACCAAGCAGCAGTTTATGATCAGAGGTCTGCGGCATAATGAATCCCAGCCCGTCCACCACGGAATTGGCCTGCACCATATTGCCGATGCCGAAGGAGGCGATCAGGGCAAAAACGGCAAAGAGTCCGCCGAGTTTCGGCATGTTCAGACCGTTTTTCAGTGTATACATGGGACCGCCCGAGACCTCGCCGTTCTCATGAATCGTGCGGAAGTTGAGTGCCAGCAGGCAGGAGGTAAATTTCGTGGCCATCCCGACCATGGCCGTGACCCACATCCAGAATACCGCTCCCGGCCCGCCAAAGGCGATCGCGGTCGCAACGCCCGCAATATTGCCGGTGCCGATTGTTGCGGACAGGGCGGTCGAAAGGGCCTGGAAGTGAGTAACCTCGCCCGGGTCACTTTCTTTGTCGAATTTCCCCGTGATGAGCTGAAACGAATGTTTGAATCCCCGAATCTGGATAAATCCGAGACGCAGAGTCAGATAAAGGCCGGTACCGACAAGAAGGATTATTGAAGGAACTCCCCAGGCGTAACCGGACAGCCGGCCGGTCAGTACCGTCAGATAATCAAGAAAGTTATTCACGTCGCTCCCCTTTTATTTGTTTGCTCTTACGGCGATTCAGCCCCTTTGCTCTCATGCTGCGAACTGTCTGCGGTTATTTTCTCCGCCTGCCTTGATCTCGAATGAAAATCCTCGTTGCCGGACGGACACCGGTTAAAACACAACGGCCGAACGGGGTATCAGACAGCGGGCATACATATGTCCGGGATCGCCGGCCAGGAGTGAAAGATCAAGAAATTTGTCCCTGACGGCCTCCCGGACCATGCTACCGCCGGAGGCGGCAAACCGCGAATGCTCAAAAAGAACGCTGGCCCGTTGGGTGAGCTTTTGCAGCAGCCGCTGGCCGGGGGAAACCTTCGGCCGGATATAAACGGCCTCGTATTTCGACAAACCGGCCAGCTTGGCGGCCGCGATTACGGCATCATGCATGCTGCCCAGTTTGTCAACCAGACCGAGCTTCAGGGCGGTGGCGCCGTCCCAGACCCGGCCCTGGGCCAGTTCCGCAACCTTGGCCAGGGATAGACCACGGCCTTTGGCAACTACGCGCAAAAAACGATTATACCCTTCTGCGACACTCTGCTGAATGGTGTCCTGAAGCTCGGGAGCTAACGGCCTTAACGGATTGCCGGCACCGGCCAGCCGCGTTGTCCCGGTACCGTCGCTGAACACGCCTATCTTGGCCAGGGATCCTTCAAAGGTCGGCAGGACACCGAAAATGCCGATGGAACCGGTAAGGGTGAAAGGCGAGGCAAAGATGCGGTTCGCATCGGCCGAGAGCCAGTACGCGCCGGAGGCCGCCATGGATCCCATGGAAACGACAACCGGTTTGCCGGCCTTCCGGACCTGCAGCAGTGCCTGGCGGATCTCCTCCGAGGCAAACGCACTGCCGCCGCCACTGTCGATACGCAGGACAAGGGCCTTGATCCTTTTGTCCCTGCCGGCCCGGAGGATTCGCTTACAGAGGGCGGCACTGTCGATCTGGCCCGGAACGTTTTCATCATAGACAATGTCGCCCTGGGCAACGATCAGGCCGATCCGGTCTTTGACCAAAGAATCCCGGCCGACGTATGAAGGGATTATCGTAGTCAGGTAATCGGCCAGCTGAATCTGTTTGAAAGAACTGCCGTCATCAGACCTGCCGACGAGGCGGCTCAGATAGTCTTTCGTTTCCTGGCTGGTTTTGAGGCCGTCAACCAGGCCGGCATCAAGCGCCATGCGACCGCTGTCTCCGCCGGCCCGGCGCATATACCGAGGCATCTCGTTGATATAATCGTTAATTTTCTCCGTCGTCAAGCCGCGATGTTGTGCAATATCGGCACAATATCTATTCCAGAAACGGGCCAGCCAAAAACGGTTGGCATCCTTTGCCGCAACGGACATGTTATTACGGGTGAATGGTTCCAGCGCGGATTTATAGGCACCGACTTTAAACACATGGAAGTTGACGGCAAACTTATCAAGCAGTTTCTTCATGTAAAGCCGGTAGACACCGAAACCCTGTAGTCCGACCGTGCCCATGGGATTCATGAAGATCTTATCGGCATAGGAGGCAAGATAATACTGGCCCTGGCTGTACTGGTCACCAACGGCAATGACCTTTTTGCCGCTTTTCTTAAAGTTGTCAATAGCATGACCGATTGTTTGCAATTGGTTCAGACCGGCCTGGTTCAGCCCTGAGAGCGAGAGGACCAGGAGCTTGATCCGTTGATCCTTGGCCGCGGCGTTGATCGCATCGAGAACGTCCTGCAGGGACGTTTCTTCCCGCACCGGCACGCCGATAATTTCATTGATAACTCGGGCAAAGGGGTCAATAACGGTTGTTTTCTCGACGAGGCGGCCCGTCGGCGAAATGACCAGGGCCGCGCCCTGGGGCACCTTGACTCCCGGCCGAAAAAACAGGGCGATAAAAAAAACTACCACCAGAATAAAAAAAAGAGAGGTGATAAAAATACTGGCCTGCGACAGAAGTTTCCACAGCCAGTAAAAAAATACGCCGACAGCAACAAATAATTTCTTCAATTTCAACCTCCGGGATGAACGGATTATTGCGGATCGCCTGGAATATGATGCCGTCGATCAATATTGAGACATTGCACAACAGTGACCGGTTAAAATAAGGATTTGCGCATAGCTGGCAACATTCCATTAATATACCACAGAGTCAGCCGTGAACGGCACGAAAAAATTCAACCGCTTTCCCGACCGTGATATCCTCTCACCCTGTCGCTTTCCGGTTCATCCCGGACCGGCCTGATCGCGGCAGGCGATCCCCGTGCAGGCAGATTTCACCTTGTATCCGTGAGCGCCCGAAACGGTGCAGATGTGCCGTTATCGGGCGCTCACGGATTTCAGGTTTTATCTTGACTCATTAGGCCCTGAAACGATAAGGTTGGCGGTGATGATCCAAGGCGGGCGATGCCCACAACCCAAATCAACTTCCGGCATATCTGTTTCCAGGATGTTAGGGTAAGGCTAATAGCCTTCAGCCTAAACAACCTACCGGTTTACATAAATAAAACATGATCATTTTTTTGTTTTCTATGACAGGAATTCAGAAGTAAGGCACTAATGCCCGGCAGAGGCGGGAAAAATAATGTTGAGAGGAACCCCAGGATTATGAAGGTTGAAGGACGCGCATATCGTTCCATTTGGCTGGCCGCGGACGGCCGACGGGTTGAGATTATCGACCAGACCCGGCTGCCGCACGAATTCCGTATCGTCTGCCTGGAAACCCTGGAGGATGGAGCTCATGCCATTCGGGACATGCTGGTACGGGGAGCGCCACTTATCGGCGCCACGGCTGCCTACTCCTTCTGCCTGGGTCTGCATGAAGGGGCGGCCGACCGGGACATTGATCGAATCGGCAGTACCTTGACGGCCTGTCGGCCGACGGCGGTCAACCTGCGCTGGGCCGTAAATCGAATGCGTTCCCTGCTCCTGGCCCTGCCGGAAAAAGAGCGGCTGGCCGCAGCCTACCTGGAAGCGGCACGAATCTGTGACGAGGACGTGCGGGACAATGAGGCTATCGGCACCCATGGCCTTGAGATCATACGTAAAACCTGGGAACGAAAAGGCAAAAAGAGCCCGGTCCAGATCCTGACCCACTGCAATGCCGGCTGGCTGGCCACGGTTGACTGGGGCACCGCCCTGGCCCCGGTGTACAAGGCCCATGAGGCCGGCATCCCCGTCCATGTCTGGGTTGATGAAACCAGGCCGCGCAGCCAGGGCGCCGGCCTGACCGCCTGGGAGCTTGCCGCCCAGGGAATCGGCCATCATCTCATTGTCGATAACGCCGGCGGCCATCTCATGCAACATGGCCGGGTCGATCTCTGCATCGTCGGCACGGATCGAACGACTGCCGGCGGCGATGTCTGCAACAAGATCGGCACCTATCTGAAGGCCCTGGCGGCGCGGGACAATAAGGTCCCGTTTTACGTGGCCCTGCCCGGCTCCACCATTGACTGGCACATCGACAACGGCCTGCGGGAGATTCCTATCGAGGAACGTGCCCAGGAAGAGGTCCTCCGGGTGCACGGTAAAACGGCGAACGGCGCCATTACCTGGGTCAGCATTGCCCCGGCCGCGACCCCGGCCGTCAATCCGGCCTTTGATGTCACCCCTGCCCGCCTGGTAACCGGGCTTATCACCGAACGCGGCGTCTGTACCGCCAGCCGTGCGGGACTTGTCACCCTCTATCCTGAACAGCGGGACTGCTGATGGATTTCCCCGATCAGAGACGCGACCTCCTGGACACGGCCCGGTCCGTAAACCGCCGGGGCCTTAGCCAGGGGACCACCGGCAATCTCAGCGTCCGTCTGGCCGATGGTTTTCTGATCACCCCGTCGGCGCTCCCCTATGAGGCGTGTCACGCCGAGGATATGGTTTGGATGGGTCTGGACGGCGAGGTCCGGGGACAACGTAAACCATCCACGGAATGGCGTCTGCACCGGGACATCTATGCAAACCGCCCCGAAGCCGGTGCAATCCTCCACGCTCATCCTCCATGGTGTACAACCCTGGCCTGCCTGGAACGGGAGATTCCCGCCTTCCACTACATGGTCGCCATGGCCGGCGGCGATAACATCCGCTGTGCGCCCTATGCCATCTTCGGCAGCCAGGCGTTATCCGATTCGGTCCTTCTGGCCCTGCACAAGAGGACAGCCTGCCTGCTGGCCCATCACGGCATGGTCTGCTTCGCTGCGGACCTGGACCGCGTCCTGGCCCTCGGACTGGAGATCGAAGCACTGGCCGGAGTCTACGTCCGGACCCTGCAAATCGGCGAGCCGAAACTTCTCGGGCAGGATGAGATGCGACAGGTCCTTGACCGCTTTGCCGACTACCGCAACAGACGATAACAGCCTGTATCCGGCCAAGCTTGTCAACAAAACACGGGACTTGTTTATGAAGCCAGGCCCAGCGCCATGCCTGTCTGATAGATGGCCACCGCCAGAAAATAGGCCAGAAAGGTATTAAAGGCCATGGAAAAAATGGCCCATTTCCAGGAGCCGGACTCCCTGGCGATACAGACCACGGTGACAAAACACGGGGCGTAAAACATGATAAAGGCAAGGGCGGCAAGGGCGACGATGGGATTCCAGTGTTGATCCCGGGCCAGCCTCTCCCCGAGAGAAGTGGTATGCTCGACGTCAACCGAGCCCAGGGAATACGAAGTGCCGAGGGTGGAGACGATGACCTCCTTGGCGGCAAAACCGCCAACCAGCGCGATATTGGTGCGCCAGTCGAAACCGGCAAAGCGGCTGATCGGTTCCAGGGCGATGCCCATGCGGCCGGCCAGGGAGTTGCGCAGTGCCGCCTGGGCCTCCCTGTTGTCGATGACCCGCAGTTTGGCCGCCAGCTCCGGGGACTCGGCAACCTGTCCGGGCCGCCCCTTTTCCTGTCCGGCCGAGACACCCTGCGGTGCATATGCAGCCATCACTTCCTGCCGCTGTCGTTCAAATTGGGCCGACTTGCCGGCCGGGAGTCCGGGATAGGTCATCATGGCCCAGAGCAGGATGGAAATCGCCAGAATCACCGTGCCCGCCTTCTTGATGTACTGCCAGGTCCGTTCCCAGGTATGAATAAACAATCCCTTGAAGGTGGGAAACCGGTAAGGCGGCAGTTCCATGACAAAGGGGGTTGATTCGCCCCTGAGTACGGTCATCCGGAGAAATTTTGCCGTCAACAGGGCAACGCTCCAGGACACGACCGTGGCCAGAAACATGTATTGCGCCTGGTGGGCGGAAAAAAAGGCGCCGATCAGGAGGGCGATGATCGGCAGCTTGGCGCCGCAGTTCATGAAGGGGACGGTCAGGAGAGTGGCCAGCCGTTCCTTGGGTGAGCGCAGGGTCCGGGTGGCCATGACTCCGGGGACGGCGCAGCCCCCGGCAATGCCGCCGGAGACGATAAAGGGCATGACCGAGGAGCCGTGCAGACCGAACATGCGGAAGATCCGGTCCATCATGAAGGCGACCCGGGCCAGGTAACCCGAATCCTCCAGGACGGCAATGCCCAGGAACATGAACATGATGATGGGAACAAAACCGAGCACCCCGCCGACCCCGCCTATCACGCCGGACACGAGCATGGATTTGATCGGTCCGTCCGGCAGCACCCGGCTGACCGCATCCCCGAAAAAACCGAATAAAGAAGCCAGCCAGTCCACGGGCAGGGCACTGTAATTGAAGGTAAAGCTGTAGAGCCCGTAAAGAATCACCCCCATAATAAGCGGGCCCAGAAAACGGTTGGTGACGATCTTGTCGATCCGGTCCGAAGTGTAAAGCCGGTCAACGTCAAAACGCTGCGAGATGACCCCCTGGCGCAGGATGGACTTGATGAAGCCGTATCGATGGTCGGCGATCATCGCCTCGGGGTAGGTATCGACCGTGCGCTGCAGATGACTGGTCACCTCGTCACTGCGCCGCACCAGGGTATCGGCCAGGGTGGAATCGGCCTTCATGGCCCGGTCCAGGATCTGATCATCGTTTTCCAGGATTTTGAGGCCGGTCCAGCTGGCGGGATAGGTATCGGTCAGCAACCCGCCCTGTTCAATGAGCGGCACCATATCGTCAAGGACCTGGTCCAGATCATCGCCATAGGAGAGCCGCAGGGGCGGGTATGGCTTTTTTTCCTCAACGACCCGCAAAACCGTGTCCAGGAGCAGGTCCACCCCTTGCCCCGACCGGGCCACCAGGGGAACCACCGGCACGCCAAGCAATGAACTCAGTTTTTCCGCATCCACCTCGATGCCCCGGTGCCGGGCGACATCGATCATATTCAGGGCGATGATAACGGGAACGCCCAGTTCCATGAACTGGCAGGTCAGGTAGAGGTTGCGTTCCAGGTTGGAGGCATCAACGATATCAATCACCACATCGGGTTTTTCGTTGACCAGGAAATTGCGGGCCACCAGTTCCTCAACGGAATAAGCGGTCAGGGAATAGGTGCCGGGCAGATCGGTCACCCGCAGTTCCATGCCGCCGTGCTGGCAGATACCCTCTTTTTTTTCAACCGTCACCCCGGGATAGTTGCCGACATGCTGCCGGGCCCCGGTCAGATAGTTGAACAGCGTGGTCTTGCCGGCATTCGGATTGCCGGCCAAGGCGATATTGAAAACTTTTGCCATGTGCATGTCTCGGAAATGATTTTCGCTTGGATTGTGGTCTTGAATTCAGGTCTGAGCGTATCCGGAGATTACCGGTGAACACTCTTTTCAAGCTTTGTCTGGCCGGCTTGCCGCTTTCTCATCTTAACTTCCGGAACGGCCGGCTTGTTGCCCTGGCCGGCGCCTCGCTTCCGCGGCTCCGCCTTGTCGTCATGCGGGCAGGACGGCGGCAGGCCGCTGCCGCCGCAACCGGAACAGCCGCAGCTGCAACCGCTTTCCCGGCCCCTGCTCCCGAGACTTCTGAACAGACGCCGGCCGACCAGAATCGCACAGCCGATGATAATCAGCAGAATAAAAATATTTTGCATCCTTTGCCTCTTTAACCCGCCGAGTTTTAGGCAAGACTAAAACTCAGGTTAAAAAAAAAGAAATTTACACCGGGGTAACCAGTATGTTTGCGGTAGTCAGACTATCCAGGCTGATCGTGCCGCCGTTAATTCGCACCATGCAATGACGCCCGCCGCCACCGGCGCAGAGGAGTTCCATTTCCCGGCCCGGCAAGATGCCGAGATCGGCCATGCGGGCACACAGCCTGCGGTCGCCGCTGATCTTGCATATCTTGACCCGGCCATGGGCGCAGGCCCGGGATAACGGCAGGGCATGCTCGACGTCCGGGGATTTTTCCCGGCGCAGACATGACTGGTGCTTATTGCCGCAATTGGTGCAAACCGGACCCGGATGATTCTTAGTCATATTGCCTCAAATTTTTTTGTCGTTTCAGATCGAGGTTTAGGTATACCAAACATTGATCATTGTCAACTCGTTTTTCAAGAGGAACAGAAAAAGTTTCCGCGATCAGGCCCCGAGCAGACCGGCGATAAAGGGACCCACCGCCTCAGGCCCCCGGTCATCCACCAGCCGGATAGTGGCCGTGCCGATCACCGCCATGTCCGCCCTGCCCTCGAGCATGGCAACGTCCTGCCGGCTGCTGATCCCGAAGCCCAGGGCCAGGGGCAGGTCCGTGGCCCGGCGGCAACGGGCAAGATAATTTTCCAGGTTCGCATCCATGACGGTGTGCTGGCCGGTCACGCCACGGCGGGCCACGCAATAGACAAAGCCGCCGCCCCGGCCGGCGACGTACCGCATCCGTTCATCGGAACTGGTCGGCGTAAAGAACATGATCGGGGCAAGTCCCGACTGTTGACTGAGTTGCAGGTAGGTCTCGCCCTCTTCCGGCGGCAGGTCGGGGACGATGAAGCCGCGGATGCCGATTTCCGCCGCCCGCCGGATAAAGGCTTTCTCGCCATAACGAAAGACAATATTATAGTAGGTCATGAACAGAAAATTGATCCGGGGGAACTCGGCGATGACCCCGGCGGCAAAGGCAAAACAGTCCGCCACGCGCAGGCCCGCGGCCAGCGCCTTCTGGTTGGCCTGGAGGATGACCGGACCGTCGGCCATAGGTTCGGAAAAAGGGATCTGCAGCTCGATGCAGTCCACGCCGTTTTCCGCCATCTGCCGGATAACCTCCCGGTTGACGTCCAGCGAGGGGTAGCCCAGCACCAGGTGGGTCATGAGCAGAACCGGCTTGTCCTGCCGGCGTTTTTTGATATCAGCAGCTAACTTCATGCTTTATTATTCCTTAAGCGTCTCGTGGAACTCATTTGTACGAAGATCGGTATTCCGCCGCCAGTCCGATAATAAACTCCTTCCAGGAAGAATCATCAAAGGCATGGGCGATGGTGAAAATATCCTTGTCGCCCCGGCCGGACATGTTGATGATAACGGCCTCGTCGGCCGCCAGGTCCGGTGCTTCCTTGAAGGCCTGGACAAAGGCGTGGGAGGATTCAAGGGCCGGGATAATGCCCTCGGTCCGCATGGTCATCTCCAGGGCCCGGATTACTTCCCGGTCGGTGGCGGCCTCGAAACGGACCCGGCCCTTTTCGCCGAGATCGGCCAGGATGGGGGAGACCCCCACATAGTCCAGCCCGGCGGCAATCGAGTGGGTGTGCAGCATCTGGCCGTCACGGTCCTGCAAAAACATGGTCTTATACCCCTGGGCCACGCCGGGCGAGGCCAGGTCACCGACCATGCGCGAGGCATGCTCCCCGGTCTCAAGCCCCTTGCCGCCCGCCTCCACGCCGATCAGTTCCACGCCGGGCTCATCAAGGAATCCCTGGAAGATGCCCATGGCATTGGAACCGCCGCCCACGCAGGCATAGACCCGGGCCGGCAGACGGCCGTGCTGCTCCCTGATCTGCCCGTTCGCCTCCTTGCCGATAATCGACTGGAACCAGGCAACCATCTCGGGAAAGGGATGGGGACCGCAGACAGTGCCGAGAACGTAATGGGTATCATCCATGCTGGCAACCCAGTCGCGGAAGGCCGCGTTGATGGCGTCCTTCAGGGTCCGGGAGCCGTCGGTCACCGGGACCACGGTTGCCCCTAGTTTCTCCATCCAGAAAACATTGGGCCGCTGCCGGGCAACATCTTCTTCGCCCATGTAGATCGTGCAGGCAAGACCGAAACGGGCGGCCATGGTGGCCGTGGCCACGCCGTGCTGGCCGGCCCCGGTTTCGGCAATGACCCGCTTCTTGCCCATGCGCCTGACCAGCAGCCCCTGGCCCATGACGTTGTTGAGCTTATGGGCGCCGGTATGGTTGAGGTCTTCGCGCTTGATGTAAATCCTGGCGCCGCCGAAATGTTTGCTCAGGTTTTCCGCATAGGTCAGCGGCGTCGGCCGGCAGGAGTAGTTTGCCATCAGCCGGGTGTATTCCCGCCAGAATGACGCATCCGCCCGTGCTTCCTCATAGGCGTGGTTCAGCCCGGCAAAGGTCTCGTACAGCACCTCGGGGATAAACGCCCCGCCCCACTGGCCAAAATAACCTTTTTTCATAATCTCACTATCAGGGTTTTAATTTGCCGCTCAAACCGTCATCAACGAAACAATAACGAGCCGGCCGGCAAAAGTTTTCTTGTCATCGGCCGTCTTTATTCAATCCTGAATCCGTGAGCGTTCGAGAACGG
>JAADIK010000063.1:10652-11026 GCA_013151365.1 Deltaproteobacteria bacterium
CGCCCCGCAGGGCGGCGCGGTGAAGACCATAAAATGATTTTATTCAGCAATAATGCATATAAATTACATATATTGCATGGAGTGTCACCTCAAGCCGTCACGGATTCAGGTCAATTTTAATATCAGCCAGCCGGCGGCGGGCGGCAACGGCAAAATCCTCGGGAAAATGACCGGAGATAAAACGCAGCTGGGCCTCACTGAAGGCGCCCATGGCCCAGGGCAGTTTGGGCAGAAACGAATAGAACAGCCGCTGGCCGTTATGGATATCTAGGCGCTTGGAAAACTCGATGGAGGTGACCATCCTGGCGCCGCCGAAATGTTTGCTCAGGTTTTCCGCATAGGTCAGCGGCGTCGGCCGGCAGGAGTAGTTTGCC
>JAADIK010000102.1 GCA_013151365.1 Deltaproteobacteria bacterium
GAGGCTGGTTGTCGGCGTCGTGTCGCAGTTCGGTTTTTCGGCAGAACTCGACAGGGTCCTGGTGGATAATCACGTCGGCGTCGGGCCAGGTCCGCAAGATCTCTTTTTCCACCGCCTTGGCGATACCGTGGGCCTGCAGGAGAGGCATCTGGTCATCAAGTTCCAGGTGGAGCTGGATCAGCATGGTCTGCCCGGACCGCCGGGTGCGGATATCATGGACCCCCTTGACCTGCGGGGGTATCCTGGCAACCCGGTCAATCTGTTCCCTGATTTCCCTGGGCAGTTCGTGGTCCATCAGCATCTGCGCCGACGTATAGCTTATTTTGCAGGCGCTGTAAAAAATATAAACCGCGATCAGGATGGCAAAAATCGGATCAAGGCCCGGCCAGCCGGTGGTGGCAAGAACAAGCGCGACAATGGTGCCGATATTGGTTACCAGGTCAGTGGCGTAGTGGAGGGCGTCGGCCCGGATGGCGGTGGAGTCGGTCCGCTTGATTACCCGGCGCTGGTAGAGCAGGAGCACCAGGGTAACCGCGATGGCGATTACCATCATGGTCAAGCCGGCGGTTACATCCTTGATCGGCTCCGGGTTGCGCAGTCGTTCGACGGCATGAAACACCAGGAAAAAAGCGGAGCCGGCGATGAAGGAGGCCTGGGCCAGTCCGGCCAGGAATTCCGCCTTGCCGTGGCCGAAGCGGTGCTCGTCATCGGCCGACTTCAGGGAATAACGAACCGCCAGCAGATTGACGGTCGAGGCGGCGGCATCCATGAGAGAGTCCACCAGCGAGGCCAGGATACTGAGTGATCCGGTCATGAGCCAGGCCAGCAGTTTTCCGCAGATCAGGATAATGGCCACGGAGACCGAGGCAAAGGTCGCCCGTTTGAGCAAGACTGCGGTATGATGCCGGGAAGAAGGTATCATGAGGGGAAAAACTCCGGTATAAAGGGGTACGCCCCCTGCCGTTCTCCTGATCTCTCTCCACCTGCGATTTCCTTTTTATAAAATGGAACGTTCAACGAAAAGAAAGGCCGCGGAGCTGCTGAAGCAGCCCGGCGGCCAGTGATGATGTCTTCATGCACGATGAAGGATCTAGCAGCCTTTGAGGCTTCAGCCGCCGCTCGTGTTGTTCCTGGCCGGTGCGTCGGCCTGTTTTTTGGCTTCGACCGCCGACATCATGATGGCCGAGCGGCTGACCTTGACCCTGATCCCGTCGGCGATTTCCAGGGTAACCACGGTGTCGGTCAGGCCGGTGATCCGGCCGTGAATGCCGCCGTTGGTGACGACCTCTTGTCCTTTTTTCAGGCTGTGTAAAAATTCCTGCTGCTGTCTGGCCTTTTTCTGCTGCGGCCGGATAAGCAGAAAGTAGAAGACGACAAAAATAAGAATAATGGGGATAAAGGAAGCCAGGCTACCGACGCCTCCCTGCGGCGTGGCCCCTGCTGCTGCATAGGCGATTCCAGTCATGAGTATAGTCCTCCGGAAAAAATAAAATGAGTTTCAGTTGTTGTCAGCGAGACGAATTTTCGTCCCGCCGGGCATAAAACGCGCGTCTAAAGGCGGTAAAGCGTTGTTCTTCAATGGCGCGGCGCATGGCGGTCATCAGGGAACAGTAATAGTGCAGATTGTGGATACTGTTGAGCTGATAGGCCAGGATCTCCCTGCTCATGAAGAGATGCCTCAGGTAGGCCCGGCTATAATTGCGGCAGGTATAGCAAGCGCATTGTTCCTCCACGGGCCGTTGATCTTCTCGATAACATGCATTTTTTATAACAAGTCTGCCCCGGGAAGTAAAGAGCATTCCGTTACGGGCGTTGCGGGTCGGCATTACACAGTCGAACATATCCACCCCCCGGTAAACTCCTTCCACCAGGTCTTCGGGGGTGCCGACTCCCATGAGATAGACCGGATAGTCGGGGGGCAGGCAGGCGACCGTGGCCTCGATCATCTCCAGCATCTGCTCCTTCGGCTCTCCCACCGACAGGCCGCCCAGCGCGTAACCGTCAAAACCGATCTCGATCAGTTGTTCGGCGGCCTGCTGCCGGAGGTCCGGATACATGCCGCCCTGGACAATGCCGAAGAGCAGCTGGCCGTTATCCGGCTGGGCGGCCCTGGAGCGGGCGGCCCAGCGCCTGGTCAGCGCCGTGGCCTCCTCCGTTTCCGCCCGCCCGGCCGGCCACGGGATGCAGGTGTCGAGCGCCATCATGATGTCCGCGCCCAGGGCTTCCTGGACCTGCACGGCATCTTCCGGGCTGAGAAAGAGCCGGCTGCCGTCAAGATGGGAATGGAATTCCGCTCCCTCCTCGGATATTTTGGCCAGCTTTCGCAGGCTGAAGATCTGGAAGCCCCCGGAATCGGTCAGGATGGGGCGGTTCCAGTGCATGAAGGTGTGGAGGCCGCCGAACCGTTTGATCAGTTGGTGGCCGGGCCGGATAAAGAGGTGATAGGCGTTGCCGAGGATGATCTGCGCCCCCAGTTCCTCCAGGTTTTCCGGGGTGACGGCCTTGACCGACCCCTGGGTCCCCACCGGCATGAAAACCGGGGTCTTGAAACTGCCGTGCAGGGTCGTTACTTCGCCGCAGCGGGCTCGGCACTCATCGGAACGGTTCAGGAGGGTAAAGGGTGATGTTGTATGATGGCGCATGGGTGCAAAAGAAAAAAGAAAAAAAGAAAAAGATTATCGGCCCGGTTCGGCCGCTGCCGTGTCGTTGATAATGGACTCCAGGGTTGCGGCCTGCTGTTCGATGGATTTGGCCAGGTCAAACTGGACCAGGGCGCGTTGCAGGTTTTGTCCCTGAAAACGGATCTTGAAATAGCGGTTGCCGTCCAGGTGATCGGTAAAAAAGCGCAGACCCAGTTCAAAGGTCATGAGCAAAACCGCGGCAATGATACGCGTTCTGTCTTCATCGGTCAACAGGAATCCGGCCGCCGGGAAATAGCCCCGCAGCCAGGATCTGAACAGTTCCGGAGCAAAAACGGTCTGGCCGCTCCGCCCGGTTTCCCCGCCGGGGTTGCAACAGGAACGTAACGCGTCACCGATATCATGGAGGAGCAGGCCGGGCATGACCGTGTCCAGGTCAATCAGGCTGACGACCCGGTCACCGTGCCGGTCAAAGAGAAAATTCGTGACCTTGGGATCACCGTGAATCACCTGGTGGCGCAGTTGTCCCCGCGCCTCTTCCAGGACCGTGACCATGGCCCGGCGTTGGTCGATAGCGGCCCGGCAGCAAGCGATTTCCGGCCCGTCCTTACCATCTTGAGAGGCGGAAATCCGGTCGTATTGTTGCAGATAACGGCGGGTCAGGTGAAAACCGGGCAGCGTCTCGGCCAGTCGGCCGGGATCAAGGGTGCCGGCCAGGCGGTGGAAAGTTCCCAGGGTCCGCCCCAGTTCCTCGGCCTGTTTTTCGCGCCTGATGACCCGGCAGGTGCGGCTGTCCGCGATAAAGGTCATGAGCCGCCAGACGCTCCCGTCCGCCGCCCGGTAAAAGTCTCCGGTGCGGCCGGGAAAAAGAGAAACGATCCTGAATCGTTCCGGGGCGATACCGTTCCGGTCCCGTTCCTGCCGCAGGTGCTCCGTGACCAGGCGGATATTGTCCATCACCCGGACGGGATCGGGAAAGACGGCCGGATTGAGTCGCTGCAGGATTCGCCGGTCGCCGGAATGGAGGGTGACAAGAAACGTATCGTTGATATTGCCGGTGCCGAATGGTTGGATCCGGGCAATATCATGGCCGGCCGGAAAAAAGGTTGAGGCAGCCCGGAGCGCCGCTTTCAAGGCGTTTCCCGGCGGGGCAGGGGGGATACCGGTTTTTCCGCCCGTCCCCGGCACTCATCGGCCGGATATTTGCGGCGATTCATGGCCAACTTCCGTTCTGTGGCGGCGAAAAGGTCGATATGCAGCCGGTCGGCCAGCCGGACCAGGTAAATCAGCACATCGGCCAGCTCTTCGCTGACAGCTTCTTTTTTGTCAGGCGCCGGATTCAGGCTTTCCTTCTGGGATAACCATTGAAAATGCTCAACCAGTTCGGCCACTTCGACGCTTAAGGCCATGGCCAGGTTTTTGGGGGAATGGAACTGTTCCCAGTCGCGTTCGGCGGCAAAATCCCGGAGCGTCAGGGCAAGGTCATCAAGTGTTTTGATCGGGGTCATAAAGGTGACGATAATGACGTTTTGTTGCGGTTATCCAGGCAACAAAAAACGGCACCGGGATTTTGCCGGTGCCGTTTTTGCTTATGGAGCTATTGGGCGCTGAGAACCACGTATTGGCTGTATTCACCGGCCCGGATACGCAGCAGAACCTGCTTGGGGTTGGGTGAGTTTTTCACGGCCTTTTGCAGCTCTTTCAGGTTGTGTACCCGCTGCTTGTTGACCTCCTCGATGAGCTGGCCCGCCTGCAGTCCGGCCAGCGCGGCCGGGCTGGCCGGGGCAACCTCGGTAATGAGGACGCCCTGGCCCCGCTTGTAACCAAAATGCTCGGCCAGTTCCCCGGTCAGGTTTTGCAGGCTCAGGCCCATGTTTTTAAGCGGGGTGTTCTGGGTTATTTCGCCTTTGCCGAAGTTCGGCGGCTGTTCGCCGATGGTCACGGTGATATTATCCTTGTGACCGTTCCTGATTAGTTGCAGGGTATGTTTGCTGCCGGGTGCGGCCAAGGCGATTTTATTGCGCAGCGCATTCACATTGGCAAGCGGTTCTCCGTCCAGGGCGATAATCACGTCACCCTGCTTGAGACCGGCCCGTGCCGCCGGTGATTTGTTCGTGACCTCGCTGACCAGGGCACCGGCGGCCTTTTTCAGGCCGAAGGATTTGGCCAGCTCCTCGGTTACGTCCTGGATCACCACGCCAAGCCAGCCGCGGATGACCTTGCCGTGCTGGCGCAGCTGTTGTTCAATGGATTTCGCCATATTGATCGGAATGGCGAAACCGATTCCCATGTAGCCGCCGCTCCGGGAAAAGATTGCCGTGTTGATGCCGATGGCCTCGCCGTGGATATTCAGCAGCGGCCCGCCCGAGTTGCCGGGATTGATTGCCGCGTCGGTCTGGATGAAGTTTTCATAATCATTGATGCCCATCCGGTCGCGGCCCTTGGCGCTGACCACGCCGACGGTGACCGTCTGGTTCAGTTCAAAGGGGCTGCCGATGGCAATGACCCATTCTCCGACTTGCAGTTTGTCGGAATTGCCAAGGGGCAGAACCGGCAGGTCCTTGGCGTTGATTTTAATGAGCGCCACGTCCGACTCGGGGTCGGCGCCGACCACCTTGGCCTTGAATTGCCGTCCGTCGGACATGCCGACCGTGATGGTGTCGGCTTTCGCAACCACATGGTTGTTGGTCAGGATGTAGCCGTTACTGGCGATGATGAAGCCGGAACCGAACGCCTCCTGTTTAAATTGGCGCGGCTGCCGGTTATGGCGAAACTGGGGCCCGAAAAAGCGCTCAAAGAAGGGATCGTTGAACAGGCCGAACTGGTTCCGGCCGCCGGTCCCCCAGCCCTGAATAGATTTTTCAACCCGGATATGAACCACGGCCGGGCCGGCCTTTTTCACCACCGCGGCAAAGGCCTTGCCGGTACGGGCGAGCAGGGCGATATTTTCGTCGGTCCCGGCAAGCGCGGCAGTGCTGCCTGCCAGGATCGTACAACAGATAAACAGGACCACGGCAACCTGCGGACCCGGAAAGAATCGTTTTAATCTGTACATGAGAGTTATCTCCGATTGCAAACATCATTTTCGGTTGTCCGACAGCCGGACAGCCCCTTAAATCTACAGACAGACAGGCAAACAATTACTTCACATATAACACGATATAATGATACCTGATGGGGGTTCCGTCAAGGCTGAATATAAGAGATACGGGGAAGAATATGTAACGGGACGTGGCGGCTCCGGGAAAAAAGATTGCCGGACGCAAGAGCTCCGGGGGCGAGACGGGCCATGGTTTTGCCGATGCGCAGGAAACGGAGGTAAATATACCCTATCCCAGGCCGGGATGCTTGAGGATTTCCATGTCGACGACGTTGGCGTCAGGGGCATTGTAACGGATAATGTTCTGGAGGTGCAAAAGACTGTCCAGGTCAATGCGGTTGAACTGGAGAGCGATGGTTTCAGGCGGAGAGCGGACGACTTTTCCCTCGACCCTGATGCAGACATCGCCGGTCCCTTCGAGGATGATTTTTACCTGGCAGACGGTTCCGGGTTCCAGGTCGGCCGTAATCGGCAGCAGACAGCCGCCGACGCTGAGGTTGCTGATTTCCGTCGCGCAGTAGTGCGCATCATTGGTCTTTAGTTCCGCCTTCACCTTAAGGGGCGTACGGGTAAAACGCCGTTTTTCGTCCGTCATGTCACTTTCCTATGTAATATTTGCACACCAGGGGCGGCAACCTCTGGGGTTACGCGGCCCCTGCGAGCCATCACTGCCGCTCACGGATTCAGGATAGAATAAACAGGATTTTTGTCAAGTGAGCCGTTCTCCGGGGCGGCCCGGCGGGGAGAGGGGGGCGGACCGCCCGTTGCCCGGTTGCGCGGCACTGTCAAGGTGCAGCAGCCAGGCCAGGATTTCACCGCAGAGATAAACCAGCCCCCCGGCCCAGAGGACATCGCTGAGAAAATGTCCGCCCTGCAAGATTCTCGTCGCCCCGACCAGGGAACCGTAAGCCGCGCCGCCGGCCAGGAAGATCAAGGCCAGCTTCCGGTTTCGATAGCGATAGATAAACCACGGGGCCACCATATAAAAAGCGATCGAGGCATGGCCGGAAGGAAAAGAACTGTTGCTGCCGGACGCACCGTGCTGCCAGATCTGGGTGAACTCGTACTGCCCGCCGAAATCGACAAGCTCGCACGGCCGAGCCCGGCCGAGATTATTCTTCAAGATCACATTGACAACAAGACCCGGCCCCAGCGCCAGCAGGAGAATGAAAAACAGGCTCTGCCGGCGAAAGACGGCGAGCGATGAGCGGAAAAAACCGGCAACCAGGACGCACAGCGCCCCCCCGGCCATGAGAAAAGCGGGCAGCGCGGCATAGGTATAGATGACGTCCCAGGGAAACCGGCCGATGCCGGGCCACTGCCTGTTTCGGGCGAAGACCAGCCGGGCCAGTTGCCGGTCGGCATCGGTCAGCCAGATCAGGAACGTCAGCAGGATGAGAATGGCCGCCGGCGCGGCCATTCTGATAAACAGTCTTTTCACCAATGTCTCCCCGGATGGTTGCCGTTTTTTAACCAGTGCCCGGCAGGGGGCGGGTTACGCATCCTTTACCGCTTGTCAGCATGGTGTCGATATGCTAGCTTAGGATGCGCTCAAAAACAAGTCCTCAATAATAGCGCAGAGTACCACACCCTGTTGACCCAGTTACGTCCTCCGGATAAAGCCGCAACAAAAAGGACATCGTTCATCTATAATGAGTGCTACTAAAGAATGGAGCGGCGGCCTGCGGGCGGCCTGGCTGGTTCTCTTGCTGGGACTGGCCGTGCGCCTTGTGCTGAGCGCCCGGTTCAACCTGGTGCCGGACGAGACCAACTACTGGCAATGGAGCCGCTATCTCGCCCTGGGCTACCAGGATCATCCGCCGATGATCGCCTGGACGATCTGGCTCTCGACCCATTTGTTCGGACAAAATGAATTCGCGGTCCGTCTGCCCTCGGTCCTCGGCCTGACCCTTGCCTCTTTCTACATAACCCTGATGGCCGCCCGCTGGTTCTCCGGCCGGGTTGCCTTTCATGTCGCCGTTCTCAGTCAGGGTATTCTCCTTTTCAACGGCGCGGCCTTGATCGCCACGCCCGACGGCCTGCTGCTTCCCTGCTGGGCCGGCGCCTGTTATCATGCCGGGCAGGCGTTGAAGGACAACCGTTTCCGGCAATGGCTGTTCACCGGCATCTGGTTTGGCCTGGGCCTGCTCAGCAAGTACACCATTGTTCTGTTTCTGCCCTCGCTTCTCCTCTGCGTCATCTTCATTAAATCGTACCGGCGGCGCCTGTTTCAGGCCGCGCCCTGGCTCGGCCTGCTGCTCTCTTTCGTCATCTTCATCCCGGTTATCATCTGGAACTCGAACAACGAGTGGGCCACATTCAGGCATGTTCTGTACATGGGCGGTATTGATGTCCGCAGCTTTCTCACCTGGAAATACATCGGCGATTTCCTGTTGGTGGAAACGGCCTTGCTCTCTCCCTTGGTCCTGCTGCTGATTGTGGCCGCCTGGCTGACCGGCTGGAGGGGACGCGGTACCGGGACGGATGACGTCAGTTACTTGATCTGGACCTCCCTGACCACCTTCCTGGCCTTTCTCCTTCTTTCGTTCCATTCCCGGGTCTACGGCAACTGGCCGGCTCCCGCTTATCTGTCAGCCATTGTCCTGATCGCCGCCCTGTACAGTCCGGGCCGCCTCGACCCCGGCCGTTGGCCAAGCCTGACAAACCGGGTCTGGCTGCTGGCCGTTTTTACGGCCTACCTCATGACCGTCCCGGTACTGGTTCAGGTTGTTGTCCCGGTTCTGCCCATTTCCGTCAAACTTGACCGGACGGCGCGGGAGACCATCGGCTGGAACCGGCTGGGCCGGGTCGTTCACCAGGTCTTCGGGACCATGCCCCGGCCGGACCGCACCTTTATCTTCGGTCTCCGCTACCAGATAGCCAGCGAACTGGCCTTCTATGTGCCGGGGCAGCCCCGCACGGTCGCGATCAATCGCTGGGGCCGGCCCAATGTTTATGACTTCTGGTTTGACGACTCCATGCTCAGGGGACAGGACGGCGTCGGGGTCACCAAGAGCAGGGACAGTCTCCGCCAGCTCCGCCAGGTCTTTGCCCGGGTCGAGCTGGCCCGGGAACTGCCGGTATACCGCGATTCGCCGTTGCGGGGCCTGGAGAAGGTCGAGACCTTCTATATTTACCGCGCCTACGATTTTAAAGGGGGACAGCGCTGGCGGCCCCGAATCCGGGATGATATCAGGGCGACAAAGCAGCGGGCCGCCGTTAGTCCGCCGAGTCCCTGACGTCCGCCCCGCCGCCCCTGGCGCGATCAATAGCCTTCAGCAGGGCGGCCCGGTGGACATGGCCGGCATAATGGACCGGACTCTTGCCGATAATCGGATCAAAGCCGCTGGGGTCCGCAACGCACAGGTACTGAATCTCCCGGGGCAGCAGGGTCAGTGCCTCTTCAACCGAAGCGCCCGCCACCCGGGCCACGACCTCCCAGGTGGCACCGCAGGGCGCCCCTCGCAATACCTCCAGGGCCGCGATGCGGTCTTCCTTGAGCTTGATCCGGTACTCCGGCAGACCGAACTGCTCGCCGTAACTCCCCAGGCGGCGGTGGCGTCCCAGCCCGCAGCAGGTGAAAGGGGTCAGGGCATCGGCGGACTTTTTACCCGAGGCAATGACGGGAATATTCTTTTCGTTACAGAGGGTGATCAGATAATGGGAGAGGTCCGGATGTTTCAGGTAGTCAAGGACCAGGTCCGCGGAAAAATCATCGGGGATGTAGGTCTCGGGATCATCGATAAATTCGGGCAGGGATTCCTCGACATTCACCACCCGGCTGATCTCGATATCCCTGGCAAAATTTTTTATAGCGGCTATTTTCTTGCAGCCGGAGCCATTTTGTTCAAAAACAATAATCCGCATGGTTTGCTCCTTTTGAATAAAAACGATATAATTCAATAAGAATCCGACAGGAATAATTCTACCACGAACGAGACAAAATGGATAAAATTTCGCCTGTTCAGCCACAAAAAAACACTTGCCGGCCCAGGGGCCTGAGATGAAACTGGCAACGGCGGCAGAGATGCAGCGTCTCGACCGGACCGCCATTGAAGAATTTAATATTCCGGGCATCGTGCTCATGGAGAATGCCGGCCGCGGTACGGTCGAGTTCATGGTCCGGGAACTGGGGCCGGTTCGTGACCGGCCGGTTATTATTTTTGCCGGCCCCGGCAATAACGGCGGGGACGGGCTGGTCATCGCCCGCCATCTGCACCAGCGGGGCGGCCGCCCCGTTATCTTTTTTCTGGTCGATCCCGAGCGGCTGCAGGGGGACGCCGCCGCCAACTTCCGGATTGTCCGCCGACTTCGCCTCCCCCTGCACATCATTGCCGACGCTGCCGACCTGGACGCCGTTGCCGAAAAGATCGCCGGCATCCGGGCCGGCGCTCCCGTCTGGTCGCTTGTTGACGCCATCTTCCCTGAAACGGCCGCTGGCTGGACGTTTCCTGGCAACGGTCAACCTGATCGACCGGCTCCGCAACGAGTTCGGCTGGCCGGTGACCGCGGTCGACATCCCCTCGGGCCTTGATGCCGATAACGGGCGGATACTCGGCGGCTGCGCGCCTGCCGACCTCACCGCGACCTATGGCCTGGTCAAGCCCGGCCACGTTATGCACGGCGGCGCCGACCTGATCGGCAAACTGCACTGCGTTGATATCGGCATCCCGCCCGAGGCGGTAAGCCGGGCCGGTCTCCATGGTGAGACCCTGGGCCGCCGGACCATGCATCTGCTCAAAAAACGAAAGACCGCGGCCCACAAGGGCAACTTCGGCCACCTGCTGGTCCTGGCCGGCTCCGAGGGCAAAACCGGGGCGGCCATTCTCAGCGGCCTTGCCGCCCTGCGTGCGGGCACCGGCCTGGTCACCCTGGCCGTGCCGCACGAGCTGAACCCGATTTTCGAGGCCGGCCTGGTCGAGGCCATGACCATCCCCCTGCCCAATTCGGCCACCTGTTTGTCTATTGATGATTACGACCTGATCAGGGACCGGCTGCAGGGCAAGGACGCCCTGGTGATCGGCCCCGGCCTCGGCACCGCGGCAGAGACCCGGGAGTTGGTATTGCGGCTGTACCGGGAGCTTGACCTGCCCATGGTGGTCGATGCCGATGGTCTCAACATCCTGGCCATGGACCCGGACAGGATTGCCAGGCCGCCGGGCCCCCGGATTCTGACCCCCCATCCCGGCGAAATGGCCAGGCTGACCGGTCTGACCAGCGGCGAGGTCCAGGCCGACCGTTTGCGGGCCGCCCGCCGCTTTACCGCCGATACCGGGACCGATGTCGACAACGGCGTAACGCTTATTCTCAAGGGGGCCGGGACGATTATCTGTGACCCGGACGGATCGTGGGCCGTCAATACCACGGGCAATCCCGGCATGGCCGCCGGCGGCATGGGCGATGTCCTGTCCGGCCTGGTCGGCGGCTTACTGGCCCAGGGCTATGCACCTGCGGCGGCGGCCCGGCTCGGCGTCTATCTGCACGGCCTGGCTGCCGACCGGCTGGCGCCGGAGCGGCGTCAGGGCTACCTGGCCTCGGAGGTGGCCGCCGTAATCCCGGACATCATCACCATGTTTTTTAAGCAGGAACCGCAACAAAGAAGTTATCAATAATCTCAAGGAGTATGAAATATGCTGAAGGCACGGGATATTATGACCAGGAAGGTGATCACCGTCAACGAGAGCCTGCCGGTTCGGAAACTGGCAAAAGTTCTTGCTGAAAATAGAATAAGCGGGGCGCCGGTGGTCAATGACCAGGGAACGGTCGTCGGCGTTGTGACGGAAAGCGATCTGATCGACCAGACAAAAAAGATCCACATTCCCACGGTGGTCGCCATCTTTGATGCTTTTCTCTACCTGGAAAACCCGGAACATTTGGAAAAGGAGCTGAAAAAAATGGCCGCCTCGACGGCGGGAGATATCGGCACCCGGAAGTTCGCCAGTGTCACGGAAGAAACTCCCCTTGACGAAGTGGCGACCATAATGGCGGAAGAAAACGTCCATACCCTGCCGGTTCTGGATGACGGTCGCCTGGTCGGGGTGATCGGCAAATCGGATATTATCTGGACCCTGGCCCAGTCACAATGAGACGGCAGGAACCGGGCGTATAAGGGCCTGTAATAAATAATTTTACATTTTCGCATCCCGGCTTCGATTCAGATCAAGGCCGGTTTTTTTTGTGTTCGAACGTATGAAGAATGGTAACTAGCAGCAAGGCAGGATGGGGTGATGAGAGTTCTTCTCGTGGAAGACGATAGGCAGACGGCGAAATTCATCGTGAAAGGCCTGCAGCAGGAAGGCTTTGCCGTGGATCATGCCGCGGATGGCCTGGCGGGCCTTGACCTGGCGGCAACGGAATCCTATGACGCCGCCATCATCGATATCATGCTGCCGAAACTGGACGGGTTGGCCTTGATTGATGAATTGCGCAAGCAAGGAATCCTCACCCCCATTATTGTTCTCAGCGCCAGGAGCTCGGTGGATGACCGCATCCGGGGCCTGCAGGCCGGCGGTGACGATTACCTGGTCAAGCCTTTCGCTTTCTCGGAACTGGTAGCGCGGATCCAGGCCTTGATGAGAAGGGTAAATCCCGCTGCCGAGCCGACAACCTTGACCGTCGGCGAGCTCAGGATGGACCTGGTCAAGCGGAAGGTTTACCGGGGCGGCCGGGAAATCGAATTGCAGCCGAAGGAGTTCGCCCTGCTGGAATACCTGATGCGCAATCCCGGCCGGGTGCTGTCCAAGACGATGATTATGGAACATGTATGGGACTATAACTTCGACCCGGAGACGAACGTGGTCGAGGCCCGCATCTGCCGTTTGCGCGACAAAATCGACCGTTCTTTCAACACCAGGCTCATTCATACCACCCGCGGCGTCGGCTATGTCCTCGAAGAAAAAAAATAGCTTCTTCAAAACACTGACCTTGCGCCTTACCCTCTGGTACGCAGGGTTATTCGGGGTGTTGGGGCTGGCGGTCTTCCTGGTCGTCTATTTCTCCCTGAGCGCCAATCTTA
Organism: Deltaproteobacteria bacterium; assembly: GCA_013151365.1. Lineage (GTDB taxonomy): Bacteria > Desulfobacterota > Desulfobulbia > Desulfobulbales > Desulfobulbaceae > BMS3Abin13. The sequence continues at coordinate 12,755 of JAADIK010000102.1, forward strand.
AAGAACGGAGCGACGAGCAACTGCTCCATCTGGCCACGGCGGTTGAGTCGCTTTATGACGCCCATGGTACCAGGGCGGTCTTGGCCGAGTTCCAGCGCGAGGCCCATTCGCGCGGCATCGGCCGCGTGTTCTTCCGGCTGCTGACGCCCCGGGGGACGACGCTGGGAACCTCGGACATGAGCCCCTGGGGCGGGTTGAAAGCCGGTGATTTGCCGACCTTGAAGTTAACGGCGGCCGGTACGGTTTTCCGCACCATCTCGATCCCGGGGGAGCAAAACAAGGTCAGGGTCATTGCCAAGAGGACTGCCGA
>JAADIK010000110.1:0-1392 GCA_013151365.1 Deltaproteobacteria bacterium
GGGCCTGATCGTGGCGCCGCCTCGCACCGGCAAGACCGTGCTGATGCAGAAGATCGCCAACTCCATTGTCCGTAATCACAAGGAAGTCATGCTGATTGTCCTGCTCATTGACGAACGGCCCGAGGAGGTCACGGACATGAAGCGCAATGTCGCCGCCGAGGTGGTCAGCTCGACGTTTGACGAACCACCGCAGCGCCATATCCAGGTCGCCGAGATGGTTATTGAAAAGGCCAAGCGCCTGGTTGAGCACAAGCGCGACGTGGTGATTCTGCTCGACTCCATCACCAGGCTCGCCAGGGCGTATAACACGGTGACCCCGGCGTCGGGCAAGATCCTGTCCGGCGGCGTCGAGGCCAATGCCCTGCTTCGGCCGAAACGTTTTTTCGGCGCGGCCCGGAACATTGAGGAGGGCGGCAGCCTGACGATCCTGGCAACGGCCCTGATCGAAACCGGCAGCCGGATGGACGACGTGATCTTTGAAGAGTTCAAGGGGACCGGCAACATGGAACTGGTGCTGGATCGCAAGATGTCCGATCGTCGTATCTACCCGGCCATTGACATTCAGAAGTCCGGCACCCGCAAAGAGGATCTGCTGCTGCCGGCAGACGAACTGAACCGGATCTGGATTCTGCGCAAACTCTTTTCGTCCATGAATCCCGCCGATGCCATGGAGTTTCTGCTTGACCGGATGAAACAGACCGAGACCAATGACGAGTTTTTCGCGTCAATGAACAGCTGATGACCGTTTTTGGGTAACTTTCAGGTACAAGCGAAGCGAAAAATTGCCATAACCTCGGCCTTGTTGTAACTATTCAGATGTGCTCCATATTTGGGTAAGCAGGCCAACGAATCTATACTCTGGCTATGTGAGGCGGCCTGATTTCCCGAATATGGTAGCTGAATAGTTACGTTTTTTGTTTAAAAAATATTGCCGACTTTGTAATATATTTTGTTTGGGATTATTCCCTGCAGCAATCAATCCGTTTTGAAAAAATTTTTGGAGGCCGTGAAGATCATGAGACCTGATATCCATCCTGAATATCATAAAATTAAGGCCAAATGCGCCTGTGGCAAAGAGTTTGAGCTCGGCTCCGTGGAAAAGGAGATTAACGTCGAGATCTGTTCCGCCTGCCATCCGTTTTATACCGGAAAACAGAAGCTGGTGGATACTGCCGGCCGGATCGAGAAATTCAAAAAGAAATACGCCAAACATTATTCGGACAAGGCCAACAAGTAGTTTTTCGGTCCTGCTCTCCGTCTCCGTATGGCGGCCGATGTCTGGCGGATTTTTCTGTTTACTGCCTGGATCCGTGAGCGTTCGAGAACGGTGCAGATGCAAGGCGGCAACGAGGTTGATTATCCTGGTGTGATATCAACGAGTTGCCAACGCAG
>JAADIK010000110.1:1442-20575 GCA_013151365.1 Deltaproteobacteria bacterium
AGAAAATGCGTTTATTCAGCATATAATACAATAAATTCCATAAATTGCATGGAATATCATCTCAAGCCGTCACGGATTCAGGCGTCGGGTCATAAATCATTATGTTTGAAAATCTTGCTGATATTGGCGAAAAACTTGACATGCTGGAGCAGCGGCTTGCCGACCCCAGCTTAATTCAGGATCAGAAACGATATCAGCAGGTCGCCAGGGAACATTCCCATGTTGCCAAACTTCATCAGCTCTATTCACGCTACCGTGCGGTCCGGAAAGATATAGAGGAAAACCGGGAACTCATCAGGGACGAGGCCGATGACGCGGAACTGGCGGAACTCGCCAGGTCCGAAGTCGCGGAGCTGCAGGAAAAGGAGGCGGAACTCGAAGAGGCTATCCGGATCATGCTCCTGCCCAAGGACCCCAATGACGAGAAGAATATTTTTCTCGAGATCAGGGCGGGGACCGGCGGCGACGAGGCGGCACTCTTTGCCGCCGATCTGTTCAGGATGTACAGCCGCTTTGCCGAAAGCAAGGGCTGGAAGATCGAAACCATGAGCAGCAGTCCCATCGGTATCGGCGGCTTCAAGGAAATTATCGCCCTCATCCGCGGCGACCATGTCTACTCCCGGCTGAAGTATGAGTCGGGTGTGCATCGGGTCCAGCGTGTGCCGGATACCGAGGCCCAGGGCCGTATTCATACCTCGGCGGTCACCGTCGCCATCATCCCGGAAGCGGATGAGGTTGACCTCCACATTGAACCTAACGAACTGAAGTTCGATGTGTACCGTTCATCGGGGCCCGGCGGCCAGAGCGTGAACACCACCGATTCGGCCGTCAGGGTTACCCATCTGCCCACCGGCCTGGTCGTCATCTGCCAGGATGAGAAGTCACAGCATAAAAACAAGGCCAAGGCCTTGCAGGTCCTCCGCGCCCGGCTCCTCGACAAGATAGAGCAGGAACAGCGCGACAAGGTTTCCGAGGACCGGAAAAGCCAGGTCGGTTCGGGCGACCGGAGTGAGCGCATCCGGACCTATAATTTTCCCCAGGGCCGGGTCTCCGACCACCGGATCAATCTGACCGTCTACAAGCTGGAGCAGATTCTTGCCGGTGCCCTTGACGAAATTATTCAGCCCTTGATCACCCATTACCAGACCGAATCCCTGAAGACCTCTTGTTAGAGAGTGCCCGTACGGAAACGGTCTTTTCGGAGTCTCGCAGGCTCGCTTACCTTGTTATGCGCAAAAAAATAATCCTCGGAATATCCGGTCTGTGGTTATTTTTTTCGCCGGCTTCGGAGTCTGCACTTACCTGACCTCGAACAGAAATCCTCGTTTCCGGACGGACACTAGAGGGGGGACAGGATGGATATTTTTTCCTCATGCGTTTTACCCAACTCTACCAAAAGGCTGTCAGGCGCCTGTCCCAGGCGGGAATCGATGAGGCCGGTAATGATGCCGCCCTTCTGCTTGAATGGTGTTTCGGCCTGACCCGCAGCCAGCTCTTCCTGCACGGGGAACAGGATGCCGCCCTTGAGCGGTTGGCCTGTTTCGAGAACGCCCTTGCGCGCAGGGCCGCCAGAGAACCTCTGCACTATATTACCGGTATCCGCGAATTCTGGTCTCTGGACTTTGTCGTTTCACCCGCTGTCCTGATTCCCCGGCCCGAGACGGAATTTCTCCTTGACCATATCCTGTCCACCTGCGGCCCGGCCGGTTTTCCCGGGGGGGCTGTCCTGGATATGTGTACCGGCAGCGGGGTTATTGCGGTGGTCCTGGCCCTGGAACTCGGGGCGGAGCGGGTTGTTGCCGTTGATCAGTCTTTCGCCGCCCTCCAGGTGGCCAGGGGCAATATCCGGAAACATCGGCAGGAAGGCCGGGTCGACCTGCTCTGTTCGGATCTTTTTTCGGCCATCAGGCAGGAGCCGGCCTTCGAACTGATTGTGGCCAACCCTCCTTATGTCGCCGCCGGCGTGCTGGCCTCGCTCCAGCCCGAAGTCCGTGACTGGGAGCCGGAAGCCGCCCTGGCCGCGGGACGCCGGGGGCTGGATATTATAGAGCGCCTGGTACGGCAGGCCCCTTATTTTCTCAAGCCCGGGGGCTGGCTGTTTCTTGAAATCGGGGCGGATCAGAAGGCGGCCGTATATCGTTTAGTTGCCGAGCAGGACGGAGCGGTCTACGACAGCGTTGCCGTGGTCTCAGACTGGGCCGGCCGGCCGCGGGTACTACAGGCTCGAAAGAAAGGAAATAACAATGGATAAGATCATTATTCAAGGCGGCAAGCCGCTTTACGGGACGGTTTCGGTGAGCGGCGCCAAGAATGCGTCCCTGCCCCTGCTCGCCGCGACGTTGCTGGTTCCCGGCCGGCACGTCCTGCACAATGTCCCGGATCTCCGGGATACCCGGACCATGCTCAAGGTGCTTGAAACCCTGGGGGCCCGGTGGGAGAGGGATGGGGGCACGGTCCATATCGATACCAGGTATCTGAGCCGGGCCGAAGCCCCGTACGAACTGGTAAAAACCATGCGTGCCTCGGTGCTGGTTCTCGGGCCGCTCATTTCCCGGACAGGATACGCCCGGGTTTCTCTGCCCGGTGGTTGTGCAATCGGCGCCCGGCCCATCAACTTTCACCTGCGTGGTTTCGAACAGCTCGGGGCCATGATTACCCTGGATCAGGGGTATGTTGAAGCGGCGATAAAGGGGCGGCTGCAGGGCAACGTGGTCTATTTCGACACTCCTTCGGTGACCGGTACGGAAAATATCCTCATGGCCTCGGTTTCGGCAGAGGGCACGACGGTGATCAAGAATGCGGCCCGGGAACCGGAGATCGGCAACCTGGTCGACATGCTGACCTCCATGGGCGCACGGATAGAGGGGCGGGGCAGCGATCATCTGACCGTTCACGGAGTGCAAGAACTGCGGCCGGCGGAGGCAACAATCATCCCTGACCGGATCGAGGCCGGCACCTATCTGCTGGCCGTGGCCGCGACCGGCGGCGAGGTGACGATAACTGATTGTCGTCCCGCGCATCTTCCGGCCCTGGTGGAAAAATTGCGTAGCGCCGGGGTACATATCGAGGAACAGGAAACAACCTTGACCATATCCTGCCCGGCAGAATCGGTCGGGCCCGTCCAGCGGCTGCGCAGCGTGGATATCCGGACCATGCCCTATCCCGGATTTCCTACTGATCTTCAGGCCCAGTTCATGGCCCTCATGATCCAGGCCGACGGGAGCAGTATTATCCACGAGACCATCTTCGAAAACAGGTTCATGCACGTTGCCGAGTTGCAGCGGCTGGGGGCGGATATCAAGATTGACGGCTCAAGCGCCATTGTCAGGGGGAGGCCGCCACACGAATTGTGCGGCGCCCAGGTTATGGCCACCGACCTGCGCGCTTCGGCCTGCCTGGTTATTGCCGGACTCGCCGCCTCCGGCACCACCGAGGTGTCCCGCATCTACCACCTGGAGCGCGGTTATGAAAATATGGTGGCGAAGATGCAGGCCCTGGGAGCCGATATCCGGAAAATCAGGGAGTAGACCCTGGTGACGGCAACGGCAGGTGAATCCGGACCGTACAGCCCCGGCCTTCCCGGCTTTCGACATCAATGCTGCCCCCGTGGCTTATGACAATCTGCTGAACAACGGCCAGGCCGAGTCCGGTTGCATCCGCCCGGGTGGTGGTAAAGGGGGCAAACAATCGGTCCCGGATTTCCGGGGCAATGCCGGTGCCCCGGTCGATCACTTTAAGCTCAACGCCGTCCCGCCCCTCCCTGCTCTCCTCTCTGCCTGAAATAATGACCGGTTCAGTGGTGTCGCGGGAAGCATAGCAGCTGTTTTTCAGGAGATGGGCGAGGGCGATCTGTATCTGCTGCCGGTCGGCGCAGACATCCAGAGTGGCGGGGACCTCGATAGAGATCGAACAGCCGGGATGGCGGCCGCCGTCGGCGATGACCCCCTCAACTGTTTCCTCGGCCAGGCGCCGCAGATTAAACCACTGATATTGCAGGCGGTCGGGACGTGCATAGTGGAGAAAATCCGTAATGGCCCTGGCCATCTTGTCCGATTCCCTTAAGATGATATCCGTCAGCCGGTGCTGCGTCCGTGCTTCATCGCCGGCCTGATCGGCGAAGTCCAGGGCCAGGATCTGCGCCGACCCTGAAATCGCTGCCAGGGGATTTCTGAAATCATGGGCAATGGAAGCGCTCAACTCGCCAACGGCCGCCATTTTTTCCGCCTCCCGAACCTGTTTTTCCATCTGTTCTATCTTGCTGATATCCTGCATGGTGACAACCTTGCACCTGGTGCAGGCCGTGGACCCAAGCGTGATGTCCGGGGCCGGGTGCAGTCCGGAGCAGGAGTAGCCCACCCGGATTAAGGTCCCGTCCTTTTTTTTCAAGTCGGCGACCCGGCGGCTTTCGGCCTGCTCCACGCTGATTTCCGGGAAATACCTGTTGAGCGGCCGTCCTGTAATCTCCGCGGCATGGTAGCCGGTGATGGACTCTGCCGCGGGGTTGCAGGAGGTGATGTTGTCATCATCGTCAACCGTGATGATCCCGGTCATGATATCTTCAAAAATCTGCTTGTATAAAAGGGACAGGCGGTCATACTTCTCAACGGTCAGGGAGAGGGCATCTTCCGTGAATCGCAGTCGTCTGGCCAGCATGCCGCTCAACAGGGCGATCAGGAAGAAAGTCAGTCCATAGACGGCAAAGATATCCGTGCTGACCAGGAAATCCTTCACCGGCCGGTAGCGGGTGGCAAAAAAGTAGGGAGGGATGTAGCCCAGGAATTCACCGGTAAGCACCGTGCCGTAAAGGATGGTCGCCGCCGCCGCCGGAATGAGTCCCCCTATGCGATAGAGTATCAGGCCGCCGGCCAGAATCGGCAGAAAAAAGACCGGGGTGAAGATCGATTGACTGCAACCGGTGGCATAGACTAGCAGGGCGATGAAGAAGGTGTCCGACAGGAGCTGGATCAGGGCGAAACGCCGCAGGTGGAGTTTTTTCTTTTGCAGGATGAGCGCGGAACCGATGGAATAGCTATAGAACGTGAAAATAAAGATGAGGGAGAAAAAATGCGGCGGCAGAATAATCCGTTGTCGTTCGGATTGCAGAAGGGCCGTAATGCCAAGAAGCAGGGTCAAGAGAACAACACGAATGAAGATAAGCCAGAGAATATGCAGGCGCAACTGCTCTTCCGTGTCCGTGACCGGGGTAAAGGCTTTGAATAGATTCAATGTGGCTCTGCCTGATTGTGACTGGGCTGCTTCAGTCTATTTGGTATTTTTTGGTCTTGTACCTGAGCGACCTGAAACTGACTTTTAACAGTTCGGCGGCCTGGATCTTGGAATTGCCGGCCTTGGTCAAGGCATGCCGGATCATCTTTTTTTCCAGCTCGGTCATGACCTCTTCCATGCCTCGCTCGAAAAGTTCATCTTCAGTTTCAGCCGCGACAAAAAGAGGGCCCTGGCCGGAAGAGCTGTTGTTTTCGCGTTTTCGGTGCAGGGAGAGGGAGAGACTTTCCGGCAGAATGATATTGGACGCCTCCATGGCGACGCCACGTTCAATGATATTTTCGAGTTCCCGCACGTTCCCCGGAAAATCGTATTCCATCAGTACCTCCAGGCCGTAAGATGAGATGGTCTGGACATCCTTGCCGAGCAGGCGGGAATATTTCTTGAGAAAATGTTCAACCAAAAGCGGCACATCGCCTTTTCTTTCCCTGAGCGGCGGCACCCTGATCGGCACCACGGCAAGCCGGTAATAGAGATCCTCCCGGAAGCGGCCGGCCATGATCTCGTCTTCCAGGATGCGGTTCGTGGCCGCGATGATCCGGACATTGACTTTACTGGTTTTCGTGCTGCCAACCGGTTTGAACTCCCGTTCCTGCAGGACCCGCAGGAGCTTGGTCTGAATGATCGGTGTCAGCTCGCCGATTTCGTCGAGAAAGGCGGTGCCGCCGTCGGCCAGTTGAAAAAGCCCATCCTTGTTGCCGATAGCGCCGGTAAAAGAGCCCTTGACATGACCAAAGAGTTCGCTTTCAAGCAGACTTTCGGGGATGGCGCTGCAGGTAATGGGAATAAAAGGCTGACCCGCTACCCGGCTGTGGTTGTGGATGGCCTTGGCCACCAGTTCCTTGCCCGTCCCGGATTCGCCGTAGATCAGCACGTTGGCCGGAGCCGGAGCAATGCGCTTGATCAGGTCGAATATCTTGATCATCTCCGGGCTTTGGCCGATGATGTCGGGGAACAGCTCGGCCGGTTGGGTGAGGGGGTCGTTGGTCTTACGGGATGTTGCCGACCTGATGACCTCTTTTATTTCCTCAACATTGAATGGCTTGGTGATATAGTCAAAGGCGCCGTTTTTCATGGCCGTGACGGCGTCATCGGGTGAGGCGAAGGCCGTGACCAGGATGACCGGCAGCTCGGGCCGGGTCTTCTTGAGTTCGTCCAGCAGGTCCAGGCCGCTCATACCCGGCATGCGAATGTCGGAAACCACGAGGTCGAAATCGTGCCGGGCCGCGAGTTCCAGGGCGCTGGCGCCATCGGCGGCGGCAATCACCTTGTGCCCGTCTTTTTCCAGCAGGATCTTGAGGAACTCCCGCATGCTGAGTTCGTCGTCAACGACAAGAATAGAGAGCATTCTGATACAGTGGATTTTGATTGTTATTTTTTCTGAATACGTGACGGCTTGAGGCACAAACGAACAACTGCCATCATCTCGACCTGCAACTGTAATGTAACGTTATGGAGCCTGCGAAGTCAAACACAATCGGATAACCGGTTTACATTGTAATCAGAACAGGTTAATAAGATATTCAACATTCATTTTGTATCCCCGACCACGATAACCCCAAATAATTGACAATGCCGGATCAGTTTAACAAACAGTCATTGACCGAACACCTGCGGGAACTCCGCTCCTGCCTGATTTATTCCATCGGCGCGATTGTCGTCGGTTTCGCCTTGGCCTATAATTTCATCCGCCCCATCAGTGACTGGTTTTTCAGGCCGCTGATGGAGGTCCTGCCCGCGGGCAAGAGTTTGATCTTTATTTCATACCAGGAAGGGTTTTTTTTTATCTGAAATTGGCCCTGGTCTGTGGAATTCTGTTCGCCAGCCCGGTTATTTTTCTGCAGGCCTGGCGCTTTGTCGCCCCTGGCCTGTATCGTCATGAAAAGCGTGTGCTTTTTCCTTTTGCGGCAGTGTCGTCGCTGTGCTTCCTCGGCGGTGCCGCCTTTGGCTATTTTGTGATCTTTCCGCCGGCCTTTCGTTTTTTTCTCGGCTATGCCAGCAATATTCTTGATCCGTTACCGGGAGTCAGCGAATATTTTTCGCTGGCCCTGCAGCTGCTTATCAGTTTTGGCGTTATTTTCGAACTGCCTGTTTTCATGGTCTTCCTGGCCAAGGCCGGGGTCGTGGACACCGCGTTCCTGCGGCGTAACCGGAAATATGCCCTGCTCATCAGTTTTATTGTCGCGGCCATTGTCACGCCCACTTCCGACGTGGTGAACCAGTTGCTTATGGCCGGTCCGCTTGTTATTCTGTACGAGATCAGCGTGGTGGCGGTTGCCGTTTTCGGCCGCCATCGATTCTCCGGTTTCGTGAAAGGCGAAGACGAAGCTCAGGATGCAAAAGATGATGTCGTTGATGAGCAGCCTTGATGCCGGTCACTCTCGCCCGGAGAATCCGGCGCAAGTACGGAGATTCGAAAGCTGATGCAGTGTGGTTCTGTGAGGTTTGCGGCGCCGTTCCTGCGTGAGCGGCGCTGGTGTTGAAGTTATACCTGAATTCGTCATGGATACAAGGTTATAGAAAAACCGGAAACCTGCCAGGAGGATAAAAGCATGTCGTACCAAAGTGATTTTGAGAAGGTTCTGGAGATTGGCCGCCCGCCGAATATCAGGAGGCTCTTTCCGCATTCCCGCGCGCTGCTTGTCAGCGGCAAGGTGATCGACCGGGCCCTGACGGCCAAGGGCGGCGCCATGACCATGGCCGCCAACGGCCGCAGTCATCTCATCATTCGCGGCGCCTTGAAGGCCGCGCAGCGGGCCCGGGCCGCGTTGATTATAGAAATCGCCCGCTCGGAGGGCGGCGCCACGGCCTATTGCGCCACCAATTACTGGAACCTCGCCCGCCAGGTGGACGCGGTCTGCAACGAGCTGGACATCACGGTGCCGGTGGCCATCCATGCCGATCACTACGGGATCAAGCAGGAAGCCGACCTGCCCTTTGCCCGGACCGAAATCCCATCTCTCTTTGACGCCGGCATGACGTCCATCGCCATTGATGCCTCTCATCTGCCCGATGATCTGAACCTGCTGGCCAGCATTGATCTGGCCCGTTTTATTCCATCCTGGGCCGGCCATGAAACCGAGGTCGGCGAGATCAAGGGGAAACTGGGCCTTTCTACCGTGGCCGAGGCCCTCTTTTTGATTCAGGGCCTCAACGCCCACGACATTTTCCCAGACTGGATTGCCCTCAACAACGGCACGACCCACGGTATTGAGGCCAGTGACCAGGGAATCCAGGTCGAACTGACCGCCGAAATTCACCGGGCCCTGGAGCCGTATGGTGTTTCCGGCGCCCAGCACGGCACCTCCGGCAACAGTGCCGACCGCCTGCGGGCCATTGCCGCCGGCACCCGGACAACCAAGGCGAACGTGGCCACGGCCCTGCAAATGGTTTCCTGGGGACTGAAGGTCAACGACTACGGCAATGCCCAGCTTGACGACCAAGGTGAGTTCATCAAGGTCGAAGGCGAGGGAGTGGCGGCAGAACTCTGGCAGGAGATGCGGGACTATGCCCGTCGCCAGGGCTGGACGGGCGGCGGCTACAAAAAACTGAACCTGGTGTTTGAAAACAGGATCATGGGGCAGCCGCGAGAGATTCGGGAGCGGATGGTCAAAAGGGTCGAGGACTTTGTCTATTCTCTGCTGGTGGATGTCTTTAATGCGGGTGATTCCGCCGGCTATGCGCTCGAGGCGATTCTCGAGGCCGGGTCGTATGATCTCGGGCCCAAGGCGGGCCGGACCGAGTCTCCTGATGACTGGACCGGGGACAAGATCAGGGAAGGGAACGGGCCGCGGCAATGGGGACGAACAAGGGGCCGGCAGGCGATTTTTCAGATTAATGATGACGGGTTACTATACGGGTTGGCTATGAAAAAAATATTGATTACGGGGGCGGCCGGTTTCATCGGTTACCATCTGTCGAAACGGCTGCTGGAGGACGGAAGAACCGTTGTCGGCCTGGATAATCTCAATGATTATTATGACCCCCGGCTGAAAAGGGCTCGGCTGGACCGGCTGGAAACATTCCCGGCCTTCAGCCACGCCGATTTTGATATGGCCGACCGGGAGGCCATGCCCGCATTATTTGCGGAGCATGGTTTTGACGCCGTGGTGAACCTGGCCGCGCAGGCCGGGGTTCGCTACTCCCTCGTCAATCCCCATTCCTACGTGGACACCAACCTGGTCGGTTTCGTCAATATCCTGGAGGGCTGCCGCCACAACGGGGTCAAGCATCTGCTTTATGCCTCGTCCAGCTCCGTGTACGGGGCCAACACCAATATGCCGTTTTCCGTGCACAGTAACGTGGACCATCCGGTCTCGCTCTATGCCGCCTCCAAGAAGGCGAACGAGTTGATGGCCCATAGCTACAGCCATCTCTACGGCCTGCCCGCTACCGGCCTCCGGTTTTTTACCGTATACGGGCCCTGGGGGAGGCCGGACATGGCCCTGTTTCTCTTTACCAAGGCCATCCTGGAAGGGCGGCCCATCGATGTCTTTAACAACGGCAATATGGAACGCGATTTCACCTATATCGATGATATTATCGAGGGCGTCTTCCGCCTGCTTGATCATCTGCCCCGGCCCAATCCGGAGTGGAGCGGCGACCACCCGGACCCGGCGACCAGTTATTGTCCCTGGCGGCTCTATAACATCGGTAATAACAGCAAGGAAAAGCTGACGCGCTATATCGAGGTATTGGAAGAGTGCCTCGGTAAAAAGGCGGAGAAAAATTTTCTGCCCATGCAGGCGGGCGACGTGGCCGCGACCTATGCCGATGTCGAGGACCTGGTCCGCGAGATCAACTTCAAGCCGAATACCTCGATCGAGGATGGTGTCCGGAATTTTGTCGCCTGGTACCGGGAATATTACGGGGTATAGGGAATAGGTTCACCCTCTACCACCGTCGACCGTGAACGGCGGGGCGCGCGCGGCTGGGCGGTATTCTCCGGGGTAGCGCGCCCTTTAAAAGTTTAAAAGGGCCGCATTGACCAGATACCGCAGGGACAGGTATCGGCGCAGAAACCACAGGCAATGCATTTGGAGTCGTCCGAGACGTATTCATAGCCCACCTTGTCCTTGTCCGGGAGCAGTTCGCGCCGGAAAATGGCATGTGTCGGGCAGATGGTCTCGCAGAGATGACAGTCGCGGCAGGAACCGCAGCTCAGGCAACGCTGGGCCTGTTCGTCCTGGGTCGTGCCCTTGTTGTCCTCCGGGTCGTAATGGGCCGTGGTCAATGATTCGTATTGAATCACCTTTTTCCGGAAGGGGAGCCACTTTTCACCCTTCAGGGCGGCAACGATATACTCGGCTGTCCGCTTGCCTGCCCCCAGGGCGTTGGTGGCCAGGGCGGGTCTTTCGACATCGCCGACCGCCAGGATCTTGGCGTCGCTGGTCCTGCCCGCCTCGTCGGTTTTGATCCAGGAACCACCGGCAACGCTGACGGTCTCGACCGTATCCGGCAGGAATTGCAGCTTGGGGACATCGCCGATGGAGATGATAACCGTCTGCGCCGGTATCAGGGTGCCGTCATCGGTGATCAGCCCCTCTTCGGTTACTTCCCTGGTCATGACCGGCCACTTGAAGACGGCCCCCAGCTCCTCGGCCGCTTTCCGTTCCTTGCCGAAAGCCAGCGGCTTCTGGATATCCACCATGGTGACCTGCTGGGCGCCCAGTCTGTAGGCCATGGCCGCCACGTCACAGCCCACGTTGCCGGCGCCGATGATCACGACCTGTTTGCCGGTCTTAATCGGCTGGTCGCTTTTGGCCGCCTTGAGATAATCAAGGGCCGGGATGACCCGTTCGTGGCCCGGAAAGGGAATGGTCCGCGGCTGATGGGTGCCCACGGCAACCACCACGTAATCATACTCTTTTTTGAGTTCTTCCATCTTGTCACGGGTCATGTCGACACCAAGATGGACGGTAATATTATCCTCTTTGAGAAAGCGCTCGATCTCGAGTTCCCAGACGGCCCTGGACAATCGCTCCCAGGGAATGGTCTGGGCGAGTTTGCCGCCGACCTGGTTCGACTTCTCAAAGATATGGGCCTCAACGCCGGCCAGGGCCAGGTGCCACGCCACCGCCATGCCCGCGGGGCCGCCGCCGATAATAGCCACCTTGTTGCCGGTGGCCGGCAGGGCCTTGGGCGGCTCGGCCGTGCGCACCGCCCGGCCGAGGATCTGGACGTCAATGCTGAAGTCCACCTTCCGCCGGGAGCAGTTCTGCATGCAGAGATTGGGGCAGATGGTGCCGCAGACCGATGCCGGCAGCGGGGTATAGCGCAGCAGCATTTCATAGGCCTCTTCGGTCCGCCCTTCCCTGATGAGCCGCAGCCGGTCAATGGTCGGGATGTGCATGGGGCAGTAGAAGGTGCAGGGCGCGGCGGAATCCCGGTTGGCCCAGAACGGTTTACGCCGCCGCAGATCACCGGTCTCGATCACGCCGATTACGCTGCGGTCAAGATCCGGGGCCAGGTCGCGCAAGGGGTCGCCGCCGCCGAAGCCCTGGGACCATATCCGATGGCGAAACTCCGCCATGGGCATGGGGCCGGAAAACATCAGGGCCCGCTCCTGCGGGGTGATTGCCGTGAGCAGGTTCCACTCCTCCCGGACCGACAGGGTGGCCAGCAGCTCGGGGCGTTCCACGGCCTCCAGGAATTCCGGCAGCCGCTCTATCAGCCACTGCCATTCTTCATCGGTCGGTTTGGTCAATTTGGCATTGGTGCGGGAGTAGGAGTCATCCGTCTTGCCCCGGTAATAAATCATGCCGCCCACCATGCCCACACAGGGCCGGTATCCCAGCACGTTTTTCTCGTTTTTCGGTTCGATCCCGCAGACAATGGCGGTGCCGCCGCAGTTGAACTCGGCAAAGGTATCACCCACCGAGCCGAGTACCCACAGCACCGGTTTCGGGTAATCGGGATTCCACTTGGTCATGGTCAGGCCGCGGGCACCGATGGAACCGCCGATCATCACCCGGCCGCCGGCCATGGCATTGGCGGTGCCGTTGGTGGTATCGCCGCGGATGATAATGTCGGCGCCGATATTGAGGTAGCCGACGTCGTCGGAGGCGGAGCCTTTGCAGATCAGCGTGGCCCCCGGCTGGCCCATGCAGCCGAACCGCTGCCCCACCGGGCCGCCGGCCTCGATGGTCAGAGGGGTCTGGGGGTCGCCCAGGCGCAGGCCGATATTGTGCTGGCCGAATGATTCCAGGAGCAGATGGTCGGCGGACGCTGCCGCGGTTCGTACCTGTTCCTCGAAAATTTTGGATGTCAGCCGGTGACCGGCCTTATCCCTGCCATGTATCGTTACCGTTTTCGAACTTTCTTCGCTCATCGTTTACGGGGGGCTGTGGTTAGCGGGACGGGATCTGGGGATTACAACATCTCTCTTCAGTACGCCCGGATAATCTGGTTGCTGTTCTTGTGTTTGTTGGCCGACTCAGCAGATATATTTAATCTGCAATCGCTTGGCGGCGTCGGCGTCGTTAATGCCCAGGGCGTCAGACATGCCGATGGGCAGGCTCTGGGAACGTCCCAGCGGGGCCATGATTTTTTTCATCTCCGTCCTGATACTCATGAACACGTCGGCCACCCTCTGGGCCACGTCATCGGGATCAAGCCGGCGGAACAGCTTTTCGTTCTGGCTGGTGATGCCCTTCGGGCAGATACCGATATTACAGACGTTGCAGCGGCCCATCTCGTTGCCCAGACAGCCGCCGGTTGCCTGCATGATATACTTACCGATATGGACGCCCGAGGCGCCGAGCATAATCAGGGCCATGCCGTTCTGGGTCACATTGCCGTTTTTGCCTATGCCGCCGGCGGCGAAAAGCGGTATTTCGTTCTGCCGGCCCTGGGCGACCAGATCGAGGTAACATTCCCGCAGGCAGGAGGCAATGGGGTGACCGGTGGCATCCATGCTGACGTTGTAGGCCGCGCCGGTGCCGCCGTCAATGCCGTCGATAAGCATGCCGCCGGCATAGGGATTGCGAACCAGGTTGTTGAGTACCGACTTGGCCGAGGTGGAACCGGAAATCTTCGGGTATACCGGTACCCGGAAACCAAAGGCCATGGACATGGTCTGGATCATCTTCATGACACTCTCTTCAATGGAGTAGAGCGTCTGGTGAACCGGGGGAGAGGGCAGGTCGACACCTTCCGGCACCCCGCGCAGCCGGGCGATCAGCTTGCTCACCTTGAACCACATGAGCAGCCCGCCGTCGCCGGGTTTGGCGCCCTGGCCGTACTTGATCTCGATGGCGGCCGGATCGCACTGCATTTCCGGAATGGCACGAATAATCTCGTCCCAGCCGAAATAACCGGAGGCGATCTGCAGGATGATATATTTCAGGAACGGGCTCTTGAGCACCCAGGGCGGGCAGCCGCCCTCGCCGGTGGCCATGACCACGGGAATGCCGAGGACCTCGTTGCAGTAGGCAACGCCCTGGAGCAGCCCCAGCCACATGTTGGGCGACAGGGCGCCGAAAGACATGGAGCCGATAACAAAGGGGAATATCTCCCTGGTCGGCGGGATCCATTCGCCGGCGGTATGGCGGCGGATATATTCCTCGGGCGGCAGGATACGGCCCAGGATCGTATTGAGATTAAATTCATGGCGGCCCGCATCAAGCGCCGGGTCGGTCAACATGGAAATACGATCAAAGACGATCCGGTCCAGGGTGGTCCGGCCGGGCATGTTCCGCCGGCCGCCGCGTTTCCAGGCCTCGCCCTTCTGGTTGAGGTGGAAGAGAGCCCGCTGTTCGTTCGAGTTGGGTACCGGTCCGATGGCCTCGTTGGGACAGACCATGGAACACATGCCGCAGCCGATGCATTTCTTTTCGATGTTGGTGCGTTGACGGATCCCGACAAAATGGCGGTACTCATTGCCCCGTTTTTTCTGGAGGATATCGAGCTTGGGCATGCGCTGCCGGCGATAGGTCAGGTAAATGGCCTGGACCGGACAGACGGAGGTGCAACGGCCGCAGAGGGTGCAACGGTCCTCGCGGTGCTGGATAATCCAGGGCAGATCGCTGTATGTCAGGCTGCTTGGGGTAGTGTAAATGGATCGGACTGAGACCATATCACAAGTTCCTTTCGGTCTGGAGGAATGATTACGGTGTGTTCACGCATGGGTTGAAAATCAAGCGAGGTATCACGGTCGGGGACGATGGCTTCAATGCCGCACATCTCGGAGGCAATGGCCCAGACCCCGGGCTTGCCGCCCACCGTGGCCGGCCGCATTTTTTTATGATCCATGACCAGCATGCAGGTTTCATCGTCCAGGGTGGCAATGACGGCATTGGGCCCGTCGATGATCAGCCGGCGGCACGATGTGCGCAGTCCCTTGAGAAAATCTCCCTGGGGGTGCACGTCCAGCTCTTCGGTCTTCAGCGGGGTGATGACATGCTTGTAGGCCGCCAGCGGCAGGTGCAGTTTCCTGGTGACATAATGCAGGATATGGGTAAACACCTCGGAGTCACTCTGGTAGCCGGTGTAGCCGGGGATGTTTTTGCCGATGAGCCATTCCTTGATCGGCACAAAGGCGGTGTTTTCACCATTGGTCATGGTGCTGATGCCCTGGATAAAGAAAGGATGACAGGCGTAGAGATTAATGCCGTAGTTGGTGTTCTGCCGGCCCTGGGCCATGATGACCCTGGCCTTGATCCGGTCGTCGTTGAGGCCCAGTCCGTTCCCTATCTGCAGGGGCCAGCCGACCTCCTTGATCATGATGACGTCCGGCCAGAAGGAAAAAACCGTCAGGTCGCCGCCATGCTCTTCCCCGTCCTTACGCAGGGCAAGGCGGGTCTGCATGAGCTGGTCCTCGAACTGGTCCCGGGACAGGCCGTCCCGGTTGGGAACCTTGTAGACCCGGATGAGGTACTTGAAGCGGTCCCGGGCCTCGATCAGGCTGGAATCGACTTCCATGGCGTGATCGTACTTCAGTTCATATCCCCGGGCACCCATAAGGCTGTTGAGGCGCTGGAGTGCCGCCTCGGTATGGGCAATGCCGGAAAGAATGACCTGGTCGGGTCGATAATTGAAATCCGTAAAACCGACTCCCCGCAGCAACAGGCCGAGGCCGCTCCCGTCATATCCTTCCTGCATGGCCTCCATGGCCGTGAGGATTTCATAGGGGGAAAAGGGCGTATCGGCGCTTTTTAAAGCTAGGCGACACATGGATGGCTCCCTGGTAGTGTGTAGTTTCGGTTACTGAATAATTTATATTGCCATAGGTCAAACCCTGACGGCGCACGCCTGCGTCCGGCTCGGACAACCGATTGGAACGTAGTGGCAAGAGAAAATAAATATCAGGGAAAAGCCGCCCTGTCAAGGAGAAAGGGAGGTTGGCGCCCGGACCCGCCTTGATCCCGGACCGGCAGCACCGGTCCGGGATCGTCATGGCGAAGCGGATCAGTTGCCGCTCTTGAATTCGGCAACCAACGCCTGGAGAGAGGCCTTGGCATCACCGAAGTACATCCGGGTGTTTTCCGCAAAGAACAGGGCGTTCTGGATGCCGGCAAACCCGGGATTCATGGAGCGCTTCAGGACAATGACCGTTTTGGCCCGAAAGGTCTCGATAATGGGCATGCCGTAAATCGGGCTGTTTTCGTCTTGAATCGCCGCCGGATTGACCACGTCGTTGGCGCCGATGACAACGCAGACATCAATGGAATCCATCCGGGGATTGATGTCATCCATTTCAACCAACTGGTCATAGGGGACATTGGCCTCGGCCAGCAGGACATTCATATGGCCGGGCATGCGGCCGGCAACCGGATGGATGGCATACATGACCTCGGTGCCGTTGGCTTCAAGGAGATCGCCCAGTTCCTTGGTTACATGCTGGGCCTGGGCCACGGCCAGGCCGTAGCCCGGCACAAAGGCGACGGAATCGGCGGCCTCGAGGATGTAGTAGACATCCTCGGCCGAGGCCGGTTTGATTTCACCCTGCGGGCCGTCGCCGCCTGCGGCATGGGTTGTCGAGCCAAAGCCGGAAAAGAGGACATTGGCGAGAGAGCGGTTCATGGCCTTGCACATGATCTTGGTCAGGATAATGCCGCTGGCGCCGACCAAGGCACCGGCGACGATCAGGATGTTGTTGCTGATGACAAAGCCGGCGGCACAGGCCGCCAGGCCGGAGTAGCTGTTTAACAGCGAAATGACGACCGGCATGTCGGCACCGCCGATGGGAATGACCGACGTCACCCCGAAGGCCAGGGCGATCACGACGATGACCAGGAAAACCCAGTAGGTTGCCGCCGCATCCACGGCAAACAACCCGGTTGCGACGATGATAATCAGCAGAAAGGCGGCGTTGATAAGATGCTGGCCCTTGAAGATCACGGCCTTGCTGGGTATGCTCCCGTTCAGTTTGCCAAAGGCGACCATACTGCCCGAGAAGGTCACGCCGCCGATGAAGACGGAGAGCGCCGCGACAGTGGCGATAAAAATGGACATGTCGGGATACTGGTAATATTCGGCCCAGGCCACCAACAGGCTGGAGAGGCCGCCAAAGCCGTTGAACAGGGCCACCATCTCGGGCATGGAGGTCATTGCCACCTTGTAGGCGGTGATGAGGCCGATGACCGAACCGATCACGACTCCCAGGACAATCCATTTATAGTCCAGTCCCTGGGCGAAAAGAGTGACCACGATGGCCAGGAGCATGCCCAGGGCGGACAGCAGGTTGCCGCGCCGCGCCGTGGCCGGAGAGCTGAGCATCTTCAGGCCGATGATAAACATGATGGCCGAGATGATATACGCAAAGTTGATGCCGATTTGTACGGAACTCATTTCGCGCCCCCCTTGTCCTTCTTCTTGAACATCTCGAGCATCCTGTTGGTCACGGCGTAACCGCCGACCACGTTGATGGTGGCGAAGATAACGGCCAGGGTGCCGAGGATGATCGCGAAGTTCGTATGTTCGGTTTTAAGGGTGGCCAGGGCGCCGATCAGGGTGATGCCGGAAATCGCGTTCGATCCGGACATGAGCGGAGTATGCAGGGTGGACGGCACCTTGGAAATGAGCTCAAAGCCCAGGAAAATAGTCAACATAAAGACAAATGATAAAAATACCGCTTCCATTTATTATCCTCACTTATTCTTGATGCTCTTGTACATTTCGCTGACGATCTCGTTATTATGAGTAATCAGCGCCCCGCGCATGATTTCGTCGTCAAGGTTCAGGTTGAAGGTCTTTGCTTCCTTGTCCCAGAAGTGATCGACGAAATTGCCAAGATTTGAAGAATACATCTGGCTGGCGGTCAGGGCCACCCGGCCGGGGAGATTGCCCAGGCCGACGACCTTGACGCCTTCCACCTCAACCACCTTGTCCAACTCGGAACCTTCCACGTTGCCGCCCGTTTCAACCGCCATGTCGATGATGACGCTGCCGGGCTGCATCTGGGCGATCATGGCGCGGTCGACAATTCGCGGGGCCGGCCGGCCGAAGAGCTGGGCCGTGGTGATGACGACGTCGGCCAGGGCGCAGGCCTTGGCCATGCCCTCTTTCTGCATCTGCATCTGCTCTGGCGTCAGCTGCTTGGCATAACCGTCTTTCGTCTGCCCGGTCTCGCCCAGGTCGATTTTGACAAATTTGGCGCCCAGCGATTTGACCTGCTCTTCGACAACAGGCCTGGTATCAAAGGCTTCCACCCGGGCGCCAAGACGCCGGGCCGTGGCAATGGCCTGCAACCCGGCAACCCCGACGCCGATGATAAAGACCCGGGCCGGTTTGATGGTGCCGGCCGGCGTCGTCATCATGGGGAAAATTTTATCAAGCTGTTCCGCCGCCAGGATCACCGAGACGTAGCCGCCCAGGTTGGCCTGCGAACTCAGTACATCCATCTTCTGGGCAACGGTCGTCCGGGGAATCATTTCCAGGCTGACCGCGCTGATGCCGGCATCTGCCAGTTTGTCGACCAGTTCGGTCTCGTTAAACGGATCAAGATAGCTGATATGGATGCAGCCCTTTTTCATCAGGTCGATTTCGGCCAGGGGCGGCTTGCGCAGACGCAGGATGATGTCGGCCGTTTTCAGCATATCCTCGCGGGACGAATTGATCCGTGCCCCGGCCTTTTCATAATCGCCGTTGTCATACCGGCAGCTCAACCCTAAATCGGCTTCAACTTCAAGCTCGGCGCCGAGCTTGACGAGTTTTTCCACTGTCGGCGGAATGAGGGGGACCCGTTTTTCGCCCTCATGAATTTCTTTCATGACCGCAATTTTCATAGAGACTCTCCTTTTCAATTGACCAGAAAACCATTGACCCTTTTACACGAAAATGCTGAAAAAACCCACATTAAAACTTTATTTTTCTTTAAAAAATTTACAAGGATACTTGCAAGATAGCAAATAAGAACGTCTCCGGCCGCATTCATTTCGCAGCGCGATGAGCTCCCTGCCGAAAAAGGAGCTGTTGCCAGAGGAAAACGCGCACGCAATTCTCCGCCCGGTCAAGAAAGATTTTCGAACAGGTCGATGATCTGTGCCAGCGAGCTGCAGTCGGTAATCTTCTGGCGCAGTTTGCCGGCGCCATGCAGGCCGGCAAGGTAACGGCCGGCGTGATTCTTTATCCTGAAAAGCATCCGCTCGGCTGGCAGAAAGCGTTTGGCCAGCTCCAGGTGGCGCCGGATAACCGGCAGCCGGCCCCCGAGAGTCTCCGGCCGGCCCCCGGGCCGGAATACCCAGGGGTTGCCTAGGGCGCCGCGGCCGATCATGACCCCGTCACACCCGGTCTCGCTCATCATCTTCAGGCCGTCCCCGTAACACTGGATATCACCGTTGCCGATAACGGGCATGTTCACGGCCTGTTTCACGGCCCGGATAACCTGCCAATCCGGCCGGCCGCCAAAC
>JAADIK010000146.1:0-9978 GCA_013151365.1 Deltaproteobacteria bacterium
AATAAAAGCGTAGCGAAAACTCTCAACAATTGAAACCATGGGATTCAGGATATAATAAGGCCGGAGCCAGTCCGGAACCTGGCTCAGCGGATAGACGACCGGCGTTGCATACATCCAGAGTTGAACGACAAAACTCATGGCAAACCGGAGGTCCTTGTATTTGGTTGTCAGGGATGAGATGAGAATGCCCGTCCCCATACCGAAAAGAGCCATCTGCAGCAACAGTACCGGCAGCCCGAGGATCCAGAGATTGGGCCTGATCGGCGCACCTTTCATCATGAAATAAAAGTAGAAAGCGAGATAGAGTGCGAGTTGAATGGCAAACTGCAGCAGGTTGACAATAACCCCGGACAGGGGCATGGTCAGCCGGGGGAAATAGACCTTGCCGAAAATAGAGGCGTTGGTGTTGAACGTATCGGAAGTCCGTCCCAGGCACGATGCGAAATAGGCCCATACTACGTTGCCGGACATGTAAAATAAAAAAGGCGGGATATTATCGGTCGGGATCTTGGCGACCTTGCCGAAAATAATCGTAAAGACAATCGTTGTAAAAAGCGGTTGTATAATATACCAGAGCGGCCCCAGGATGGTCTGTTTGTAAAAGGTAACAAAGTCACGCTTGACAAACAGAAAAATAAGGTCGCGATAGCGCCAGAGTTCACCAAGATCGATATCAAACCAACCGGTTTTCGGCCTGATTACTAAATCCCATTGCTGTTCGTTCTCTGCTTTTATGCTACTCATGAGTATCGTCTATTGAGCCCAAGTGGTTCCCGCCACTCGTCACGTTTTATTTATTTTCGAAAGAAGCCGGACCAGGGGATTGCCGAGAATGCTGTTAAGCCGTTTCTGCAGTTTCTTGGCCCGCCCCACCCGCTGCCGGAGGAATTTGAGGTCCGGGAGTTCATCAGGCTCTATTTCAGCACTACCAAGGAGTTCCAAGGTGCCGTCAAGCTCGTTTCCGAACTGTTGAATTTTCTGGTGCACGATGGCCAATAGTCCCTGTTGCAGGGCACTGGCAATATTATCGGCACTGCGATAATATTTTTTCCTCTCCCCTTTCATCCAGACCCGCCGGACCAGGCCCAGCTGCTCAAGCTGGCGGGCGGCAACACTGACCGATGCTTTGCTGAGGCCGAGTTCGGCCTCCAGCACATCAAGGGAACATTCACCGGGCTGGAGATAAAGATACACAAGCACCTGGCCGACAATCCGGCCAAGGCCGAGATCCTGGGAGGTGCGACCACCTGTTTCAACCAGCCTTGTTCTGGCTTGCGTTATGACATCCGCCCTGTTCATTTTAAACTTTCACAAAATATTAAAAGTTAAAAAACTTAAACCATATTGCCGGAGATAGTGCAACTGTTTTCCGAAAGGTTTCCCTTATGGGCGGGCGAGACGGGTCAGGATTTCCATGGTCTGCCGTGCGGACCGGGACCAGGTAAACGATGCGGCCCATTGCCGGGCTCGGCGGACATGCTCCTGCCTGGCCGCCGGATCCAGGTGCAGGACCTGGACGATACTCCGGACCAGGTCCTCCGGGGTCAGCCCGTCGAGGTAAATCGCGTGCGGACCGCCGACCTCGGGGATTGAGGCCATGCGGGTGGTGACCACCGGCGTGCCGGCCATCATGGCTTCCAGGACAGGCAGGCCGAAACCTTCGTAAGCCGACGGCAGCACAAAGCAGGCGGCGCCCCGGTACAGGCCCTTGAGTTCCGCCCGGCTCAGACCCTGCAGACGATGGACCCTTTCAGAAGACCCGGCAAAACGGGCCAGGCTTTCCTCCAGGGCCGTCTCGCCGCGCCTGGGACTGCCGACCAGAACCAGGTGATGCGGAATCCGTTCGCCGGCAAGACGCAGGGCATCGACCAGCAGGTGGACATTTTTGTGCGGATAGGTATGGGCCACGCAGAGAAGATAAGGCTGCCGCCCAGGTTGGAATCCGCCCGGCCCCCTCTTTCGCCCCTGCCGGTCCGGGCCGTCCGGCGCGGCGAAATCTTCAGCAACCCCTTCGTGAACGGCGAAGACCTTGGCCGCCGGGGCAAAACCGTAGCGCAGGATTTCCTGCCGGGCGAATTCGGACACGGTAATGACCGCCCGGCATCGGCGGCAGGCCGAACGGACCAGGAAGTTCAGGGTGAGCCGTTCAAGAAAACTCAGGTCTTCAGGGTGACTTTTGTACTGCAGGTCATGGATGGTCACCGCCTGCGGACAGGCTGACAGCAATGGCGCCGTATAGCCGGGAGACCAGAGCACATCGACGCCGCTGCGTAAAACGGCCGCCGGCAGCCAGAGCTGCTCCAGGATAATGCGCAACGGCCTGTTGGCCGCCCTGAAACCAAGCCGCTGATATGCAACATTCGGGAAGCGGCCATACTCCTGCCGCAAGAGGTTGTGATTGTCACGGCTGGTAAAGAGCAGCAGCGAAACATCCGGGTGCGCCGAGGCCATGGCCCGGAGCGACTGCCGCAGGTATGTTTCGGATCCCCCCACGTCTCCGGGAACCATGAACAGCGTATTCACGCCGATGCGCAGCCGGCCGGTCATGGCGTCCTTTCCCCGTCCCGGGTTTTCCCGGCCCGCAGTCGCCGCAGCCCGGACATGGCAAAATAAGCGGACACTATCCCCCACCTGACAAAATAATGAATGAGCGCCTGCGGGCTGAACCAACCGGCGTCCCGGGCCGCCGCCTGGAACTCTTCCTTGAATTGCGCCCCGAAATGAAGCCCGCTTATGGAACCTTCGTGCCAGCGAAAGGCGGCCACCGGGCCGCCCGGGATGCGCACGCCGCCCCCCAGCCGCCAGAGCCGGAGAATGAATTCATAATCCCAGGCCGCCTGCAGGTCTTCCCGCAACCCCCCTGCCCGCTCCAGGGCGCTGCGGCGAAAAAACACGGCCGGCTGGGAAATGTAATTGATACACTGGTAGGTGAACCTGGATGACAGCGGGAAAAAGAACTCCTTGAATCGGGTGATCCCCTGCCGGATCTCGGACGAGCCGGCGTCAACAATGGGACAGGAACCAAAGCAGAACGAGGCCGCCGGGTTCCGGGCCAGACACTCTGCCGCCCTCTGCAGGGCCAGCGGGAAGTAGCGGTCATCGCCGTTGAGCCAGGCCACGATCTCCCCGGTTGCCAGGGCCAACCCCTTATTGATCGCATTGGCAGGGCCGGTATCCGGTTCAATCAGCAGGCGGGAAATCTCACTCCGGTATCGTGACAGAATTTCATGTGAATGATCACGGCTGTCACCGTCGACCACGATATATTCCAGCTCAACTCCACGGCCGCGCTGGCTGATGACGCTTTTCAGCGTCTCTTCCAGGAAAACCGCGCCGTTATAGTTGGGTGTGATAATGGAAAAACGGATGATATTCACCTATCCGAGCGTATTCATGTTGCGCCGGAGTTTCAGACAAAAAACGCCGGCGGTGTTTCTATTCAAGTTTCGGGCGGTTCTTGAACGCCAACCCGGCAGTTTTCCCGTATTATGTCCCTGAAATTTGCGTTGGTTCAACCTGCAGGAGCTTCGGCAATTCTGCCAAAGCCTTTTCAATCGGAATTAGGGTTATGTTTTCTATGAACATTTCTTTATCGCCGCCATAAAACATATACAGGGTCGCCTGAGGGTAATCCCGGGCAAAGGCCTTGAGCCCTTTAAGTTCCTTGATACGAATTTTTGCTGCCCGCTTCACCTCAATGGCGACCAGGCCCGATTCGCCGTATAGGATAAAATCAACCTCCTGGCCATTTGCTGTTCGCCAATAGTAAAGGTCGTAACCAAGTCTGTGCAATCCATTGACAGCCATCAATTCCTGAAAAACCAACGTTTCCAGGGCCGTGCCTTCTATCTCCTCTGGTCTGTCGAGAGGTCCCTTGGGCCTGATAGTCCGATAAACCCCCACGTCAAACAAGTAAAATTTTGGATGGCCGACCATTCTCCTTTTTGCCCGCTTGGTGAATACCGGTAACCGATGTGCCAGTAGCAAATCTTCAAGGATAAAAAAATATTGTTCTACAAGCTTACGATTTGCCCGGCATTCTCTGGCCACTTCAGTGATATTCAGGATTGCGGCCTGAGAAAAACTGGCCGCTTCCAAAAACCTGGCAAATACCTGCAGATTTCTGGTCAAACCTTCCAGCTGCACCTCTTCCCGGAGATAGGTTCGGATGTAACTTGCCAGGTAGTCGGCAGGGTCCGGTTCCGAATAGATGGCCGGAAGATGACCAAACTGCAAGGAAGTGCGGAGGGAGAAATCCTGCCCGAGTTCTTCCGTGGTCAGAGGATACATAAAGCGGGTTAAAGCCCTCCCAGCCAGAAGATTCACACCTTTGGCCCGCAGTTTCCTTGCACTGGAACCGGTAAGGATGAACTGTATTTTCCTTTGCTCAATAAGTCGATGAACCTCATTAAGCAGATCCGGTATGCGTTGCACTTCATCAATAATTACCCAGTCGGAAAATGCGGGCGGAATCATCTGTGCCAGCCTGGAAGGAGAGGCAAGCAGCAGGCTGTAAAGCTCCGATTCCAGCAGATCAATATATAGCGCCGATGGAAACACCTGTTGCAGCCAGGTTGTTTTACCGGTAGCCCGGGGACCAAAGAGAAAAAAGCTCTTTGCCTTGGGAAATGTTATGATTCTGGAGTACATAACTCCATTTTACATAGTTTTATGGAAATGTCGAGGGAAAATAAACTATCTTTGCTGCTCTTTGCAGTATAATAGGACGCTGATGCATGCGAACTGGTCACAGGGTGTGAAACTCTACGCTATTCCTTACCTCCAACCTGTAAGCCGCATTCATTCCATGGAAGCACCATGCAGAAACACGACTGCTGCTTATCTCCCACGCAAAGTGTTGCGCCGGAGTTTCAGATCGAAAAACGCCAGCGGCAGGACGAAATAGAGACCGAAATAGAAAAAATAATAGTAACGCCAGTTAAAAATACGCGGAAAGACCAGGGCAATGGCGCCGATAAAAAGAAAGCTGCTATACAGGGCCGTGTTGGGAAACCGCCGGAAAAGAAGCATGAACAGGGGAATAAGCGGCAGCATGTAAAGCGGGTCCCAGACCAGGTAGTACCAGGGCTTCTCGTAGGTTTTCCAATAGAGACGCATGGCGGCGTCCCGCAGGCGGGGAAACGGCGCTTCCTGCTTGACATAGGGATAGACGTCGTTGAAGCCGACCCGCTTGAGAAAACCGTAGGCGAAACGATCGTGGAGGTAATAATGCCAGCGGTCCGAGACCGTGCCTTTCTTGTTCATATCAAAGATGTCGAAATACTCCCTTGCCGTCCGCACCAGCTGCCGGTCCAAGGGCGTCCTGGTAATCTCCTGCAGGTAACCGAGCGAGTTATGATAGATGAACTGCGAGCGCAGCATCCGGCCCGGCCGGTGCATGGCCAGCAGCAGACCACCCGCGGCCAGGGTGCAGACGACAATGACGGCCAGAACCTTTTTCAGGCTGACAAGCCTCAGAACCATCATGTAAACGGGCACAGCGGCGAGGTAAACGATACCGTTATAGCGAAACATGACCGGGGCGAGGTAGAGAAGAAACAGGGCCGCCTTGGCCTGCAGGGAAAGATGGAGCTGCCCGGCCCGGCGCTGATTGTACAGGTAGACCAGGGCGCAACCCCAGAACACCACCTGCAGGGCGAAAGGGATATCCTTCCACAGAATCACGTTGTACAGGCCGACGGGGATGGAGCAGACAACGAGCAGGTAACAGGGAACCAGCAGCACCAGCGATACGCCCCGGCGCCGGAGCGCGAAAAAAAAGGCGGCGACCAACCAGGAAACGAGCAAAATCTGGGCAATCGGCACCACTGCGACATTGTTCCAGATATGCATGAGGTACATGTAAAAGACGAAATTCAGCACCGGGTGACCATTGGTGAAAACCCCGGGCAGCATGGCCGCCCGCCATATCTTGAGGGAATCCACCGACATGACTCCGGGCCAGAAAGCAGCCAGCCAGACGGAGTAACCGGTAACGGCGCCCAGGAAAAACAACCAGAACAGGGAGCGCCCCTGCGCCGTAAACACCCCGGCCAGGCCGCCGCTTCGTTGCAGGAACTGAAAACAGGCGATCAGCATCCAGGTCGTCAAGGCCGCGAAGCCCACCTCCAGCAGAAACTGCGACGGATAGAGGTAGCGCTTCAGGTCTTTGTTCATATCCGTGAAGGACACCCGGGACAGCGGCTCGTTACGGTTAACCGCGAACGACTGCACCCCGCGCGCGCTTTTCAGCGTGACCGAGGAGAGGAAAACCGGCCGGCCGGCGCTGCGGTTCACAATTACCAACTGCTTCACGGCATAGCGGGGCATATTCATGGCCACGGTAAACCGGCCTCCGGGACCCACAACCCAGTAATCGAAGCTGCGGGTCTCGGTTATGGTACCGGCGGCGTAGAGATCGTGTATCTTGGTGACCCCGTCTACCGTAATTGCCACCTTGCCGAAATAATAACTGGTGGTCAGGTCAAGCCGGATATGTTGCCTGGCCCGGGCGGTGAACTGAATACTATCTCCCTTTTTCGTCAGGTGAAAGCCCATCCTGTCCCGCAGGATCGTCTGCCGTCTTATCTTCGCCAGGTCAAACTTGTGACCATCAAGATAGACGGCGTGGATCTCGACGGCCGTACTCAGCGAGCCGGGATCTTTTTCGCCCAGGGCGCGAATGGTTATCCGGTGCATCCCCGTCTCATCGGCGGCTACCGTGTTAAGGGGAAAGCGTTGTGATTCATAGGAGTTGAAACCGCTGCCGGAATCCCACTTGACCTCCAGGTCGGCTTGCATGGCCGGCGCCGTTCCCTGGATGATCAACCGGGCCGGGGCGTACCAGCCGGTGCCGAAGACAAAATAAAGGAGCAGGGCGGCAAAAAGGGTGATGACGGCAAAAATACGGGAGACCATGTTGAACCTTGGACCTGACTCGGAGCGGTTACTTTGCAATTAATCTCGCAGAGTTCCACACTCTGCGACCGGTTACGTTATTTTCCCCCGGCAGAGAAAATTGACGACAAGCCGGCCGCCAAGCGCCGTCCGAGGGAGCGGCGGCCGGTGGCCGGGCATTGTTCATCGATAAACTGCCGGACCCCCGTTTCCCGCAAGGAAAGAGCTATGCGCAGGGTATCGCCGGGTTCGCCTTCTTCAACGGCCGGCAGAATCAGCTGGGGGTCGGAGCCGGTGGCCAGGTAAACAGGCGGTCCCCCCCGCTGCAGACGGCAGATGGTGCCGTCCATATACAAGACGTCGAAATCGGCCGGCCGGGAAAACTCCATGATTTTCCGGCCGGTGCGCTGGTTGAAAACCTCCAGGCCATAAATTTCAATCAACCCCATCCTGACGCTGGGGTCGATCCGGAGCCAGAAAGGAAAGCCGGTGATGTCGACCTTGAACGAGAGATCGACCCGGGCTCCGCTTTTATAATAAAGCCATTGGCAGTCATCCAGGTTAAAACCGTCCCCTTTATTCCAGTAGAGCTGCACAAAGTTGTCAATGGACTCTTCGGCGGTCCCCCGGTTCTTTTCCCGGCCGGCAAAAAACTCCAGATCCCTGGCGGCCAGGGCCGCGTTTTTTTCCTCCACCAGCCTGGCGGACTGTTGCGCCAGGTAGTTGCGGGTCGTTTTCTCCTGCCGGCAGATGACCTGCAACGCCCGGTCGAATTCGGCTGACGAGGCCTCCCAGCTCGGCCAGAAGGCGGCCGTTGCCGCCGCGCCCCGCTGAAGTCGTTTCAGGGTCCCGGGGTCGCTTTTCAACCGCCGGAGACAGGCGACGACCTGGTCCTCGTCATCCCGGTCCACGACCAGGCTGTTGTGGTCGTGGACAATGTACTCGTCGTGGCCGGTGACCCGGTAAACAATGGCCGTGCCGCCGCAGTGGAACATCTCCAGCGGCGGCCCGAACATCCCCTCGATATAACTCAGCTTGACCAGGACATCGCAGGAGCGATAAATTTCCGGCGTCTTGTCAATGGGCACGCGCGAAAAAACCCGGTCGACTCCCGGAAAATCCCCGATCTCCGAGGAGGTCAGCAGCCAGACCTCATCGACGCCCGCCTGCCGGCAGAGTTCGACGGACCGGGGAACGTTCTTGTAGGGAACATCGACCGGCCCTTCAACCAGCACCCGCAGCCTGCCCTCAACACAGGGCGCCGCGCATTCACCATCATCCCGGTACAGGTCCTTCCGGATGCCGTTACGGACCAGAAAGGGGGTGCTGTTATAATTGTCATGCAGATATTCCCGGATCCATGCGGCTTCGGTAATGACGGGCAAGGCATACGAATAGGTACGTTCACAGAACTTTTTCAGGATCGAGAGATCCCGTTTATCGTGATCTCTCGGGTCCTCCTCGGCAAAGAAGCGGGATTCGATGGACTGGACAAAGTAGGCAAAATGGCCGGATGAAAGGTGCTGCAGGAGAAACGGACTCTGCCACCAGGTGGCCAGGATGACATCGAACTCCTGTTGCCCCGCCTCGGCCAGGGTCAGCCACTCCAGCCGGCCGGCGGCGGGATGCCAGCCGTACCTCTCGGGCCGGACGGCCGCCTGGGTGATGATCGCCACCTGGTGGCCGGCGTCCTGGAGACGCGACGCGTGCTCATAGATAACATAGGTGCCGCCGTTTATATCGGGCGAACCGAGCAGAAAACCGATTTTGCGGGTCGTGGTGGTCATTTGAACTCACGTTTGTATCGTCGCCGGCCGTCGAAATAGCGATAAAAATCCAGGCCCAGGCCCCGGAGGATGATCGGCGGCCAGATCCCGCTTTCCAGGATCTCCTTATTCTTTAAGATATTTTTTAAATTTTTCAAACGCTGTTTCTTTGACAGGACATGGTCGGTCCGGAAGTCGGTGTATTCAAAGATACCGAAATTCTCCAGGTGGTAGAGACGTTCAAAAAAATCAATCTCTTCTCTTCTCGGCTTAAAGACCATGCGGGCATGCTGCCGGGCAAACCATTCAGGGCCGGGCGCCGTGCAGCCGCACCGGAGATAGGCCCGGTTCAAGGCGATCACCGCCGCAAACATCTCCTCCTGCAGCGGCCCGATGACCCGGCGGTACAGTTCGCGTTCTTCGGGCAGGTCCAGGGTGGCGATGCACAGTTCGCCTTCCCGGCTGCGGATCCGCTCCCTGACGGTTCGCTGGTGATCCCCGGGCAGGCGCTCATACTGCTGCCGGGTAAAATAACCGTCGGCGCTGCCGTGCGAGGCCCCGAGCAGCATCTCGAAGAGAGAGCGGTTGTTGTTGTAGACATGAAAATAAGGGGAAAGACCGGGGGTGTCGTCAAAAAGAAGGCCAGCCTTGATGTTGGTCGCCGAGCGCTGGGTCGCAATCAGGGAACCGACATAGAAGCCCCGCACCCTGACCCGGCCGCCCAGGATGTGATAGATATTATCCTGGATGCTGCCCTTCCAGCCCACATCAACGATGTTCAGCCCTTCCTGCCGGTAATCGATCCCGAACGAATCAAGATAACGGATAAAATTTTCCCGCTGCCGGCCGCGCCGGTTTTCATATTCCTGCTGAAACCGCCCGGACCGCTTCAAGGCGATAAATTCGGGCCGATTCCGCAGGTCAGGGAAACGGCGATCGAAATCAAGGTTCAGCTCCTCGCAGAGGGCAGCGGCCACCGACTCTTCGATATTGAGACTGAGCAGAAAATCCCGCAGGGATATATCCCGGTAATGGGCGAAAAGACGGGAAAAATCCTCCTCGGCAAGCGGCCGGAGCGAGGCCAGGAAGGTGGCCTTCCGCGACACCAGGATATAGTGACTTTCAATAACGGCATGCCCGAACAGGTCCTGCTGGTAGCGATCGAACAGGCGTTTGAGAAACTCCCCCTCCTTGGAGAAAAAAAAGACCTGACCGGCCTTTTCCCGGATGAGCCTCTGCACCAGCAGAGAAGTAAAGAGCCAGAGGCTGTAGGTCATCTCCCCGAAAGCGGCGGCGGGCGGGGCAGCGGCGGCGA
>JAADIK010000146.1:9985-10441 GCA_013151365.1 Deltaproteobacteria bacterium
TCAACGCGCCTGGTTGCATCCATCCCGGCCGGTGTCCAGCCGCTATACAACTTCTGCTGTTTCGGATTTTGCAGCTGAATCGCGCCAAGTCCCTGCTCCCTGGCCATGTTGACATCGGCATGCGGGTTGTCCCCGATCATGACCAAGCGGCCGGGCGGACACCCCAGGTCGTCACAGATCTTCCGATACAGGCGCCCCGACCCCTTGGCCACGCCGTAATCGGCGGAAATGTATACATGATCGAACAGCTCATGGAGCCGGAACTGTTTGAGCATTCGCCGGAAATGGGTGCCGGGCAGGTAAAAATCGGAAATGAGCACCGTGGTCCGCCGGTTCCTTTTCAACGCCCTCAGCACCTCGACGGCTTCGTTGCAGGGACGCTGGACGGCAAGCTCCACGGCGACTTCGATATCGAGGATAAGCTGAACAAACCGTTCCTCCTGCCCCAGGACGGGC
>JAADIK010000117.1 GCA_013151365.1 Deltaproteobacteria bacterium
CGCTGAGTGGATAACTGGTCACTTCCGCCCGCATAGAGGGGCTATCTGAGTCTCCCTTCGGTCTCTTACCTGCGAACGGCAGCGACTACGTAAATCTGTGGCGCCTGTGACCAGTTACCTGAGAGGGGGAAAGATGATTTTACGTACGGCGGATTCGGGCATAACCCGGGTCATGCCGACGCCGATCACACCATCCTTTCCTCCGACCAGTCGTTATGTTCGAATTGTTTGTGATCGGGCTTGGGCGGTTTTTCTTCCTGCAGCCGTTGGCGCAGCCAGAGTAACACCTTGTCGAACTCTGCCGCAAGTTCCGCCAGAGCCCTGCCCCGATGGCTGACCTTGTTTTTTTCCGCCATCGAGACTTCGGCAAAGGTCTTGCCAAAGGGGGCGTAGTAGAAAACCGGGTCGTAGCCGAAGCCGGCGTCACCGTGCCGCTCCGTGATGATTTCACCCTCGCACCGTCCCTCCCAGGTCAGGGCCGGGCCGCCGGGCGTGGCCAAGGACAGGACGCATTCAAAATAGGCCTTGCGATTGTCCTTGCCGGTCATTTCACTGAGCAGTTTTTCGCAGTTATCCCAGTCCTTGGCATCTTCCCCTGAGTAGCGGGCCGAATAGACCCCGGGCCGGCCGTCAAGCGCTTCCACCACCAGCCCCGAATCATCGGCCAGACAGGGCAGGCCCAGGACGCGCGCGTAGTGGGAGGCCTTTTTATAGGCGTTTTCTTCGAAGGTGGCGCCGTCTTCAATAACCGGCGGCAACTTGCGGTAATCATTGAGGCACTTGATTTCAACCGGGAAACCCTTGAACAGTTGTTTGAACTCTTCAACCTTGTTCTTGTTGCCCGTTGCCAGAACGATGATATCTATCATGATGTACTCCTTACACTCAATATTCTGAATCCGTGACGGCTTGAGATGACATTCCATGCAATATGGCATTTATCGCATTATTGTCAAATAAACTCATTTTTTGGTCTGCACCGCGCCGCCCTGCAGGGCGCCCGATAACGGCGCATCTGCGGCGTTGGCAACTCGTTGATATCACACCAGGATAATCAACCTCGTTGCCGCCTTGCATCTGCACCGTTTTCGAACGCTCACGGATTCAGGAATATGTTTTTTTGCGCAGTTTTTTGTCATAGCGTTCCTGTTCGCTGTAAATACAGCCGCAGTATGGCTGCCGGTACAAGCCCATGGCTATCGATTGATCTATACCCCACTGCCAGCCCTGGCGAAAATCTTCGTAATAAAATTCAATGCCAAGGGTTTCGGCAAGTTGCTCGCCCTTTTTTTTGATCAGTTCGTGCTTTTGATATCTGGAATAGAGCAGGGTCGTGGTGAAGGCGTCAGCGCCCTTTTCCACGGCCCTTTCCGCAACCCGTTCCAGACGCATATCGTAACAGATATTGCAGCGTTTTTCCTCGTTAAAGACCACTTGGCGCAGATATTCGGTCAGGCCGTAATCGCGGTCGATTTCAACCGTAAACCGCGTCTGCCGGGCCAGGTCGTCCAGGGCCTTGATGCGGCGCTTGAATTCCCGGTAGGGGTGAATGTTGGGATTGTAGAAAAACCCCGCCACCCGGTGCCCCTGGTCACGCAGCCTCTGCAGCGGATAGACCGCACAGGGCCCGCAACAGACATGTAACAGGATTTCCATCAGTGCCTTACTCTTGAATTCCTGTCATAAAAAACAAGAAAATTAATCATGTTTTATAGCAGGTTGTTTAGGCTGTAGGCTATTAGCCCGGCCCTAACAGCCTACAGTCTAACAGCCTGGAAACAGATCCGCCGGAAGTTGACTTGGGTTGTGGGCATCGCCCGCCTTGGTTGGTGTTCGATAGGGCACTAGTCGATCTTGAATTGCCTGGGATCAATATTGTAACTATGAATTTTATAATTGATAATACGCAGGCTGGTATCCAGATAGTTTGCCGCCCTGGTCTGGTTGCCCTTGGTCTTTTTCAGCGCCTCAACGATAAGTTCCCGTTCGAAATGTTCGACTGCCATGGCCAGTGACGGTGGTCGATCGGAATTAACGGACTTGGAACTCTGTAAAGTCGGGGGCAGATGGGTGGCCATAATTGTATCATCGTCGCAGATCAGGACGGCCCTTTCCATACAGTTTTGCAGTTCCCGGACATTGCCGGGCCAGTGATACTGCATGAGCATGTCAATGGCCGAGGTTGATATCCTTTTGATATTTCTGCGGTTATCTGTGTACTTTTCGAGAAAATATTCCGCCAGCAACAGGATGTCGGTGCGCCGTTCCCGGAGCGGCGGCAGGTAGACCGGAAAGACGTTGAGCCGGTAATAGAGGTCTTCCCTGAAGGCGTTCTCCTTGACGGCGGTTTCCAGGTCGCGGTTAGTGGCGGCCACCAACCGGATATCCGTTTTCAGGAGTTCCGTGCCCCCGAGACGCTGAAAGGTGTGCTCCTGAATGACATTAAGCAGTTTAACCTGCACCGCCGGGCTTATTTCGCCGATTTCATCAAGGAAGAGGGTACCGCCGCTCGCCTGTTCAAAACGTCCCGTCTTGCGCGAATTTGCCCCGGTAAAGGCCCCTTTTTCATGACCGAAGAGTTCGCTTTCCAGCAGGGTTTCCGGCAGGGCCGAACAGTTGACCACGATAAAGGGGCCGTTGCGACGGCCGGAGTTATGGTGCAGGGCCCTGGCGACCATGGTTTTGCCGGTGCCTGATTCACCGCGCAGGAGTACGGTGGCGTTGGAGTCCGCAACCCGGTGGACCATATCAAAGACCTCGTGCATGCGGGATGACTTGCCGATGATCTCATCAATGCGGTTCTGGGCAGACAGTTCGCGCCGCAGTTGCGAATTTTCCCGGCGCAGGGCTTCTTTTTCCTCGTTGACCTTCTGGACCCGCTGCACGGTTTGGGCGATCAGGGAGCTGACAATGCTCAGGAATCGCAGATCGTGTTCCGACTGGATGCCGAAATTCTGCGAGTATTCCCGATCAACTGACAGGGCGCCGATGGTCTTGTTCGCGGCCTTGATCGGTACGCAGAGAAACGAGCTTTTCTTTTTCTTTTCATCGCCCCGGGTGCGCGTCCGGTTGAGAAACAGCGGTTCCTCGCCGATCTGCGGGACCAGGATTGGGTCGCCGGTGGCCACAACCTTGCCGGTGATCCCCTCCCCCATCTTGTATCTGCCCCGGCGCCGGGCTTCAGCCGTGATCGCCGGAGCCACCTCGATTTCCAGCTCACCGGTGGCCTGGTTGACAATGGTCACGGTCCCGCTGTTCATGCCTTTTTCGCGGGCCAGGGTGGCCATCACCTGTTCCAGGCAGTCTTGCAGGTTGGTTGCCGAGGCCAGGTACTTGGTTATGGTGTACAGACAGGCCAGGTTTTTAAGTTCCGTTTCCCCGGGTTCTGCTATGGAATTCATCTTTTCTTTCATCTGTTATCCGTCACGAGGAGAATATTGACATGGTCCCCGTGAAATGGTATTTACTCCCCTTACCGGAGGGATGGCCGAGTGGTTGAAGGCGGCGGTCTTGAAAACCGTTGAACGAAAGTTCCGTGGGTTCGAATCCTACTCCCTCCGCCACAACGACAGTCCCATACGGAGAGATGACCGAGCTGGCCGATGGTGCTCGCCTGCTAAGCGAGTGTGGGGGTTATACTCCACCGAGGGTTCGAATCCCTCTCTCTCCGCCAGCCGTTGTCCGGCTACCACCCCCAGAGAAGGCTGCGCTTCACCCAGCCCGTCACTCCCTGTTCATGCTGAACATGGACCCAGCCGTTTTTCTTGTTCAAGGTTTTGAAGACCACCCCGTAATAAGCCTTGGCCACAATCCGGTATTTTGTCCCTGGCCCGCTACGCACATTGATTCGTTTTTTTGAGTTTTTGTTGACCTTGACAATCATGTGCGCGGACATGTTGACCATATCGCGACGGACCCAGCCGATCGTTCCCTCAAAATCAGTGACCCGAAGCCACTGCCCTGATTGTCGGTAAACCTTGAGGGGAAAGCCTTTGCTCAGCTCCCAGAGTACCCGGTACCTTGTCCCGGCTCCGGAACGCATGTTGACATCATTTCCCGCAATACTGACCATTTTGGCGAAAGCGGCCGCCGTGGTCAGCAAGAGAAATAAACACACTCCTATAGAGATACATACTCGTGTTTTCTTTTTTTTCATAACTCTACGCGTCTTGCATTCCTTTTTCAGGTTTGAGATTGATTGTTAATCACCGGTTAGGTTTTATGTCAATGTTTGCCCTGCTTTTTTTCCGGACGTCAATATTCTGTTGGGCAGGGAGTATCCTCCGATTTCCAACGATATAGCGTCATAATTGCACGCCTGGGTCATACATTTCATGCAGCTTATGCATTCGCCGCTGTCCGGCGTTTCATTGAACCGTATTTCCATGGGGCATACCGAATGGCAGGCCTTGCATTGAGTACAGTTTTCTTCATTGAATTTCAACTTAATCAACCGGTAGCGGTTGAAGAGTGAATAAAAGGCTCCCAGCGGGCAGGTTGTGCGGCAGAAGGGCCTGGAGGCAACAACACTCCAGAAGATAAAGATAACCAGGATCATCATTTTGTTCAGATAGAGCCAGCCGATCGTCTTTTTCAGTCCCGGCTGCAACAGCACCATGGGGATGCCGGCTTCCAGGGTTCCGGCCGGGCAGATATACTTGCAGAACCAGGGCTCGCCGAGACTGAACTGGTCGACCAGGACCAGGGGCAGGATAACCACAAACAGGGCCAGAAATCCGTACTTGAACCAGTTGAGCTTTTTGGGAATTGAATATTTCACCGAGGGGATTTTATGCAGCAGTTCCTGAAAAAGGCCGAAAGGACAGGCCCAGCCGCAGACAAAACGTCCGAAGGTGGCGCCCAGCAGGCCCATGGAACCAACCACAAAGGTGCCGAAATAGTAATGGCCGTTTTGCAGGGAAAAGCGAATACTCAGCAACAGTTGCTGCAGGCTGCCGATGGGACAGTAGGTTGTTGAGGCCGGGCAGGAATAGCAGTTGAGGCCCGGCGAGCAGATTACCTTGAGCGGTCCCTTGTAGATATTTTGACTGACCGGGAATCCCCAGAATCCATTGGCAAGAAAGAACCACACCGCCTGGACCCATTTCCTGAGTGCTTCCATCTCGTTATCCTATGCCGATACAGGAAAGACAGATGGAACAGGCCTGTTCCAGGACCCTCGAGGGTTCACCCAGGACGATACCTGTAAGCCAGAGCAGCAAAAAGACACTGATGAGCACCAACGGCGTCTTTCGTATTTTGAATTTTCCGTTCATTTTCCATCTCCGGCGAGGCGCTGGAGGACAGCCTCTTGTTTTTCACCGAGTCCCCGGTCTTTATCACGGCGGTCATCAAGTGTGATATGGGTCACAACCCGCTGCGCGCCTCGGTGAAACGGCAGGTTGTGGATCTCGTTAGCCAGGCGCAACAGTTCCGCCGGGGCGCCGTGAATGACCGTCCCCATGTCATTGAGCGTATGGGCCACCTCCCGGTCCCGGAGAAAACGCTCAACATCGGCCACATAATCGCCAACGCCGGTCGTAGCCGTGCCCAGGGGAATAATTGTTATCTGCATGAGTGCCATGGCTGAACTCCTTGTCTTTCCCGCAACAGTATGTGTAACCGAGGACCGCCTGCCCAGCGGGGTATCATCTCTCGCAACGCCGCTGCTGCGCTTTGTTCGCATAAACCTGAATCCGTTCTCGGGCGCCCCGCAGGGCAGGCGCGGTGCAGACCGGAAAATGCGTTTGTTTGGCAAGAATGCAATAAATTCCACATATTGCCTGGAATATCACCTCAAGCCGTCACGGATCCAGGTAAAAGGAAAAGGCTGCCCCTTTGAGGGGTGCAGCCCGTATCATTTTTCCCGCGAATAGTCAGAAGTAGTTTGCTCTCCCAATATCACTACCTCTACCAGCCGGCTCGGGGGGCGAACTTGTTTGTAACAACGCCTGATTTTTTTCTCAAGTCCTTGCCATTTTTATCTGGTCCGGATACGGATTAACCGGCCAGCAGGTTAACCAGCCGGTCGAGATCGTCACTGGAATAGTACTCGATCTCAAGCTTCCCCCGCTCCCCGTTCTGGATAATGCGGATGCCGGTGTTCATCCGGTTGGTCAACTGATTAACCAGAGAGCGGCAATATGAGGCCGGCAGTTCGTTGCCCCGGTTTTTCCCAGGGCGCTGCGGGGACGGTTCCGGTTTTTCCCGGGCTCGCCGGCAGAGCCGTTCCGTTGCCCGGACCGAGAGATCCTCCCTGATGATCCGGCCCCGGATTTCCTGGATTTTCTGCGCGTCATCCTTGAGGCGCAACAAGACCCTGGCGTGGCCTTCACTGATTATGCCGTTGATGACATCGTCCTGCAGATAATCCGGCAGGCCGAGCAGGCGAAGAATGTTGGTCACGGTTGACCGTTTACGCCCCACCTTGCGGGCAACGCCTTCCTGAGTCAGGCCAAAATCACTGATGAGCCGGGAATAGGCCATGGCCTCCTCGATAGGATTAAGATCGTGGCGCTGCAGGTTTTCAATGAGTGCCAGTTCAAGGCTTTCGCCTTTACCGTTCGAATCCGTGAGCA
The DNA here is from genome assembly GCA_013151365.1 of Deltaproteobacteria bacterium. Taxonomy (GTDB): domain Bacteria; phylum Desulfobacterota; class Desulfobulbia; order Desulfobulbales; family Desulfobulbaceae; genus BMS3Abin13. The sequence continues at coordinate 6,579 of JAADIK010000117.1, forward strand.
CCACCGGGACCTCATCCAGTCCGGCCATCCGGGCGGCGCGAAGGCGCCGTTCTCCGGCGATCAGGTTGTAACGGTTGCCCTTGCCCCGGGTCACGAGCAGCGGCTGAATCACGCCCTTTTCGGCAATGGAGTCGGCAAGTTTTTGCAACAGGTCTTCATCAAAATGTTTACGGGGCTGGTCTTTGTTCGGTTCGATCTTATCAATGTCACAGAGAAAAAACCGCCCTTCCTCGACACTTGCCAGATCACCGGACAGGAGGGCTTCAACCCCCCTGCCCAGAACGCTTTTACCGCTCATTCTTCTTTGCTCCGTCGTAAAAGTTCGTTTCCCAGTTTGATATATGCCTTGGCCCCGGGACACTTGCGGTCATACTCCATAATTGTTTTGCCGTAACTGGGGCTTTCGCTGAGCCGTACGTTTCGCGGAATAACGGTGTTGTAGACCTGGGCTCCGAAGTGTTTTTTGACTTCGGTGGCCACCTGGTGGGTCAGGCGGTTGCGGCGGTCATACATGGTCAGCAGAAGCCCTTCGATATAGAGTCCCCGGTTCAGGGTTCGTTTTACTTTTCGTATGGTTTCGACGAGTTGGGCCAGTCCCTCCAGGGCAAAATATTCGCATTGCAAAGGGATGAGCACCGAGTCGGCCGCAGTGAGGCCGTTGATGGTCAGCAGGCCCAGGGATGGCGGACAGTCAATGATGATGTAGTGATAGTGCTCATGGGTTGGCCGAAGAATCCGTTTTAGTTGTTTTTCACGTTCTTTCAATGAGATGAGCTCGATTTCAACGCCAACAAGGTCAATGGAAGACGGCAGGATGGACAGTTTTTTGGACCGTGTTTCCCGAATGCAGGACTCGGTATCACGGTTGTTCATGTAGCAGTGATACAGGTGCCCCTTTTCATCCGACTTGAAGACCCCTACCCCGCTCGAGGCGTTTCCCTGGGGGTCCGAATCAACCAGCAGAACTTTCTTTCCTTTCGCCGCCAGGGCGGCTGCCAGGTTTAAGGAAGTGGTTGTTTTGCCGACCCCGCCCTTTTGGTTGGCAACGGCAATGACTTTTGCTTTGAGATTTGTCATGATGGTTCCGTTCTCCTGTTGCGTCGACTAGATAAACTATACTATACTCCTTAAACATGGTGAACCTTTTTTCGATGTTTCACGTGAAACATTTTATTTTTTCCAAGAAGCGTTATGTATGAAACTGATGTGTTGATTATTGGCAGTGGCGTGGCCGGCTTGTCGTTTGCCTTAAAGGTGGCCTCTTTTGCCAGGGTGACCCTGGTTACCAAGAAGAGCTGTGTCGATACGGCGACCAACCTGGCTCAGGGCGGGGTTGCGGCGGTCCTCTCTGAAGATGACACGGTAGAGTCCCATGTCCAGGATACGCTCCGTTCCGGGGACGGTCTGTGCAACGAGGAGATCGTCAGGTTGGTGGTTAAGGAAGGTCCGGAACGGGTTCGCGAGTTGATCGAGCATGGCGTTCGTTTTATGAAGGCCCAAAACGGCAAGGGCCTGGACCTCGGCATGGAAGGTGGCCATTCAGTCAGGCGGGTGGCCCATGCCTTGGATTTGACCGGTCACGAGATTGAACGGGCGCTCCTGGATCAGGTTGAAAGAAATAAAGCCGTTGAGGTGCTGGAGAATCACCTGGCCATTGATCTGCTGGTTGAATCAAAGGTTGAAGGGATTGTTCATCAGGGCCGGGAGAGGTGCCTGGGTGCGTATGTCCTCAATCGCCTGACCGGTGCGGTCGAGGTTTACCGGGCCAGGATCACGGTGCTCTGTACCGGCGGCTGCGGCAAGGTGTACCTTTATACCACCAACCCCGATATCGCCACGGGTGACGGGGTTTCCATGGCCTATCGGGCCGGTGCCCGGGTCGCCAACCTGGAATTTGTCCAGTTTCATCCTACATGTTTTTATAATCCCCGGCTGAAGAATTTCCTGATTTCCGAGGCGGTAAGGGGAGAGGGTGGGGTCCTGATCAATGAGCAGGGCGAGCCCTTCATGCACCGCTACGATGAGCGGGGGGACCTGGCAACCAGGGATGCCGTGGCCCGGGGCATTGATGCGGAGATGAAGGAAAGCGGGGCCGACTGTGTGTATCTTGATATTACGCATAAGCCCGCCGATTTTGTCGCCAAGCGCTTTCCCACGATTTATTCCACCTGTAAGCGCTACGGTGTCGATATGACCAAAGAGCCTATACCCGTGGTGCCGGCGGCCCATTATATGTGCGGCGGGGTCCAGGTCGACCAGTGGGGCTGCACAACAATCGACTGTCTCATGGCCCTGGGCGAGACCTCCTGTACGGGCCTGCACGGTGCCAATCGTCTGGCAAGCAATTCGTTGCTTGAGGCCGTGGTCTTCGCGCACCGGGCAAGTATCTGGGTGGCAAAGAACTGGCAGGAAATAACATCGTTACCGGCAAGGCAAGTTCAGGGGTGGCGAGTCGGCAAGGCCCGGTCAATTGAAGAAAATGTGCTGATCAGTCACAACTGGGACCAGATACGACGGCTGATGTGGAACTATGTGGGCATCGTCCGCCGGGAAAAACGACTCCGGCTGCTGCGGCGGCGCATTGACCCCATATTCGCGGAGATCCGCGAACATTTTCATGATTATCTTTTAACTCCGGACCTGGTGGAGCTGCGAAATATCGCCGTGGTTTCCGAACTGATCATCCAGTGCGCATCGCTACGGAAGGAATCGCGCGGACTGCATTATATGGTCGACTATCCCTATCGCGACGATGTCAACTTCGGCCGGGATACGGTGCTGTCCCGTTAGAAGCGGAGAAAATTCCGGCCCCCCGTCACGTCACCACCTGGTCGCCGTATGCTGCTTTACCGCCAGGCGGTTAGGCATTATTTGCCAAACAATCCCTGAAGCATTTGCATTCCCTGTTGCAGGTTATCCTGCCCCTCGCGCCGCCGGCCCCGAGAGTCTGTTGCCGGTTCGCCGCGTGGCGGCATTTTTTGCATGCTGTTCTGCCGGGATCGCATCTTTTCGGCCCCATCAGGGTCCTTGAGCGTGTTCATGACATTTTGCACCATTTGTTTCGTCATGGCGTCGGCCGCCTCATCGTGGACCGGAGTGATTCCGGCGGGCAAGGCAAAGACTCCCCTGGGCACTTTTCCTTTATCGACACTTGTGGCCTCTGTTTTTCCCATCATTCCCATCATGTTCATTTCTCGGCGCAGCATGATATTCGTGTTGTGGATAAAGTAGACGTTCATGCCCATGACCGTCGTGCGGTCGCAGTTATATCCCAGGATCGTGGCGGCATTTTTTACCGTTTCACCGCTGAAATTCTTCAGCATTGAATTGCCGAGTTCTTCGGCATTCTTGCGGACATTTTTTTTCTCCGCCGC
>JAADIK010000180.1 GCA_013151365.1 Deltaproteobacteria bacterium
GCTGCGTTGGCAACTCGTTGATATCACACCAGGATAATCAACCTCGTCGCCGCCTTGCATCTGCACCGTTCTCGAACGCTCACGGATTCAGGTAAGCTTCTGGCCCGGCGGTTTGCATCCATTACAGTGCTGTCCGGTTTGGTTTGCATTCCCAATGCGGACTCTTTAAGTTCTATGCCTGGAATTATACATGGAACTTTTTGCTTGTCAAAGGCTTCACCGGTGCAAAATTTAACAGGTGCAGTAGTTTACCCGGAGTCTGCGCCGACCTGATATTGAAAAAAACCTCGTCCCCGGACGGCCGTTAACCGGCCAGGATAATCCGGGAGTCGCAGGATTTGCAAGGAGGATAAAAATGAGACCAACGTATATCGACAACGAAGATAAAGCCCGGCTGGCCGTTGAAGCATGGAAAAACGAGGCGGCCGACGCGCAGGTCCGGCACCTGCAACTGGCGATTGAGTCCCTGGAGCTCGGCCGGATGTACTATGAGCAAAAGGGAAGCGAAAAAGGCGTAGGCCGGATGCAGCGCTGCATCGTGCTGTTGAAGCAGAGGTGTGACGAACTTGAAAAATAACAACAACAAGGGCAAGGAGGGATTCAGGCTAATTGAAAGGGTTCGCCAGGTCAAAATCAGGCAGCTGGCAGTCCCGGCTTGCCGGGTCCTGGACAAAACCATTCTCCAGGCCGAGCTCCAGGGCGTAGTCGGTAATCTCGTCATACTCGGCGGTGGTCAGCGTCCGGTTGATCTCCGGATAAGCGGCTGCCTTATATTGCGGTGAGTACTGGGACATGAGGCTGAAGTGGATGTCCGGCGATAAACCGGCCAGCAGCCGGAGGCATTTTCTGCTGTTGTCCGGACAGCCGGGTAGTACTAGGTGCCTGACCAGCAGGCCCCGCCTGGCGATGCCGTGCCGGTCCGTCTCCAGGTCGCCCACCTGTTGCCGCATTTCTTCGAGGACCGCCGGGATGATATCCGCGTAATCGTCGACTCCGGAATAGCGTTTGCCCAGCCGGTTGTCCATGTATTTGATATCCGGCAGATAAATATCAACCAGACCCCTGATCCGCCTGAGGGCCGCCACCGCATCATAGCCGTTGGAGTTGTACACCACCGGGATAACCAGGCCCCGGGACCTGGCCGCTACAATGGCCTCGGCCATCTGGAAAATCATGTGGGAAGGGGAGACGAAGTTGATGTTATGGGCGCCGGCATCCTGCAGGCGCAGGGCTTCCTCCGCCAGTTCTTCCACGGTCAGGTCCCGGGTCCGGCCGTGCCGGAATTCCTGGCTGACCTGGAAATTCTGGCAGAAGACACAGCGCAGGTTGCAGCCGGCGAAAAAGATGGCCCCGGACCCGTTGCTGCCGGAAATAGGCGGCTCCTCGCCGAAATGCAGGCCGGCATGGGAAATTTTTATCCCGGCATTCATGCCGCAGAACCCGGCCCGGCCGGTCTTGCGGTCTACCCGGCATTGACGGGGGCAGCCCGTGCATGTATTCAGGTGTTTCTGCAACCTGATCTCCGTTTCACCTTGTCCGTGACACTGACTAACATTCCGATTTCTTCGCTGTCCCGAATATTGTCCTGCGGCGGCGCAGACAGGCTGTGCCGCCCCGGGGAAATCTTGAAATTCATGGGGCGGCCGGGTATCCTGCTGTCACCATATACACTTTTGCATGCAGGAGTCTTTTATGAAGATTGAATTTCACGGGGCCGACAGAAACGTCACCGGTTCCTGCCATCTCATCCGCTGTCACGGCAAACTGGTTCTTGTCGATTGCGGCATGTATCAGGGCGGCCGGGAAATAGACGAGGAAAACAGCGGCGATTTCGGTTTTGACCCCAAGGCCGTTGATTTTCTGATTCTGACCCATGCCCATCTTGATCACTGCGGCCGCATTCCGCTTCTGGTCAAACGGGGTTTCAGGGGCACAATCGTTGCGACTCCGGCCACCCGGGAGCTGGCACGACTGGTTATGCTCGACTCGGCCCGCATCCAGGAGGAAGAGGCGCTCTATAAGTCAAGAAAACAGCGCCGTCGCGGCGAGAGGAACGGGGAGGCGCAGCCGCTTTATACGACACTGGATGCCCTGAACAGCCTGGATTTTTTTACCGAGGTTCCCGGATTCGAAGAGCCGCGCACCCTTGCCGAGGGCATTCGGATGACCTTTTTCGATTCCGGTCATATTCTGGGGGCGGCGGCCGTCCTGTTCGAGCTGGAGGAGAACGACCACTGCCGCCGCGTCCTGTTTTCCGGTGATCTCGGCTACAGCGGCCGTGTCATCCTGCGTGACCCCGCCCGGCCGCCCCATGCCGACGTGGTGGTTATGGAGACCACCTATGGTAACCGGCGGCACAAGGAACTGGCGCCCTCCATCGAAGAGCTTTACCTGGCCGTTACCGAAACCCTGGATCGAGGCGGGAATATCCTGATTCCCAGCTTTGCCCTGGAGCGGACTCAGGAAATCATCTATTACCTGCGCGAAGGATCGGCCCAGAGCAAGGTGCCCCGGAATATGCGGGTTTTCCTTGATTCGCCCATGGCCATTTCCGCCACCGAGATTTTTCGCCGTCATCCTGAATGCTATGATGCGGAAACATCCGAGTTGTTCCGCTCGGGACAGGACCCGTTCGACCTGCCCGGTCTTCATTTTACCAGGGAGACGGCCGATTCCATGGCCCTGAACAAGCTGCACGGCGGCGCCGTTATTATCGCGGGCTCGGGGATGTGTACCGGCGGCAGAATCCGTCACCACCTGAAACATAATCTGTGGCGCCGGGAGGCCGGTGTCGTCTTTGTCGGCTATGCCGCCCGAGGCACCCTGGCCCGCCGCATCATCGACGGCGCGGAGAAGGTCACTCTTTTCGGCGAGGAGATCGTGGTCCGGGCCGGGATCCATACCATCGGCGGATTTTCCGCCCACGCGGACCAGAACGAGCTCCTGGCCTGGTATCAGCGGACCGGCGAGCCGGAGACCACTTTTCTGGTGCACGGTGAGGAAGAAAGCATGACTGTCTTTGCGAAATTCCTACACAATACCCGGGTGGAGATGCCCCATCTGCATCAGGAATACGACCTGTAAAGGAAAGGTAAAGAAGGCGCCTCCTTCAGGTTATTGTTTCATGACCTCCAGGGTGGCCTTGATGATGCCTGAAGCGTCGATCCCGTTGTTTTTCCAGAGCAAAGACTGGGGCGCGTGCTCGATAAAGGTGTTGCCGTAACCCAGCAGCCGAACCGGGACCTGCAGGTGCCTTTCGCCGAGCAGTTGCAGGACGGCGCTGCCGAAGCCGCCCTTTTTCACGTTGTCTTCAATCGTCACCACCCGGCCGGTCTGCGCCGCCCATTCGCAGATCAGCTCGTTATCAAGCGGTTTGACGAAGCGCGGGTTGATCACGGCCGCGTCGACGCCGAGCTTTTTCAGGCCCGCGGCGGCGGCCAGGGCCGGATAGACCCGGTTGCCGATGGGCAGGAGGAGGACATCGCCGCCTTCTTGCAGCAGCTCTCCCCGGCCGATTTCCAGCCTGGTCAGCCGGTTGTCAAGTTTCACGTCCTCGCCGCTGCCGCGCGGATAACGGATGGCCACCGGACCATCGCCTTTCACGGCCGTGTTCAGCATATGCCGCAGTTCATTCTCATCCTTGGGCGCCATGATTACGAGGTTGGGGATAAAACGCAGAAAAGACAGGTCGAAGACGCCGTGATGAGTCGGGCCGTCATCGCCGACCACGCCGCTCCGGTCCAGGGCGAAGATGACCGGCAGGCCCGGCAGGCAGACGTCGTGAATGATCTGGTCCAGGGCCCTCTGCATGAAGGTCGAATAGACGGTCACCACCGGCCGCATTCCCTCCATGGCCAGGCCGGCGGCAAAGGTGACCGCGTGCTGTTCGGCAATGCCGACATCGAAAAAGCGGTCCGGGAACTCGGTGCTGAAACGAGTCAGCCCGGTCCCGGCCGGCATGGCGGCGGTGATGGCGATAACCCGTTCGTCCTGCCGGGCCAGCTTGCATATGGTTTCGCCGAACACCTCCGTGTAGGAGACCGTGCCGGCAGAGGGCACCGGCTTGCCGGTGGCGACATCAAAGGGGCCGACGCCGTGATAATCACCGGGGTTGGTCTCCGCCGGTTCATAGCCCTTGCCCTTGGTGGTGAGCACATGGATGAGCACCGGCCCCCGGCTGTTGTCCCGCACATTTTCCAGGGTTTCGATGAGTTCGTCAAGCTGGTGGCCGGGTATGGGACCGATATATTCGAATTTGAGCGCCTCGAAGAGCATGCCCGGGGTGAAAAAGCTTTTAAAACTTTCCTCGCTCCGGCGCAGAACCGTCAGGATGTTTTCGCCGACAGAGGAGAGCGATTTCAGCCGTTCTTCCACGTGGCGTCGCAACCGGCGCACGGTCTTGCCGGTCAGCTTGCGGCTGAGGAAACTCGACATGGCTCCGACATTCGGCGAGATGGACATCTCGTTATCGTTCAGGATAACGATCAGGTTTTTACCCAGGTCCCCGGCCTGGTTCAGGCCCTCGAAGGCCAGGCCGGCGGTCATCGAACCGTCCCCGATCACGGCGATGACCTTGCTGTTGTCATGTTTGATGTCCTTGGCGGTTGTCAGGCCGAGGCCGTAGGAGATGGAGGTCGAACTGTGGCCGGTTTCAACCACGTCATACTCGCTCTCCGAACGCTTGGGAAAGCCGCTGATTCCCTTGTACTGACGCAGGGTGTGAAACCTGTCGCGCCGGCCGGTGATGAGCTTGTGGGCATAGGATTGGTGCCCGACATCCCAGATCAGTTTGTCTTTCGGCGTGTCAAAGACATAGTGGAGCGCCAAGGTCAGTTCCACGACGCCGAGACTCGGGGCCAGGTGGCCGCCGGTTTGCGAGACGGTATGAATAATTTCTTTTCTGATCTCTGCGGCCAGGATCGCCAGGTCGTCATGCTCGAGCCGCCGCAGGTCCGCTGGTGAATCTATGGTGTCAAGCAGGCCGGTTTTCCGGTCGGGTAGTGTATCCATCATGAGCATGGTTATCTCTTCCTGTTGATAATATAATGGGCCAGGCCCCGCAACGGGTCGGCTTCAGGGCCGAAATCCCGCAGGGCGGTTATTGCCCTGCCGACGGCATCGCCGGCCAGGCCCCTTGATTTTTCAAGACCGAACAGCGCCGGATAGGTTGCCTTGCCGCGTTGCGCGTCGCTGCCGGCCGCCTTGCCGAGCTGTTCGGTTGTCGATTCCACGTTGAGCAGGTCGTCGACGATCTGGAAAGCAAGGCCGATGGCGTTGCCGTATTCGGTCAGGGCTTTTCGCTGCCCGGGGTTCGCCCCGGCTGCAATGCCGCCGGCCACGATCGAGGCCGTAATCAATGCCCCGGTCTTGCTGCGGTGAATGGTCCGCAGGAGCTCGAATGAAATAGCCCGGCCCTCGTTGGCCACATCCAGGGACTGGCCGCCGACCATGCCCAGGGGGCCGGCGGCCCGGGCAATGGTAAAGATGATTTCAAGCCGTGCCGCCGGGGCGATGGCCTGGTCGTCGGGACTGCTGAGCAGGTCAAAGGCAAAGCTCAGCAGGCCGTCGCCGGCCAGGATCGCCGCCGCCTCTCCGAAGATGGTGTGGTTGGTCGGCTTCCCCCGGCGCAAGGCGTCGTCATCCATCGCCGGCAGGTCATCATGGATCAGGGAATAGGTGTGGATACACTCGAGGGCGCAGGCAACGGGAAGAACCGCTTCGTCAATATCCCGGCCACCGGCGGTCATCCGGGCGGCGGCAAGACAGAGAATGGGGCGGACACGTTTGCCGCCGACAAAGAGGCTGTAGCGCATGGCCTCGATATGGCCGGCAAAGTCGCCTTCGGCCTGGAGCATGTAACGGCTAAGCCCCTCGTCAACGAGCTTTCTCTGCCCTTCAAGATAGGTCTTGATCGCCACGCTCGCTCTCGTCGAAGTTCACCGGGGTAAGGGTCCCGTCCTGTTTAAGCAGCAGTTCCACCCGGCTGCGGGCTTCTTCAAGCTTGCTGTTGCAAAATTTGACCAGGCCGATGCCTTCGTCAAATTTTTTCAGGCTGTCTTCCAGGCTCAGTTCACCCTCTTCAAGGTCCGAGGTGATCTGCTCAAGCCGGGTGAGAGCGTTTTCAAATGTCTTTTTTGCCATAAGTCCCGGAATAAATACCTTGTTGCGGCCGGTCGTGTTGGTGTTTACAATGCCGGCTAAGATTCAATGCAACAAAGATTATATAATAAACTTTATAGAAATTGCTTTCAACTCATCTTTTATGTTCTTGGGACAGATTAACAATTTTGCCGGTTGGCTGGAGGTGGAAAAGGGCTATTCCGCCCATACTGTTGAGTGTTATCTGCGCGATGTGAATGAGTTTTTTCGTTTTGCCGGTCAGGGCGGGGAGTTGGACGATATTCATGCCGAGCAGATCCACCTCTTTGTTTCATCCCTCTATTCCGTGAACAGCAGCGCCTCGGTGGCCCGGAAACTTTCCGCCTTGCGAACCTTTTTTCGTTACCTGAGCAGGGAAGGTATCATGTCCCATGACCCGCTGGCGGGAATCGCCAATCCCAAGGGCGGCCGGCAAATCCCCGTCTTTCTCACGGTTGACGAGGTTTTTTCCCTGCTCGAAGAGCCGGACGACCGGGACCGGTATGCCCTGCGGGACCGGGCCGTTCTGGAGTTGATCTATTCCACCGGCATGCGGGTTTCCGAGCTGGTGTCCCGGGATATGAATGATCTTGATTTTGATACAGGAATGGTTAGGATAATCGGCAAGGGAAACCGGGAGCGGGTGGTTCCCTTCGGCAGACCGGCCGCCGAGGCTTTGCGGAATTATTTTCCCCGGCGTGAGGCCATGATTCTCGCCCGGGTCATCCGCGGCCGGCCCCCGGAAAGGGCGGCGCTGTTTCTCAACGGTCAGGGCGGCCGGCTGACGGCCCGCAGCGTAGAACGGCTGGTTCGGGCGTACGGCGAACGGGCCGGGATTGCGGTGACGGTGACGCCTCATGCCCTGCGTCATTCCTTTGCCACGCATCTTTTGGAAATGGGTGCCGATCTGCGCACGGTACAGGAGCTTCTCGGCCATGTCAGTCTGTCAACAACCCAGAAATATACGCATTTGAACATGGATTACCTGGCCAAAGTCTATGACCGGGCCCATCCATTGGCGAAAAAGAGTAGGATAAGGTGACTATGAAGAGAGAGGTACGATCAACGACGATTCTGTCCGTCCGCCACCAGGGAGAGGTCGTCGTGGCCGGCGACGGCCAGGTGACGCTGGGGACCACGGTGGTGAAACATCAGGCCCGCAAGGTGCGGCGGCTCTATCATGACCGGGTGATCACCGGCTTTGCCGGGGCCACCGCCGATGCCTTTACCCTCTACGACCTGCTGGAAAAAAAGCTGGAACAGTTTAACGGCAACTTGGTGCGCGCCGCGGTGGAGTTGGCCAAGGACTGGCGGACCGACAGGATGTTACGGCGGCTGGAGGCCATGCTGGTGGCGGTGGATGAAAAATCCTCTCTGCTGCTGTCCGGCAGCGGCGATGTTATCGAACCCGATGACGGTATCCTGGCCATCGGTTCCGGCGGACCGTATGCCCAGGCCGCGGCCAGCGGCCTGGTCAAACATTCGAACCTGAATGCGGAGGAGATCGCCCGGGCCGCCATGGGTATTGCCTCTGAAATCTGCATCTATACCAATCATAATATTGTTGTTGAGAAAATATGAGTAAAATTAATTCAAAGATTCCCCGCGAGACGGTCCTGGAACTGGACCGCTATATTATCGGTCAGGCTGACGCCAAGCGTTCCGTGGCCATTGCCCTGCGCAACCGCTGGCGGCGCCAGCAGGTCGAACCGCCTCTGCGCGAGGAGATAGCGCCCAAGAATATCATCATGATCGGCCCGACCGGAGTGGGCAAGACCGAGATCGCCAGGCGCTTGGCCAATCTTGCCGACTCGCCGTTTATCAAGGTCGAGGCCTCGAAGTTTACCGAGGTCGGTTATGTGGGCCGCGATGTCGAATCCATGGTCCGTGATCTGACCCAGTTGGCCATCAACATGGTGAACAAGGAAGAGCAGGAACTGGTGAAACAAAAGGCGGAGCAGCAGGCGGAGGAAAGGCTCCTCGATCTCCTGCTGCCCCCGGTGCCGCCGCCGGCCCCGCAGCAGGTTACGCAGTCGTCTCTCTCCGATACCAACGTGATTGCCCTGGCCGGTAGCGATGCGACCCCGGAGTCGAACCTGTACAGCACCCGGGACAAATTCCGCCGGATGCTGCGTGAGGGCAAGCTTGATGACCGCATGGTGGACATGACCGTTGCCGATAAGGTTTCCGCGCCCATGGTCGAGGTCTTTTCGGCCTCCGGCATGGAGGATATGCAGTCCTCCCTGCAGGACGCTTTCAGCAAGATTTTCCCGGGCAAAAAGCGGCAGCGCAAGGTCAGGGTCCCGGAAGCGCTTGAGTTGTTGAAAAAAGAAGAGGCGGAACGCCTCATCGACATGGAAACGGTGACGGAAAAGGCCATCCGCCGCACGGAACAGTCAGGGATTATCTTCCTTGACGAGATCGACAAGATCACCTCCAGAAGCGGCGCCGGGTCCAGTGCGCCCGATGTCTCCCGCGAGGGGGTCCAGCGGGACCTGCTGCCCATTGTCGAGGGGACGACGGTGACAACCAAGTACGGCCCGGTCCGGACCGATCACATTCTTTTTATCGCCAGCGGGGCCTTTCACCTGTGCAAGCCCTCCGACCTGGTCCCCGAACTGCAGGGCCGTTTCCCCATCCGGGTGGAATTGAACGCCTTGGGGGAGAACGAATTTTTTCGTATCCTTACGGAACCTAAAAATGCCTTGCTCAAACAGTACGTCGCCCTGATGGCCACCGAGGGTGTCGAGCTGATTTTTGAAGAGGAGGCCGTCCGGGAGATCGCCAGGATCGCGGTGGCCGTGAATCAGAGGACCGAAGATATCGGGGCACGGCGCCTGCACACTATCATGGAAAGGGTGCTGGACGAGATATCGTTCGACGCCCCTGAACTTACCGAGCCGAAATTTGTGGTGAGCGCCGAGTATGTGCGTGAACATCTGAACGATATTTCAGAAAACGAGGATTTGAGCAGATTTATTCTGTAGGCTGCTCGACAGGGAGTGAAACATAAAACCGGAGCGAGGTCATGGATTTTATAATTGATCCGGAGTTGAAGTACTGCCCGCAGTGCCGGGATGAATACCGGGCGGAGATCGTCTTGTGCGCGGCCTGCGGCGTGGAGCTGTTAAGCGGCCGGCAGTTTTTGGAAATCGAGGAGCGGAAGAAGTCCCGGTCGGCCGGCCGGGCCGTGGAAATCAGCCCTGACGATGAGCTGGTCGATATCCGCAGCGGGCCGGTGCTTGACATCAAACAGTTGCAGTTGTTTCTGGAAAAAGAGGGGTTCCCTTCCCTGGCCCTGGGCGATGCGGGGTCCTGCGGCGGCGGGTGTTGCGGGGCCAACCTAGTTCTCCAGGTCCGGAAAGATGATGCCCCGGACGTCATGGACCTGCTGAACCGTGAACATGTGCAGTCCACCTGCCTGGCCGATTATGATACCAGTTACGTCGACGCGGTTTTCAATGCCGACGCCGAGGAGACAACCTGTCCGGCCTGCGGCTGCCGTTTTTCCACGCAGCAGGCAACCTGCCCGGACTGCGGTCTCTGCTTTGCCTGAAACCTGTAACCTTGAATCCGTGACGGCTTGAGGTGATGCTTCATGCAATACG
>JAADIK010000041.1 GCA_013151365.1 Deltaproteobacteria bacterium
CATCTTGCCGCCATAAAAATACCCACCCTGATCGTCTGGGGCAGCGAGGACCGGATTGCGCCGCCGGCCGACGCCGATTTACTGCTCGCCTCCCTGGCCGATGCCCGCAAAGTGACCATTGCTGGAGCGCCGCATCCCTGTTACCTGCACGCACCGGATATCTGGCATAAGGCGCTGATTGATTTTCTCAACACCTTAAACGACTGATTCTTTCACCTCCGACCTTACTTATTATATGGGAAAAACATTAATTATAGCCGAGAAGCCAAGCGTTGCCGCCGATATCGTCAAGGCGCTGCCGGGCAAATTCACCAGAACGAAAACCCATTATGAAAACGATGACTATATCGTTTCCTATGCCATCGGCCATCTGGTCTCCATCGCCTATCCCGAGGAAATCGATCCCCGGTTCCAGAAATGGAACCTGGAGAACCTGCCCATTCTGCCGGAGGAATTTCCCCTCGCCGTCCTGCCGGCAACAAAATCGCAGTACAACGCCCTGTGCAAATTGATCCGCCGCCGCGACGTATCGGTCATTGTCAACGGCTGTGACGCCGGCCGGGAAGGTGAGTTGATTTTCAAATATATCCTCAAGCAGGCCTCGACCAGCTCTGTTGCCGGCAAGACTATCCGGCGGCTCTGGCTGCAGTCCATGACCATGGGGGCCATCCGTGAGGGCCTGGCCAACCTGCGCGACAACAGCGAAATGCTGCCGCTGGAGGATACGGCCATGTGCCGGTCGGAATCAGACTGGTTGATCGGCATCAACGCCACCCGCGCCCTGACCAGCTACAATTCCCGTTTCGGCGGATTTCGCAAAACCCCTTGCGGCCGGGTGCAGACGCCGACCCTGTCCATGATCGTCAAGCGGGAAAATGAACGCCGCAGCTTTACCCCCGTAACCTACTGGGAACTCCACGCCACCTTTGCCTGTAACGGCCACACCTACGAGGGGGTCTGGATTGATCGGGATTTCAAAAAGGACAAGAGCAGTCCCCACGGGCGGCAAAACCGCATCTGGGACAAGACCCGGGCCGAAGAGATTACCGGCCGCTGCACCGGCAAAGAGGCAACGGTTGAGGAAACCAGCAAAAAATCGACCCAGAGGTCGCCGTTACTCTTTGACTTGACCGCCCTGCAGCGCGAGGCCAACGGCCGCTTCGGTTTTTCGGCCAAGAATACCCTGGCCATCGCCCAGGCCCTTTACGAGCGCCACAAGCTGATTACCTATCCGCGGACCGACAGCCGGCATCTGCCCGGCGACTACCTCCCCACGGTACGCGAGGTGGTTACCCGGCAGAAAGGCTGGCAGTTGGGCAGCTTTGCCGAGGAAGCGCTGAACAAAAAATATTTGCGTAAGGACGGCCGGATTTTCAACAATGCCAAGGTCAGTGACCATTTTGCCATTATTCCCACCTCGAACCTGCCGAAAAACCTGAGCGAGGCCGAATTTAAAATCTACCTGATGATTGCCCGGCGTTTTCTCTCCGTCTTTTTCCCGCCGGCCGTGTACCACAACACCAGGAGGATCAGCACGGTGGAGCAGGAACCCTTTCTTACCGAAGGAAAAATCCTGGTGGAACCCGGCTGGAAAGCCATCTACGGGAAGAACCAGGAAGAAAAGACCCTGCAGCCTCTGCCGCCGGGGGCGAAGGTCCTGTGCCGCGAAATCGACCGGCAGGAATATGAAACCAAGCCGCCGCCGCGTTACAACGAGGCCACCCTGTTGTCGGCCATGGAGCACTCCGGCAAACTGATCGATGACGAGGAACTGGCCGAGGCCATGAAGGAACACGGCCTCGGGACCCCGTCCACCCGGGCGGCCATTATCGAAAAACTGATCAAAGATAAATACATGGTCCGGGAGCAGCGCGAACTGGTGCCCACCGGCAAGGCCTTCGAACTTTTATCCCTGCTGGAGGCCATGAAAATCGAAGTCCTGGCCTCCCCGGAACTCACCGGCGAGTGGGAGTACAAGCTCAACCAGATCCTGCGGGGCGGCATGACCCGCGAACAGTTCATGGCCGAAATCCGGCAGACGACCAGCAAGATCGTCAACCAGGTCAAAGGCTTCAAGGACAACGAAGGGCAAAAACCGGAAGCGCCTTTTTCACCGCTTGACGGGGTCCGTTATTTTGAAACGCCCACCGCCTATGTCGCCGAAGATGAAAAAACCATGCTGCGCAAGGTGATCGGCGGCCGGGTCATGGAACAAGACGAGATCGTCGCCCTGCTGCGCGGAAATACTATCGGGCCCATGGCCGACTTCCGCTCCAAGCAGGGCAAGCCTTTTTCCGCCTCGCTGCGCCTGAAAGACGGTAAAGTGGAGTTTCTCTTCGACACCGCGAACCAGTTTGACGTCGAGGAAATCAAAAAAACAACGCCGCTCGGCCTCTCTCCCGTCGACCAGACACCGGTGTTTGAAACTCCGGTCGCCTTCATGTCCGAGTCCGCCCTGAACGGAGACAGCAAAAAAGGACTGCGAATCAGCAAAATCATCCTTGGCCGCCACATTGATCGGGATTATATTATTCAACTGCTGGAAAAGGGCAAGACAGAGCTGATCAACGGTTTTATTTCCAAACGAAAACGTCCCTTTGACGCCTATCTGCTTCTGGATGCCAAGGGAAAACTCTCTTTCGAATTTCCGCCCCGCAAACCCAGGGGCGGGTCGAAGAAAACAGCAAACAAAACGCATGAAAAAAATAAAAAAAATACATCAGGATAAAAGCGGCCGTAAACTGGCCGAACTCTGCGCCCGGGTCGCCCTGGACACCAAGGCCGAAGACCTGGTTATCCTTGACGTGCGCGGACTGGCCTCGTTCACCGATTTCTTCGTCATCATGAGCGGCCGTTCCACGCGGCACGTGCAGGGACTGGCCGTGGTCATTACCGACGAGTTACGTTCCAAACGGATATCCGGCACCGACTGCGAGGGTCTTGCGGATGGTGAATGGGTGCTCCTTGACTTCGACGACGTTGTGGTGCACATCTTTTACAAGGATTCCAGGTCATTTTACGACCTGGAAGGCCTGTGGCATGATGCGCCGCGGATCGAACCGGACCCGGTTCCGGCCGCCGGGGGACAGGAAACATAACCCGGTCCGGAAAGGGATAAGGCAATGAACAGGAAAACCTTGCTGCTGGCCATACTTGACGGCTGGGGCATTGGCCGGCCGTCGCCGACCAACGCGATCACCGTGGCCCGCACTCCGAATATGGACCGCTGGATGGCCGAGTGTCCCTGGACGACGCTGACGGCCCACAACGGCCAGGTCGGCCTGCCCGAAGGCCAGATGGGCAACTCCGAAGTCGGCCATCTCAATATCGGCGCCGGCCGGATCGTCTACCAGGACTTCACCCGGATCAACCTGGCCATCGAGTCCGGGGAATTCTTTACCAACCCGGCCCTGGTCGCGGTGATGGACCAGGTCAAGGCAACAGGCGGTTCTCTGCACCTTCTCGGCCTGCTGTCGGACGGCGGCGTCCACTCCCATATCGCTCACCTGCAGGCCCTGCTCGAAATGGCCGGCAAAAAAGGCCTGGAGCGGGTATTCGTCCACTGTTTCATGGATGGCCGCGACACCCCGCCCAAGAGCGGGGCCGGCTACATGGCGGAACTGGTGGCGGCGATGCGACGGATCGACTGCGGCAGGATTGCCACCATAAGCGGCCGCTTCTGGGCCATGGACCGGGATACCCGCTGGGACCGGGTTGAAAAGGCCTGGCAGGCCATAACCCGTGGCCAGGGCATGACGGCCGACGATCCGGTCCGGGCCGTCTCCGAAGCCTATCTCCGCGCGGAAACCGACGAATTTATCACGCCCACCGTGCTGGTGGACGGCGGCCGCCCGGTCGGGACAGTCAAGGACGGGGACGGGGTTATCTTTTTCAACTTCCGGGCGGACCGGGCCCGGGAGATGTGCCGCGCCTTTACGGAAAAGGACTTTGCGAACTTTGACGTCACCGATCGTCCCGGGCTTCTGCAAGTGGTGACCATGACCGAATACGAGAGCGATTTCAACCTGCCGGTGGCCTTCCCTCCCCTGTCCATGAGCCATATCCTGGGCGAGGAGATCAGCAACCACGGCCGGCGCCAGCTGCGCATAGCAGAGACCGAAAAGTATGCCCACGTCACCTACTTTTTCAACGGCGGCCGCGAAACCCCCTTTCCAGGGGAAGACCGAATCCTGATCGAATCCCCCCGCGAAGTGGCCACCTACGACCTGAAGCCTGAAATGAGCGCCCGCACCGTCACCGACAGACTGCTGGCGGCCTTACAGGAAAAGCAGGCCGCCGGTACGCCCTACGACCTGGTGGTACTCAACTTTGCCAACGGCGACATGGTCGGCCACACGGGCATCCTGGAGGCTGCGGTCAGGGCCTGCGAGACTGTCGACGAATGTCTCGGCCGAATCGCGGCCTTCATGCGGGAACAAAACAACACCATGCTCATTACCGCCGACCACGGTAATGCCGAAATCATGGTCGACCCGGAAACAGGCGGGCCTTATACGGCCCATACCCTGAACCCGGTCCCCCTGCTCCTCCTCGATGACGAGCACCGGGGATGTCACCTGGAGAACGGCGGCGCCCTGAAGGATATCGCGCCCACCGTGTTATCGCTCATGGGGCTGCCGGTGCCGGCCGAAATGAGCGGCGCCAACCTGCTTAAATGCCCGTAAGCGGACAGCGGACAAAATGCTTGTGTCCTGGCAAGCGCCGACCGACGCAGGCGGCGGCAGGACGATGGCGGTATTGAATACCCTGAAAACACAAGAGGCAAAAAAGATGCGTTACATCAGCACAAGGGGTGGAATCGACCCCGTCGGCTTCAGCGATGCAGTCATGATGGGGCTGGCCACGGACGGCGGCCTGTTGCTGCCCGAAACCCTGCCCTCTGTTGATCAACACACCGTCAGCGGCTGGAGCAATCTCCCCTACCAATATCTCGCGGTCGAGATCCTCAGCCTGTTTATCGACGACCTGAGCCGGACCGAGCTGGAAGACCTGGTGGAGCGCTCCTACGCCCGCTTCAGGCATCACCAGGTCACGCCGGTCACCCGCTGCGGCGGGGTGTACATCCTGGAGCTTTTCCACGGCCCGACCTTTGCCTTCAAGGATGTCGCCCTGCAGCTGCTCGGCAACATCTTTGAGCTGCTGCTGAAGAAGCGATCCGCCTCGATGAACATCCTCGGCGCCACCTCCGGTGACACCGGCAGTGCCGCAATCCATGGTGTCCGGGGCAAGGACGGCATCAACATCTTCATTCTTCATCCCGACGGCCGGATCAGTCCGATCCAGAAACTGCAGATGACCACGGTGACCGATCCCAATGTCTTCAACATCGCCATTCGCGGCACCTTTGATGACGGCCAGGCCATAGTCAAGGAAATATTCAACGACCTGGAATTCAAAGAGAAATATCATCTCGGCGCGGTAAACTCCATCAACTGGGCCCGGGTCATGGCCCAGATTGTTTATTACGTCTTTGCCTGGTCAAAGCTGCATGCCCACGGTTGCGATTCCGTTGATTTCTCGGTGCCCACCGGCAACTTCGGCGACATCTTTGCCGGTTACATGGCCAGACGGCTCCTGCCGCCGGGCGCCATCAACAGGCTGATCCTGGCCACCAATGCCAACGACCTGCTGTGCCGGTTCGTCAACCAGGGCATATACAGCAGGGGCACCGTCCAGGCGACGTCCAGCCCGTCCATGGATATCCAGGTGGCAAGCAATTTCGAGCGCTACCTCTACTACCTGCGGGACGAGAACGGTGCGGCAGTGAAGGCCGATATGCAGCAATTCGACAACACCGGGCAAATTGACCTTTCGGCCCTGCGGCAACGGGTGCGGGAAGACTTCGTCTCCGTCAGCGTTTCCGAGGCGGAAGTCATGGAGACGATCAGGACATTCCACCGGGACGGCGATTACCTGCTTGATCCCCACACGGCGGTCGGGGTCCGGGCCGGCTTGACCTTCCGCCATGAGAAGCGGCCGATGATCTGCCTGGCGACCGCCCATCCGGCCAAGTTCGGCGAGGCAGTACACGAGGCTACCGGCCAGGACCCCGAGCTGCCGCCGGCCCTGGCCGAACTCACCGACAGGGAAAGCCGTTGCGAAGTGCTGGACGCCGATCCCGAGGTAATCAAGACCTATATCGCCGCCCACGCCCTGGAATCATGATCGAGGTCGCAAGATATAAATCTCAGGTCGAAGAGACGGTCGCCTTCCTCGCCGCCCGGCTTGTCCGGACCCCGGAAATCGTCATCGAGCTGGGCACCGGCCTCGGCAACCTGACCGGGGCCATGGAGATCGATCTCTCCCTGCCCTACGGGGACATTCCCCATTTTCCCCGCGCAACCGTAACCAGCCATGCCGGCAACCTGGTCTGCGGTCAACTCGGCGGCAGACCGGTCGCCGTCCTCCAGGGACGGCTGCACTGCTACGAGGGCTATTCGGCACAGGAGGTGGCCTTCCCCATCCGCGTCCTCTCCCTGCTCGGCGCGAAAACCGCCATTATCACCAATGCCGCCGGCGGCCTGAACACCGCTTTCGCACCGGGTTCCATCATGGTCTTTACCGACCATATCAACATGCTGGGCTTAAATCCCCTGCGGGGACCCAATGTCGACGAGTGGGGACCGCGTTTTCCGGACCTGTCCCGACCGTATGACATCAACCTGATCGACACCGCCCTGACCGTGGCGACGGAACTCGGCCTGGATAATGTCAAAACAGGCACCTATGTCTGCGTCCCCGGTCCCAGCCTGGAAACACCGGCGGAAACCAGGTTCCTGCAACTTTGCGGGGCCGATGCCGTGGGCATGTCCTCCATCCCCGAAATCCTGGTCGCCATCCACGGGGGGATGCGACTACTCGGCCTGTCCGTAATCGCCAATGTCAACGATCCCGACCGGCCGCAGCCCGTCCTGCTGGAAGAAATTGTC
The DNA here is from genome assembly GCA_013151365.1 of Deltaproteobacteria bacterium. Taxonomy (GTDB): domain Bacteria; phylum Desulfobacterota; class Desulfobulbia; order Desulfobulbales; family Desulfobulbaceae; genus BMS3Abin13. Next base: position 6,951 of record JAADIK010000041.1, read on the forward strand.
AAGACGGCGCAGGAGACCGAGCCGGCGCTGCAAAAGCTGGTCAGCGGAATCGTTGCGAGGTGCCGGGAATGACGGCCCAAACCGCAGACCTGGTTGTGACCGGCAGATACCTGCTGACTCTCGACGATCAAGACACGATCATCGAAGACGGGGGGATAGCGGTCGCGGGTGACCATATCCTGGAGATCGGTACGGGCCGGGAACTGCTGGAAAAATATCCCGGTGCCACAATCATCCGCGAGGAGTACGGGCTGATCATGCCCGGCCTCATCAACACGCACACCCATGCCGCCATGGCCTGTTTCCGGGGCCTGGCCGACGACCTGCCACTCATGCAGTGGCTGCAGGATTACATCTTTCCCGTGGAGACCCACCTGACCGGCGAGATCGTCTATCATTCGACCCTGCTGTCACTCTGCGAAATGATCAAATCCGGCACCACCAGCTTCTGCGACATGTATCTCTTTGCCGCAGATGTGGCCCGGGCCGTGGAACAGTCGGGCATGCGGGCCTGGATCGGCGAGGTGCTCTACAATTTCCCCTCGCCCAATTACGGTGAACTGAAAAACGGCTTTATCTACACCGAAGAACTGCTCGGGAAGTACCACGGCCACCCCCTCATTACCATTACCGTCGATCCCCATTCCATCTACACCTGCTCACCCGGCCTGCTGCAGCGCCTCGCCACCCTGGCCGAACAAAAAAACGCCCTCTATGTCATTCACCTGGCCGAAAATCAGGATGAAGTCGACACCTGCCAGGGGCGCTATCACTGTTCACCCGTGCAGCACCTGGAAAGCCTGGGCCTGCTGAACGAACGGGTTGTAGCCGCTCACTGCGTCATGATTACGGCCGATGAAATCCGGTTGCTGGCCGAGCGGGGCGTGAAGGTATCGCACTGCCAGGAATCGAACATGAAGCTGGCCTCCGGCACGGCGCCGGTAGTGAAGATGCTTGAGGCGGGAATAGTTGTCGGTATCGGTACCGACGGCAGCGCCAGCAACAATGACGTGGACATGTTCGGCGAAATGAACACGGTGGCCAAGGTCCACAAGGTGGCCCGCATGGACCCCACGGCCATGGATGCCCGGACTACTCTGCGGGCGGCCACCCGCAGCGGCGCCGACGTCCTGGCCGCCGGCCGGCGGGTCGGCAGCCTGGAACCGGGCAAAAAGGCCGACCTGATCGTCCTTGACCTGAACCGGCCGCACCTGACGCCGCTCTATAACCCGGTATCACACCTGGTCTATGCCGCCCGGGGGTCTGATGTCATTCATTCGGTGATTAACGGCCGGGTGGTGATGAAAAACCGGCAACTGACGACCCTGGACGAACCGGCCATTCTGGCGGAAATGCATGGCATCAGCAAGCATATCAGCGAGCAAATAAAAAACCTGAAGCCGTAAGCGTTCGGAAACGGTGCGGATGCAGGGCGGCGCGGTGCAGACCGAAAAATGCGTTTATTCGGCAATAATGCAATATATTCCATACATTGCATAGAGTATCACCTCAAGCCGTCACGGATCCGGGAAAAATAAGGAGATCATGGATGTTGACAGCAACGGCTACAAGATGATATCTTATAAGTCGTGGCGAGATATTTTTTAACTCTGAAGAGGTAAGACCATGTTCGGACTCGGAATGCCGGAATTGATCGTTATTCTGGTCATCATCGTCATCATTTTCGGCGCAGGCAAGCTGCCCGAGATTGGTAGCGGCATCGGCAAGGGGATCAAGAACTTCAAGGACGCCACCAACAAAAATGACGACAAGAACAAATCCATCGAGGATGAAAACAAGAAGAGCTGAAAACTCGCGAAATAAGAGTGGGACGTGACGAAGGCACGAACACGGGCCGGAGTGATACATTAGCGGGTGTCCCAACAACTTTAAAACCTTATACAGGAGCGGCGCAATTATGTTTGGACTCGGAATGCCGGAACTCGTTGTTATTCTTGCCATCGCCTTTCTCATTTTCGGCGGTAAAAAAATGCCTGAAATCGGCGCCGGCCTGGGCAAGGCCATCGCTTCGTTCAAAAAAGGACTCAGCGATGTTGAAGAAACAGGTACGGATATCAAAAAAAGCCTGCCCATAGTCAACGAAGTAACCGACGTCAAAGAGAAAATTGACAAGGTCAAGAATATCGCCAAGGTCGTCAACAAATAACGGCCCCGCAGGGCGGTCCCGCTTATAAAGAAGATCAAGCTTTACGGCAGCCGTGTCCGCCGACCGGAGAAAGAATGCGCTGATTTCACCAAGGCTCTTTCTCCGGCCCATCTTCGCAAAAATCCGCATTGCCTCTTCCTTATGTGCCCCGTGCCAGGAAAGTAATTCCGCAGACTTGGCGTCCGAATCGGGTTTGGCCGTTGTTGCGCCGATTGAGCGAAACCTGAAGTAGGGGGAAGAGGTGCGGGTAAACTCGTACGGGCCGAGTATATCCCGAGGTTATCGCCCCTGGTGAACCGTTACGAATATTTACGCACAGGTTACCTGGCCCCCATCATCAGACTGGCGGCCGTCGCTCTCTTCGTGACCGGGCTGCCGCTGGCGAGCGTGTGGCTGACCGGCCAACCCCTTGCCCGCTATCTTGAGTTTCCCCCCTTAACCTCTTATATTTCTCATGCCCCTTTCTCGTGGGCGGTATTTCTGTCCCTGGCCCTTTTTATCGCGGCGGTTTGCGCCCCCTTTCTTTTCAGAATTGTTACCGGCCTGACAA
>JAADIK010000076.1 GCA_013151365.1 Deltaproteobacteria bacterium
GTAAGAAAATAACAAGAACATCTTGCATCTCATCTTCAGGCCATCTTTGGCTACGGCGCAATCGCAAAATCCTCGACGTAGCCCTGCTACGACTGCGGTTTTACTCAATTACCGTAACCAAATCTGCCCCAAATATGAGCGCAATCTTGCCCATGTTATTTTCTTACAGGCCCTTAAGGAAAAAAAGGCCGGGCTTTGGCCGATAAGGCAAGTGAGGTTTTTTGTTTATCGCCGGTGGTCAGAGGATGAAGGAATAACAAAAAAACTCTCATTCCTTCTCGTCGGCGAATAAATCTCCGAGATCGACATCAAAGCTGTCAAGGGCCGTGCCGGTTTTTATGGATGCAGAGATTTTGCCGGCCGGGGCGGCATTCTGCGCGGATATTGCCTGGGTCTCAAGGTCAATTCCCTCAAACTGTAAATCTTCAAGCGCCGCCGACCGGGTCCGGGCCGAGGGCGCCGCCGGGGCTTTTTCGGCAACGACAACTTCTGCAACCGACTCGGCAACCAACAGGGTATCCGTTTCTTTTTCCGCCGGAGCCAGGTCGGAGATGTCTATTTCCGCAAAGTCAAACTTTGGTTCCTCTCCGGCCTGCCCTGCCGGCTCCTCTTCTCCCAGGTCTATCGTAAAATCCTCTTCCTCCTGCCCCGGGGCTTCCTCAATTTCGCCGAGATCTATTCCACCGGCTGCCTCTGCCGGTGAGGTCTCATCCAGGCTGATATCCGCCATGCCCAGGTCCATCTCCACTTCTTCAGTCTCCGGCTCCCCGGCCCGGGCCGGCTCATCGTCCAGGGAAAATTCGATTTCCCGGCCTGACTCTTCCTCCATGTCCATGACGGTTTCTTCCGTCTCAAATTCCATCTCCTCGGCAACGTCTTCAGGCGTTTCGGGTTCTGAGTTGACAGCATCGAGCCGGAGGAAGCGGGGGGGATCAATATGAGTTGTGGTACCCCTGAGAAGCTCCAGCTCCCCACTGATATTTTTGCCGCACTTGCCGCAAGTTTCCACTAGATCAAAAGAAATAAAGCCGCATTTTGGACAACGCATAACTCTCGCCTTTGCTGAAGGTCATTGCCGGCATTCATCATTCCCGTGCACTCAACCCGGAAACGGATCGCCTTTTAATTCTCGTATTATCGCACACGCCGTAATAAAAAATCAAGGTACAATTTTACGGAACCACACGATTATCCTGAAAAATTCTCCCTTGCAAAAGAAACGGCCATTGCTGAACGACTAACCGCGGTCTCTCGCCGCTTCTCAAAGCCACCGGGCCGTGACCTGGCGGCGGTCCGGGAGGCGGAAAAACTTCGGCTTGAACCGGCAAGAGTTGGGACGATAATTGAAGGGAAACACAGGGATGAGCGAACCGGCAATTTCGGGATATCCGGGCGACACCCGGAGGCGGCCGCGGGGTTTGGGAGAGGGCAAAGACAAAAAAGGGCGGTTGCAATATTAAAATCGCAAACGCCCGGCAAGGATGGTGCCGAAGGCCGGAGTCGAACCGGCACGAACGAGGTTCACTGCCCCCTCAAGACAGCGTGTCTACCAATTCCACCACTTCGGCAATGTTGTTTATCTGGGTTGCGAGTTCTGTTCCACCGGCATTGTCTTTTGCGGCGTTGCCGATGTTGCAGGTGCCGCCTTCTGTGCCGGCAGCGGAATGGTTGCCGGCCCTTTCGGCACTGCGGTCTTCGGAGCGGGCGCCTGTACCTTTACTTCGCTCATGACCGTGCCCGAACTTCTGTTGGCGGAAATATAGGCGAGGGAAATGGATGTGCCCATGAAAATAATTGCGGCCAGGGTCGTAATCTTGTTGAGCAGCGGCAGCGGACCTTCGGAACCAAACAGCGACTGGCTCGAGCCGCCGAAGGTGGCACCGATGTCGGCCCCTTTGCCATGCTGCAGGAGCACGATGCCGATGAGGAACAGGCAGACGACAATATGTACGATTATAAGTAATGTTGTCATGAAAAATGAATAATCCGGTTAAAAGACTCGGATTTCAGTGCAGCGCCGCCCACAAGCGCTCCATCAATGTCGGGCTCGGCCATGAGGCTGTCAATATTCTCTGGCTTAACCGAGCCACCATACAGTATCCTTATGCTCTGGGCAAGTTTTTTCTCGAACACCTCGGTCAGGACCCCGCGAATGAAGTAATGGACCTCCTGGGCCTGCTCCCTGGTCGCGGTCTTGCCGGTGCCGATGGCCCATACCGGTTCGTAGGCGATCACCAGCCGCTCGGCCTGCCCGGGCCGCACATCTTCGAGATCCCGGCGCAGCTGCCGCTCCAGGACCTTGAAGGTGGAGCCCTCCTCCCGTTCATCCAGCGTTTCTCCGATACAGAGTACCGGCGTCAAAGCAAAGTTAAGTGCCCCGACCAGGCGGCGATTAATCAACTCATCATCTTCGGCAAAGATGTAGCGGCGCTCGGAATGGCCGAGAATGACCATTGTCGCGCCGACATCGCGGAGCATGACCGGGGAGATTTCGCCGGTATAGGCCCCTTCTTTTTCCCAGCCCACATTCTGGCCGGCGATCTGGATGACGGAACCCTTGACCGCCGCCGTTACCGCCGCGAGAGCAGTATAAGGCGGCGCCAGCATCACCTCCCGGTCCGTCAGGTTCCTGCAGCCCTCGGCGATAGATGCGGCCAGGGCCGCCGCCTCGGCGACCGTGAGGTTCATTTTCCAGTTTCCGGCAATAAGTGGTTTTCGGCTCATCTCTTCCTCCCTGCGAATCGTTTCGTTACACCCCGTCCAAGGCCTGCACGCCGGGCAGAGTTTTACCCTCCATCAGCATCAGAAAAGCACCGCCGCCGGTGGACATATAGGAAATATTGTCGGCTTCGCCGAATTTTTTGACTGCCGCGTTGGAGTCCCCGCCACCGGTAATGCTGAGCGCATGAGCCGAGGCGACCACGTGGGTCATGGCCATGGTGCCGCGGGCAAAGGCGTCCATCTCGAAGGCGCCCATGGGGCCGTTCCAGATAATCGTCCCGGCGTCCGCCAGGACCTCGCTGAAAACAATGACCGTTGCCGGGCCGATATCGAGCGCCATCCAGCCCGCAGGAATATTCTGCACCGTCACCTGCTTCGAGACTGCATCGGGAGAAAACCGGTCCGCCGCAATCACGTCCACGGGCAGATACACCTGCACTCCTTTTTTTCTGGCCCGATGCAGCAGTTGCTCCGCCGCCGCCACCAGGTCGTTTTCCACCTTGGAAACACCCACCTCCAGGCCCTGGCTTTTGAGAAAGGTATTGGCCATGGCCCCGCCGATCAGCAGCCGGTCCACCTTGGCCAACATGTTTTCGAGTGCGCCAAGTTTACTTGAGACCTTGGCGCCGCCGACTATGGCCGCCAGCGGCCGGACCGGTTCGTCCAGGCAGCGGTGAAAATAGTCCAGTTCTTTCTGCAGCAGGAAACCGGCCGCCTTGGCCGCGAACTGTTCCGGGACCGCGACCACCGAAGCGTGAGCCCGGTGGGAGACGGCAAAGGCGTCATTGATGAAGACCTCGGCCAGGCCGGCCAGCCGCTTGGCGAAATCCGGATCGTTTTTCTTTTCTTCGGCATGGTAGCGCAGATTTTCCAGCAGGACGACGTCACCGTCCCGCATCGCCCCGACTATGGACTCGACGTCCGGTCCGACGCAGTCCGGCGCCATTTTGACCGGCCGCCCGAGCAGACCGGCGAGATGGTCGGCGATCGGCGCCAGTGAATATCCGGCGACCCGTTCGCCCTCGGGCCGCCCCAGGTGGGAGCAGAGAATCACCCTGGCCCCCTGCTGCAACGCATACTCCAGGGTCGGCAGAGCCGTCCGGATCCTGTTGTCATCGGTGATCCGTCCCTCTTCGTCCAGCGGCACATTGAAGTCCACCCGGATCAGCACCCGTTTGCCTGCAATATCCAGATCCCGCACTGTTTTCATTCATTTCTCCATTGGCATAGACCGCAAGGTCTGTTGTGCCTCAGCCTCCGGGTTTCGGCAAGCGGACGACGGACCAGCCCTGCCGGACCAGACGACACCGGCTCCCCGCCCGGGCCGGGGAATCAGACCATCCGTTCCGCCACGGAGGCGGTCAGTTCCCCGAGCATATTGGTGTAGCTGCCCAGTTCATTATCATACCAGCCGTAAATGACGGCCTGGGTAACCGGGACCTCCATGATGGGGGACGTCCGGCCCGGTTCGAAATTACAGCTCTTGATCTTGTCCAGATTAACACTGATCGAGGCGGTACGGGTATGGGTTTCCGTCGATTCGATCACGGCCGCGGCCTGGGGGACCCCGACGATATCAGAGGAAACATTCTGCTCCTCCGAGTATTCAAGGTAGGGCGAGTTGTCCGCATAATCCCGGTAGATCGAGTTGATCAGGTCACGGCCGATGGGACTTTCCAGCTCATCCTGCAGGTTCAGTACCAGGACGATCAGCGAGCCGGTGGCGGTGGGGACCCGCACCGATTCGGCCAGGAAGCCGATGGACCGCATTTCCGGAATCACGAGGCGAAGGGCCTTGGCCGCACCGGTGGTGGTCAGGATAATGTTATTCAGGATAGAACGGTTTTTCCGCAGGTCGGTGGCGCCGGCAGCGGGCAGCCGGTCCAGCACCTGCTGCGAACCCGTGGCGGCATGGATCGTGACCATGGAGGCGGAAAGCAGCCGATCGGCGCCGAAATGATCGATCAACGGCTTGATCATGTAGGAAAGACAGGTGGTGGTACAGGAGGCGGCGGAAATCATGCTGTGCCGGGCCGGATTATAAATATCATCATTGATGCCCATCACCGTGGTGACGGCGTCGACCGGCATATCGATCCCCTTGGCTTTAATTTTATACGGGGCCGAGAGAATGACTTTCTCGGCTCCCGCCTGCAGATGACCGCGCAGCGACCCCCTGGCATTATCCGCATCCGCCGTCGGATCCCTGAAGGCGCCGGTGCTGTCGACCACCAGGCGGACATCATTGCTCTGCCACTTGATATCTTTAGGGTTGCGAGACTCGCGCAGGATGGTGACCGGCACCCCGTTGATGGTCATGGTTCCGGTATCCTCACGCAGGTTTTCAATGACCCGTCCTCCCCGGTGACCGTGCAGGAAGACGGACAGGCGGCCGTATGAGGAATCTTTTTCTATAACGCCGGCGATATCTTCCAGGCCCATACCGACCTCCCGGCCGAGATTGACCACGATTCCTGAAAAAAATTGGCGGGAGACATGATGCCATAGCGACAGTTTACCGATTCTGCCAAGGCCATTGATTCCGAGTTTCATTATTCTTCTTCTCCTTTCCTGTTGTCGGTATTCCGTCCGAATCCCCGAGCCGGCCGGCTGCCAGAGGGCTCTGTTGCAGGGGTGGCAATGCACCTCCTTGGACAATTTCCAAAATAATGACTATTATAATCGAAATTGAATCTTGTCGAAAGACTAACCAGCATGGCCGGGCCGAATTTTAGGCCGCAGCCGCCATCAACAATGAAAATCTGCCGGAACCTGGTACCTTGATCCGTTATCGGGCGGACCGCAGGTCGACGCGACGCGGACTGTTTTCAGTACGGGCTGAGTAGCTCCCGAGGTTGCCGCCCCTGGAGAGCTGGTATGATTTTCATATAAAACCTGTCACGGATAGACTATGCCACACGATCATAGAGAAGCTGTTATCCTGCTAAGCGGCGGGCTTGATTCCACAACCGTTCTGGCCGTCGCCCTCTCGCGGGGCTACAGCTGTTCCTGCCTGAGCTTCAGCTATGGGCAACGCCAGAAAATCGAATTGCAGAGGGCAAAAGCGCTCAGTAAAAAAATGGGCGCGCAACGCCACCTGGTCCTGCGGATCGACCTGGATACCATCGGCGGCTCGGCCCTGACCACGGCGACCGAGGTGCCCAAGGATCGCGACTTTGCGACAATGGACCAGGGGGTCCCGGTTACGTATGTGCCCGGCCGCAACATCATTTTTCTGTCGCATGCCGTGGCCTGGGCCGAGGTGATCGGGGCGGCCGACATCTTTCTGGGAATCAATGCCGTTGACTTCAGCGGTTACCCGGATTGCCGGCCGGATTTTCTCGCTGCCTTTGAAAAAATGGCCAACCTCGGCACCAGGTCGGGCAATGAAGACAAACCGTTTACCCTGCACGCGCCCTTGATGCATATGCGGAAAAAGGAAATTATCGAAATGGGCATGAGTCTCGGGGTGGACTATTCCATGACCCACAGCTGCTATGATCCCCGGGGCGAGCTTGCCTGCGGCCGCTGTGATGCCTGCCGGCTCCGGCTCAGGGGATTTGCCGAAGCCGGAATGGTCGACCCGGTGAGCTATGAGGTGCGCAAAAAATAAGTTGGTTTTTGAGATAACGCCGGGATCGGGCAAGAAAAATAGTCTCCGGATGGGTACCGGTTGGCGGAATCGGCCCCCGGCTGCGGGCCTTGAAGTCGGAGTCTGAAACGCGCCCGGCCGGCTGAAGGCGGTCGTCCCGAACGTCAGGACGAGTGCTGCTCACATCGCTGATGCAGGTCATACATGACCCTGCCGTCGACCATGGTCAAAACGGCACGGCCCTGCAGACGCCAGCCCAGAAACGGTGAATTCCGGCTCCTGGAGACAACGGTGTCCTGCGTATAGTCGAATTCCAGCGCGGGATCAATTATCGTCAGGTCGGCGGGTACGCCGGCGGCCAGAGAACCGCCGGCCACCCCGAGGATTCCGGCCGGATTAACGGAGAGCAGCTCGACAAAGCGCTTCTCGTCAATAAGTCCCTGGCGAACCAGGGCCAAGGTCAACGGTACCGAGGTTTCAAGGCCGATAATTCCATTGGCGGCCAGGTCGAATTCCACCTCTTTTTCCAGGGTTGAATGCGGCGCGTGGTCGGTGGCAACGGCATCAAGAGTACCGTCCGCCAGGGCCTCGCAGACGGCCAGGCGATCAGGTTCCGAGCGCAGCGGCGGATTCATCTTGGCGTTGGTGTTATAGCCTGCCACCGCCTCGTCGGTCAGGGTGAAATAGTGCGGGGCGGTTTCGGCCGTCACCCGGACCCCCCGGGCCTTGGCCGCGCGGATCAGGTCAAGCGACATGATTGTGCTCACATGGGCGATATGAACCGGTCTGCCGGTATATTCGGCCAGGGCGATATCGCGGTAAACCATGATGGATTCCGCTGCCGTGGGAATCCCCATCAGGCCGAGGCGGGTGGACACCGCCCCCTCGTTCATGACTCCGTGCCGGCCAAGCGCCTTTTCTTCGCTATGAGAAATGACCCGCAGGTCATAGTCCCCGGCATACTCCAGGGCCCGGCGCATAAGCTGGCTGTCGCGGACCGGCCGGCCGTCGTCGGACAGGGCGACCACTCCCGCCGCCTTCATGTCAGCGAATTCGGCCAGGCTCTCGCCGCGGCTTGACTTGCTGATGGCCCCCACGGGATAGACCCGGGCAAAACCATCCCGGGCCCGCTGGAGAATCAGGATGGTCACGGCCATGCCGTCGTTCACCGGCCGGGTATTGGGCATGCAGGCGACCGCCGTGAAACCGCCGGCCGCCGCCGCCCTGGTGCCGCTGACGATATCTTCCTTGTATTCCTCGCCCGGCTCCCGTAGATGCACATGCATATCAATCAGGCCCGGCACGATCCAGCACCCCTGCACGTCGATCTCGCGGACCCCGTCGGTCGCGGCTTCGCCCGGCCCGGCAACGGCGCCGTTGACAACCAGAAGATCTCCCTGCCGGTCGACACCGTTTCGCGGGTCAATAATCCGCCCGTTTTTTAATAGCCAGCTTTGTGACATCGTTGAAAATTCCTTGGCAAGATTCAGGTGTTTCCCATAACCAGGTACAGAAGCGCCATGCGCACGGCGACACCATTGGTCGCCTGATCAAGAATAACCGATTGGGAGCTGTCCGCGACATCGGGCATAAGTTCAACCCCTCTGTTGATCGGCCCGGGATGCATGACCAGCGCATCGTTCCGGGCCAGGGCCATGACCTCACGGGTGACGCCGTAATTCTGCGCGTACTCGCGAAAGGTGGGCAGCAGCGGGTCACTCTGCCTCTCTTTCTGTATCCGCAGAGTCATCACCACGTCGGCATCTCTCACCGCCTCCTCCAGGCTGCCGCAGACAACCGCCCCGAGTTTTTCAAGTCCGACTGGAATCAGGGTGGCCGGGCCGTAGACGAAGACCCGCGAACCCATCCGCGTAAAACCGATAATGTCGGAATGGGCAACCCGGCTGTGCAGAATATCCCCGATGATGGTGACCTTGAGGCCGTCAAGCCGCCCCTTGTGCTCCCGCACCGTCATCATGTCCAGGAGCCCCTGTGACGGATGTTCGTGGGTTCCGTCGCCGGCATTGATCACCGAGGCCCTGACGTACCTGGTCAACATTTCCGGGGTGCCCGAACAAGAGTGGCGGATGATGATGATATCGGGATGCATGGCCGAGATATTCCGGGCCGTGTCGATCAGCGTCTCTCCCTTGGTGGCGCTGCTGGTGGAGGCGGAAATATTAAAGGTATCGGCGCTCATCCGTTTGGCCGCAATTTCAAAAGAGAGGCGGGTGCGGGTGCTGGGCTCGAAAAACAGGTTGACAATGGTCCGGCCCCGCAGGGTGGGGACTTTTTTTATAGAGCGGCCGGAGATTTCCTTGAACGACTCGGCGGTTTGCAGAATATGATCGATATGCTCCGCCGAGAGATGTTCAATACCTAAAATATGCTTGTGTGAAAAATGACATCCGGTTGTCATGGTCTTGCCGGAATTCAATGCAGGACCTCTCCCAGCCTGTTCCAGCGAATAGAGGTAAAACGATCAAGGGAGAAAAAAGGTTGCCGCAGGTTCCAGGACCAGTAAATGATCCAGGCTTTACCGAGGATGGCCTTTTGATCGACAAATCCCCAGAATCGACTGTCGTAACTGTTGTCGCGGTTGTCGCCCATGACAAAGATCTTGCCCGGCGGCACCCTTACCGGTCCGAAATTGTCGCGCTGGCCCACCAGGTGAGCATCCAGGTGGACGCCGTGTTTGTCAAGAAAAGGCTTGCCGTTGACAAAGACCTTTTTGTTGCGGACCTCTACGATATCCCCTCCAACGGCGATCACCCTCTTTATATAGTCGAGGCTGGGGTCCTTGGGAAACTTGAAGACGACAATGTCATTCGGCTTGGGGTTGGTGACCGGAATGATGACCGTACCGGTGAACGGCATCTTTATCCCGTAAATAAACTTGTTGACCAGGAGATAATCGCCGATCTTCAGGGTCGGCAACATGGAGCCGGAAGGGATTTTAAAGGCCTGGACAACAAAGGTGCGGATAAACAGCGCCAGGACCAGGGCAATAACTATTGCTTCCGCATACTCGCGCAGGTTTGATTTTCTCTTGATGGTTTGTGATTTCGGCACGGTGATATATTTAGGTGGAAGGATCTTTCTTATACAGCTGTTGCGACAAAAACTACCTGAAAGTAAAAGAAAACTCAAGCGGCTTTTCACCTGCTTCCGGCAACGGTTCCGCCCGTAACAATACAAAATAAGCCATTCCGGACAGATAGAGTACCATATATAGGGGCGGATAAAAACGCTGGCAATGTTTATCTCCTTGTTTTTTTTAGCATAACAAGCCTTGAAAAAAAAATCGAAAGCCTTGACAAAAACTTTTTTTTAGTCCTAAATACAAAA
>JAADIK010000174.1 GCA_013151365.1 Deltaproteobacteria bacterium
ATCTCCACCTCCATCGATGTGCTCGGGGTGACCCTGTTTTTCACCCTGGCAAGACTGTTGCTCGGCCTGTGATTTTCCGGTGCCGGGCGGTTCGATTCATTCGTCTTGGGTCAAGGCTGAAACCACCGTCTTTATATGGAGTTTTTTCCATGCGCCTTGTTCGTCGTTTTCTGCACCGATTATGCCTGCCCCGGGCGCTTCGGCCGGGCTGCCCGCCGGGCCGGGTCTCGCCCGTGGTCCTGGTTCTGCTGGCCGTTGCCGGCCTGTGGCTTGCCTATCGGACCTGGCAGCCGGCGCTGCATGAGCCCGGCGCCCGGCCCCGGGTCGTGACGGCCCGGGGGAACCTGGCGGCGGATGAGGAAAATACCATAGAGCTGTTTCGCACCGCCTCGCCCTCGGTCGTCTATATTACGAGTATTGCCGTCAAGCGCAATATGTTCAGTCTGAATGAATACGAAATCCCCCAGGGCACCGGCTCCGGCTTTATCTGGGACAAGAAAGGCCGGATTGTCACCAATTATCATGTGATCAGCGATGCCAACCGGATCGAGGTGACCCTGTTCGACCATTCCACCTGGAAGGGCGTCCTGGTCGGCGTCGCGCCCGACCAGGATATTGCCGTCCTGCAGATTTCAGCCCCTGCCGGTAAACTGCGGCCCATCCTCATCGGCGAATCGGATAACCTGCAGGTCGGCCAGAAGGTCTTTGCCATCGGTAATCCCTTCGGCCTGGATCAGACCCTGACCACGGGTATCGTTTCGGCCCTGGGCCGCGAGATCGGCACGGCGAACGGCCGGATCATTCACAATGTGATTCAGACCGATGCCGCCATTAATCCCGGTAATTCAGGCGGGCCGCTCCTGGACAGCGCCGGCCGGCTGATCGGGGTGAATACCGCGATTTACAGCCCTTCCGGCGGCAGTGCCGGTATCGGTTTCGCCGTGCCGGTCAGCGAGGTCAACCGGGTGGTGCCGCAGATCATCAGCAAGGGCAGGGTGATTCGTCCGGGGCTTGGGATCAGACTGGCCGGCCGGCGGCTCAGCCGGGAGCTTGGCGTTGACGGCGTGGTGATTCTCAAGGTGCAGCCGGGCTCCACCGCGGCTCGGGCCGGGTTGCGGGGGATCAGGGAGGTCCGCGGGGGGCTTGTCCTCGGTGACGTGATTACCGCGGTTAACGGCCGGCCGGTAGAGGACTATAATGGTCTGCGCGATGAACTGGGACGATACAAAATCGGCGACACCGTGACGCTGACCATTCTGCGTGACAACAGTTCACAGGAGGTGAACGTGCGGCTGGAGGCCATGGAATAGGCGGCGCTGATTGCCGTGCGCCGCCGATTTTTTTTTTACTTTGCCGCTCTGCCGTTCCTGCCCTTGTTTTTGCTCCTGGCCAGTTCCCGCATGTCCTTGGTCTTGTCCGACTCGTCAACAATCTCCCGGCCCACGATTTCTTCGATAATGTCTTCCAGGGAAATGATACCGGTGACGCTGCCGTATTCGTCCACCACCACGAAAAGATGCTGGTGGCGTTCAAAGAAATCAATCAGGACCAGATTGAGCGGCGCGGTTTCCGGCACAAAATGCGCCGGCAGCATAATCTGGGCCAGCCTGGTGTTGTGCCGGTCGGCGGCGGCGGCCATGTATACGTCCCGGCTGAGAACAATTCCTACCACGTTGTCGACATTTTTATCATAGACCGGTACCCGGCTGTGCATCTGCCAGTTATCCTTGAGCGCGACGGCCTCGCCGACGGTCATGTCCTTGTTCAGGGAAAAGGTGACGGTGCGGGGCGTCATTACCTGCCTGACCGTCCGGTCTCCCAGCTTAAGGATATTGGTGATAACCTGTTCCTGCTCGGCCTTGATCTCTCCGGATTTGCGACTGATCATGGCGATGGCCTGGAGTTCTTCGGCCGAAATCTGGTGCGCCTGGCCCCGGTTCGGAATCAGGCGGGTGACGGCCTGGCAGAGCCAGATAAAGGGACGAAGGACCAGGATCAGCCCTTGCAGGGGTGAGGCGATGTAGGGCGCCAGGCGCCGGGCATAGACAATGCCGACGGTTTTGGGCAGTATCTCCGAGAACAACAGGATGGACATGGTGAAGACCATGGAAAACCAGATCAGCCTGGTCTCTCCGAACACGTTCGCGGCAGCGGCCCCGGCAACCGCGGCGCCAAAGGTGTTGGCGATGGTATTGAGGGTGAGAATGGCGGTGATGGGCTGCTCAATGTTTTTTTTCATCCGCTTTAAAAGCCGGGCGGCATTGGGCCTGGTGGTTGTCAGCAGCTCTATATGGCTCAGGCGCAGGGAATAGAGAGCAGCTTCACATATGCTGCACAGCGCGGAGATGAGCAGGGACAGGCTGACAGCGACAATAAGTTCGGTAAGCACGGCAGGTCTCCTTCCTTCCGGGAATGGTTGATGATAGTTTGTTTATATCATAGCGAAAAAAGAACGTTTTGCCAATTGCAGACATGGTAAACGACCTTGCAAAAAACCTGTTTTCCGGCTGTTTTCCCGGCATTGTCGGTCGTAGGTTGATGTAGAGCGATCAGAAGCCGCCGGGTTTGTTGGGTTTCGCTGCGTTTTGTGGTATTCCTGGCTTTACGGTAGGAGTAAGTCATAAGCGAAATCCAACGTTTTGCTGCCGGGGAAACTTGACAAGAAGCTGCAGACAACCGCGCGCAGCAAGTGGGAGAGATCAAATTATGATGAAGTTGACTGTAAAAGATCCGGACGGAGAAGCCGTTGATCTGTTGGTTTATTTTGTTACGGAGTCGTCTGAAAATATGCCGGCATGTCAGAGTGTGCCGGTGAAGAAGGCCCTGAAACAAGCCTGGAAGGCCGGTGATTTCTCCGGCCGGGCCGGGCAGGTTTTTTTGTTTTACCCACCGGCCGCTACGGGCAATCGAGGGGCCGCTCTCCGGGCCGGGCGGGTCCTGGTGGTCGGGCTCGGCGGCCCGGAAGAGGACCGGGCAGGCCGGCGGGAACAGCTGCGGCGGGCCGGCGGGACCGCCGTCGGCCAGGCGGGCAAATTGCAGGCCGCCGTCATGTTGGCCGTGTTGCCGGGATCAACGGGGCTCGACGCCGACGAGGCCGCCGAATGTCTCTGCGAGGGGTTAGTCCTGGGCAATTACCGCTTTGCTCGATACAAGCATAAAAAAACGGACCGGGAAGACGAGCAACCGGGGCAGGTGGAACAATTTGTCCTCCACGACGGCGGCCTGCCCCATGCCGCCGTGCGGCGGGGGATGGAGCGCGGTTGCCGGGCCGCCCTGGCCGCCTGTACGGCCAGAGATATGGCCAATGAGCCGGGCAACAGCTGGACCCCGGACCGTTTTGCCGGGTTCGGCCGGGATCTCGCCCGCAGATCGGTCCTTAAATGCACGGTGCTGGGCAAGGCGGCCATGGCGGAACTCGGCATGGGCGGTATCCTGGCCGTGAACCAGGGGTCGGTCCTGCCGCCCCGGCTTGTCATTCTCGAGTACCGGACCGGGAAAAAGAACCCGACCCTGATGCTGGTCGGCAAGGGTTTGACCTTTGACTCGGGCGGTCTCAGTCTCAAGCCCGCCGCCGGGATGGAGGCCATGAAGTACGACATGTGCGGCGGCGCGGCGGTCTTCACCGCCATGCAGGCCGTGGCCGAGGAAAGGCCGACCGGCGTTAATCTGGTCGCCCTGGTGCCGGCCACGGAAAATATGTGCGGCGCCAGGGCCGTAAAGCCGGGTGACATTATCACTCATTATAACGGCAAAACGACAGAGGTGGTCAATACCGACGCCGAGGGCCGTCTCATCCTGGCCGATGCCCTGGCCTATGGCATCGACAGGTTCAAGCCTGATGCCGTGATCGACCTGGCAACGCTTACCGGCGCGGTCATCATCGGCCTCGGTCATCATCGGACCGGACTGCTGGCCAATAACGACGGCCTGGCGGAACGGCTGCTCCTGGCCGGTGAACTCTGCGGCGAACCGCTGTGGCGGCTGCCGCTGGGCAAGGAGTATTCAAAGCAGCTCAAATCGGAGATCGCCGATTTGAAAAACGTCGGCGGCCGGCCGGCCGGGACGATTACCGCCGCCGCCTACCTGCAGGAGTTTGTCGGCGACACGGCCTGGGCCCATCTCGATATCGCCGGCACGGCCTGGGATTTTACCAAAAAATCCTATGTTCCCGAAAAAGGACCATCCGGCGTCGGCACTCGGACCCTGCTGACCCTGATCCGCAACTGGTAGGGTGCATTCCATGCACCATAAATTGGTGCGTAAAACGCACCCTACGTCCGGCAACCGCTTTGATCCCGGCGAGAAAACGGAACCTGTTCTTGACATCGGCCAGGTAGTTCAATAATCTAATGTGGGCGATGCCCACAACCCAAATCAACTTCCAGCGTATCTGTTTCCAGGCTGTTAGGCTGTAGGCTGTTAGGGTCGGGCTAATAGCCTACAGCCTAAACAACCTGCTGGTTCACATAAATAAAACATGATTAATTTTCTTGTTTTTTATAACAGGAATTCAGCAAGGAGTAAGGCACTACGCGTTTTCATACAAAACCATTGACGAGCTTAAAATGACACAATACAAGGGGAAGAAGATGCCCAAGCGTTTAGGGGTGACGATCAGCCGGCAGATAATGGACAGCCAGCGCCTGCATCCGCAGGCGACCGGCGACCTGTCGGGGCTGTTGAGCGAGCTCATCGTGGCCGCCAAGATCATCAGCGCCGAAGTCAATATGGCCGGCCTGGCGGATATCCTCGGTCATGCCGGCAAGACCAACATCCAGGGGGAAATAGTACAGAAGCTTGATGAGTTCGCCAATTCCACCATCAAGCGGCGCATGGAACAGTGCGGGTATGTCTGCGTCATGGCCTCGGAGGAGGAGGAAGAAATTATACCGGTCCTTGACGGTTATGAGGGCAAGTATACTCTGGCCTTTGATCCCCTGGACGGTTCCTCGAATATCGACGTCAATGTCAGTATCGGCACTATCTTCTCCGTCCACCGGAAGGTGACCGGCGGCAAGCGGGGAACTGCGGAGGATCTCCTGCAAAAAGGCTCCCTCCAGGTGGCGGCCGGTTATATTATCTACGGCTCCAGCACCATGCTGGTCTACAGCACCGGCGAGGGGGTCCACGGATTTACCCTGGATCCCAGTGTCGGTGAATTTTTCCTCTCCCATCCCGATATCCGGATTCCGGAACGCGCCAAATATTACAGCGTCAACGAGGCATATACCAACTACTGGTTTGATGCCACCCGGCGCTATGTCTCCTATCTCAAGGAGATTGACCACGAAAGCGGTCGTCCTTACAGCCTTCGTTACATCGGTTCCCTGGTCGCCGATTTTCACCGCAACTTGATCTCCGGCGGTGTTTTTCTCTACCCGCGGGACAAGAAGAACACGGATAAACCCGAAGGCAAGCTGCGCCTGCTCTACGAGGCGGCACCCATGGCCATGCTGGTCAAGGAAGCGGGCGGCCTGGCCCTGACCGATGACGGCCGGGATATCCTGGAGATTGAGCCCACGCACCTGCATCAGCGCGTGCCGCTTATTATCGGCAACCGGAAGGATGTCGAAATGGCCCGGAGTTTTTTTGCCGGTTAGTTAGTGTCCGTCCGGATGGGCACTACTCGGGCGCGGCTAAGGCCTGCTGGTAAGCCGGGCTCCGGGATGGAGTGATGACGTTGCGGTTGTCCGCGGTCTCGGCCGGGTGTGGTCCGGCATTCAGTTCCGCGATCCTGGCTAGGACCTCGGCGGCGGGCAGGGGCGGACTCAGGTAGAAGCCCTGGGCCATCTCGCAATTAAGCTCGGTGAGTTTTTCCATGGTCTCCCTGGTTTCAACCCCCTCGGCAACCACCTGCAGGTCCATGCTCCTGGCCAGGTCAATGGAGGCCTGGACGATGGTCAGGTCGTTCCGGTTTTCCGCCATATCCATGATCAACGACTTGTCAATTTTGAGTTCGCAGCCGGGCAGCCGTTTAAGCAGGGCGAGCGACGAATAGCCGGTGCCGAAGTCGTCGATGGAGAGGTGAACGCCCAGTTCCCCGAGAGCGGTGATGGTTTTGAAGGCAAGTACGGGATCGACCATCATACTGCTTTCCGTTATCTCCAGCGTGATGGTTTGGGGATCGATCTCCCATTTTTCCAGCAGGTTCTTGACATGGCCCGGCAGGTCCAGGTCATGCAGGACCTTGGTTGAGAGGTTGATGGACACGGGAAGGAAAATACCCTGCTTTTTCCAATCGGCCGACTGGGCAAAGGCCTTTTCAAGGACCTGGTAGGTCAAAAGGCGGATCAGCCCGGTCTTCTCGGCAATGGGAATAAAGTCGGCGGGTGCCGTGAGTCCCTTGCCGTCGGCTCGCGGCCAGCGGACCAGGGCCTCGACCCCGCAGACCTGTCTGCTGATCAGGGAATATTTAGGCTGGTAGTGCAGCACCAGTTGTTCCTTTTTGAGCGCTTCCCGCAACTCCACGGTGAACATGAGGCGTTTCATGCTGTGGTCGTCCAGTTCCGCATTGTAGATGGAGTAAAAGTCGCCGCTGGTTTTTTTGGCGGCATAGAGGGCGATGTCGGCATGTTGCAGGAGGGTGTCGCTGTCGGTGCCGTGCCGGGGATAGAGGGCAATGCCGATGCTGACATCAATGCTCAGGGAGTTGCCTTCGATATGGAAGGGCTCTTCCATGGTCCGGGAGATCTTCTCGGCAATGTTGATCGCTTGCTCCAGTTCGACGCCGGGCAGGACAACGGCAAATTCGTCGCCGCCGAACCGGGCGATGGTATCGGCCTGACGGATACACTCCCACATCCGCGGGGCAATCATCTGCAGGAGGTAATCGCCGTAAAAATGGCCCAGCGTGTCGTTAATCTCCTTGAAGCGGTTCAGGTCCATCAGCAGGATGGCAATGGTCGTTTCGTCCCGCTTAGCCTCCAGCATGGCCTGCTCGATTCGTTCATACAGAAGAATCCGGTTGGGCAGTTCGGTTAGTTCGTCATGCAGGGCGCGGTGTCGCTCCCGGTCCGCGATTTTTTTTATGCCTTTAAGCGTCTGCAGGCTGAGGCGGGCAACCAGGATAACAAAAATTCCGCCGGCCACCATGATAATGGAGATCAGGAGATCATGGATCCGGGCCGGGCGGAGGACAAGCAGGCTGCCGTAATAAAGATAGCCGACCAGAAAGAGAAGAATTAGCGCGCCGAGGCAGCGCCAGGCAACACGATGTTTTTTCTCCAGGCCGCAGATCTGCTTGGTGGGCAAAATGGCAATCGAAAGACAGATGGTGCCGATTAATATTAAGATTATGGTGACGAGTTTGATGGCCATGTCAATAAAAAAGGTGAACAAAGAAACACTTATCTGTCTTGCATTCAACCATACTGTCTGCTAAAAAAAAAGCAAATAAAGAAGAAGGGTAACGGTTCAGGCACAAGCGAACAACTGCCATAACCCCGGCCTATTTCTGTCTCTTTGCAAAGTGCCGTTTGAGTGAAAAAAATATAAATTTTGAGACCGTGCTGTATGGAGATAAAAAAATGGGCGAAGTTTTGCATTTTTTCCCCAGGTATGGTTTAGTCTTCCAGGGAATTTGTCATGTTTCTATGGCCTTGCCGGGAAGCTCTGCTCGCGGGATGAGGTTGTAGTTCCAATGAACCATAGAGGTGCCTTCCGTCTAGGGTGTGGCGGCCGGTGACGTTTTTGTTTTTTTGGGGAAGGTGTTTTGCAAGACGATTGGACATGGATTAGAAAAAGGATGAAAATGGAAAATCGGCGTGTTCTCCCGACCTGGGCCTTGATCATGGTTGTCTTCAGTTTCGTTATTCTGCCGAGCCTTCCTGCCGGGGCCTATACCATCTTGACCCCGCCCACAGGAAAAAAATTGCTGGTTCGTGCCCGGCGCGGGGCTGCCAGCCTGGTTATCCGGGCCGCGGATAATGGTGAGCGCCGGTCATTGCAGGTCGGGAGGGTTACCGGCCGGCAGGGTACGATCGAGCCTCTGGTCCCGGCCGGCTCGTGGCAGAAAGACGGTTCGTACTATGTCCATTATGAACTGTCCCTGAAAAAGGGAATCAATACCTTCGTCATCAAGCCCGGTGACAAAAAAGTTATTGTCAGGTACCGGTCCCAACCGACCATGCCGCCGTTTGGCTCGAGCGACTCCGGGCTCTATCTCTTTCACCGCAACGAGGTGGTGCCCGCGGCGTGCAGCGGCTGCCATGATCGGAAATTGTCGGCCGATTCCGGCCTGGAGATGAAAGAACTCGAAAAGAATTCTAATTTCTCCCCGGTCTGTTTTTCCTGTCATCGCCGGTTGGTCAACGGCAACAAGTGGCTGCATGGCCCGTCGGCCAATCTGGACTGTCTGGCCTGCCATCGTCGTGGTGAGGGCAACAAGAAACTTGCCGTGCCGACGGGCCGGGTACCCAATATCTGCTACCGGTGTCATGTCAACGAAAGAAAATGGAAGTCAAAGGCCTATATTCATGGTCCGATCCGGATCGGCGACTGCACGGTCTGTCACGATCCCCACGGCGCCAGTTATAAGTTCGAGCTTTGGGCGGACCCAAAGACCGGTCTCTGCGTAGCCTGTCATACTGACAAACGGCAAAGCGTGGAAAAAACCCCGGGTTTTCACCGCCACGGTATTGTCGTAGGCAGTGGTTGCGGGGCGTGTCACGACCCTCATGCCAGTGACTATCCGTTCCAGCTTTACAAGCCTATCAACAAGCTCTGCGCCGGCTGCCATCTCCGTCTGCAGGGAGTGACCAGCGGCCACCCGGTGGGCGGCCATCCCCTGTCGGGCAAGCCTGACCCCCGGCATAAGGGCCGTGAGCTTTCCTGCGCCAGCTGTCATAATCCCCACGGGTCGAACTATCAATATTTACTGATCGGAAGCCCGCTCGGCGGTAATGTCTGCACTAAATGTCATCATTAATGTCATGACGCGGCCCTTGCCGCTGTCGATTCTGGCGCTGTTCCTGGTCTTGGTGCCGGGCTCCGCCCATAGTGGTGTGCGGCCGACAGAGACGCTCGCCGCCAGGTCCGGCCCGTCGGCCCCGTCGGCAGAAGATATCGCGGCTTCAGCTGAATCTGCGCCTACCGCCGGCCGGAAAAACAAAATTCAGGTCAAGGTCGTTTCAATCATGACCCGGGATGAGAACGGCCGGGCAATCGGTTTTCCCGGAGCAATTTTCTATGACCGCCGGGCGCACGAAACCTACGTGGTGGTGGGCGCCGACGGCGGCAAGGTAGTGGTCTACGGAGCCAACGACTTTCCCGAGGTGGCGCTGGGCCGGGGCCGGGGCGCGGCTGCCCCCCGTGCGCTTTTCGTCGGCCGCGACAACCTGATCTATGTCTGCCAGGGACGAACCGCGACGGAACCGGCCAGAATTACGGTTTTTAATCAGGCATTTTTTCCGGTCAAGGAGTTCCCCCTTGTGGGCATGCCGAAGACGAAAAATTTTGTCCCCACCTCTATTGCGGTCAATCGGGCCGGCTTGATCTATGTGGCCGGGCTGAATAGCCGCGGCGTTCTGGTTCTGGATAAAAACGGCAAATTTTCCCACTGGTTGAAGCCTATGGGCATGGTTTTTAACCAGTCCGCCCCTACCGCGGTCGGCAAGGCGGCCGTATAAATAAAGATAAATCCGGGCAGAAGGAGAAGGTTCGCCCGGAACCGCAGATTGATCTTTCGGGCCTGCCGGTGGAACTGCGGCCCCGGTCCGTCAAGGGTTATCCCCGGGTGAATGAGCCCGTGCTCGGACCGGTGCAGGTGATCGATATCAAGATCGACTCCCATGGGGATCTCTTCCTTCTCAGTGAGGAAACCAGCAAGGTCTATGTCTATAATCCGTCCGAGGAACTGCTCTATTCGTTCGGCAAAAAGGGTGGTTCGTTCGGCAAGCTGAGCCGTCCCCGGGGGCTGGCTATTGATGAAAAAAGACAAGCGATCTTTGTGGCGGACTACATGCGCCATACCATCCTCATCTATGATATCAGCGGTAGGTTTATGTATGAGTTCGGCGGCATGGGCGTCAGCCCCGGTTGGTTCCGCTATCCCACCCGGCTGGCCCTGAACGGCGAGGACCAGCTTATGGTCTCCGATCTTTTTAACAAACGGGTCCAGGTCCTTAATGTCCGGTTTGCTTATAAGTTCCCACTTTTTCGGGTCCCGTTCGTTTTCGACAGGAGCCGGGATCAGAATGAACCCCGGTCCATGAAGACCAGTGAGATGCGACAGTATCTGGGGCCCGGGTTTGAGCCCGGCCAGCAGGCGGAGGTCAGGGAGCATGCCGGTCCCGCCGGCACCATTTGATCACCGGCGGCCTGACTTTCGGTCGATGTCTCTCTGTGTCAAGGCGGCAACGAGGTTGATTGTCCTGGGGGGCAACAAGTTGTCACCGCAGCCGATCCGCCATTATCGGGTGCCCCTGAGGGCGGCGCGGTGAAGGCCGTAGGATATCCGGCAATATGCAAATTTCATACATTGCATGAAATATCCCTCAATCCGTTACGGATACAAGTAGTATGTCTGTGGGAGGAGGCTTGGTCACCCGAAGATGGAGCGCGGCTTGGTGGTTACGTTTGTGAAATCCGGGTAACGCTCTGGCGACGTAATTGTAATTCAAAGACCACGCTGCTGGACCTCAAGCCGCCGATTTGCGGTCGGCAGGGCCGTCGAAATTGAAAGAGAAATGCTTAGCTCCGGTCTGGATTCTGGCTTGTATCTTGCAAGCTAATAAGTTGTAAAATAAAGTAAAAATGGTTTGTTTTGATTCGGGGTGGTCTGGCTTGTGTGCCGGTCTGTTTCGTACCATTTGAAAAATAAAAAACTTGTCGCGGGATTGAATTGGTGCTATAGGAAAGAAAAATAAGAATAACAATGTTGGATGTATATACAATACATGTATTGTACGATATTTTAAGGTACGTCAAATAAGGACATAACCTTGATTTCGCATGACAGCCGACTGTGGGCGGCCGGGAAGAGAGGGCACGGTTCCTGGAAGGACAACGATTAAGAGAAAAAGAGGAGGAGGAACGGAATGAGGTTGGAGAAGATCAAAAAAACTTACCTGGTCGCGGCGGCGGCATTGGGGGTGGGGGCGATGATATGTCTGCCCCGATTTGCCTCGGCTGCCGCACAGGGTCCCTGCTCTGACTGCCACACCATGCATAACAGTCAGAACGGCGCGCCCATGACCTACAATGGTTCCACTACGCCCAACGATACCCTGTTGCGTGGCAACTGTATCCAGTGTCACACCGGTACCAATGACGGCTCGAACACGATTCCCTATGTGTACTCGGGAACAACGGCTCCCACGTACGGTCTGACCGGCAATACCTTGGCCGGCGGCAACTTTTACTGGACCGTCAACGGCGGCGGCTCTGCCGGCGGCGGCGATCCTGTTTCTGCGGGCGGCGGCCATGATGTCGATATGCTTGGCGCGGCTTTTCCTACCTTGACATCTCCTCCCGGGGATTCGGACGCTACCTCCTGGTCCACGAGGGTTGCGGCGCAGACCGATATGGTGTCCGGTTATAATCTGACCTGCGCCGGTACCGCCGGCTGTCATGGTGACCGGACCCAGACCAATAATTTCAGTGCCGTGCACGGAGCCCATCATACCGACGATTCGGGTGGGATTACGGGTGCGACCGTCGGCCTCAGCTTCCGTTTCCTCAAAGGGGTTCTGGGGACCGAGGAGGATGATGCGCCCTCGACCACCTCGCACCGCTGGGAATATCAGCCTGACTCCACTCACCACAACGAGTACAAGGGCGCTGATCGGTCCGCTGATTCTGCTGTCGACACCACCACTATCAGTTCGCTCTGCGCCCAGTGCCATGGCGCCTTTCACAACAGCGCCGGCACCTACACCGGTGTTCAGGGGATCCAGGGTTCCGGTGCAACTATGGCCTCGCCGTGGATCAGGCATCCCACCGATTACGACATGAACAACAAGGGGGGTACCACCGAGTATGCCGCTTACACCGTTTATGACCCCATGGTGCCAGTCGGTCATAGCACGTTAAACGGCACGACAAGCGACTCCACCGCGTATGGTGATGCGGGTGGAGCTATCGTGATGTGCATTTCCTGCCACCGGGCTCACGGTTCGCCATATGCCGACCTGTTGCGCTGGGATTACAGCCTGATAACGGTTGGCACGACCGGCGCTGGTGCCGGAACCGGTTGCTTCAAGTGTCATTCGACCAAGGACGGCGTCTGAAAACAGAAGGAGATATGCTCCTGCAACAAAAAAAAACCATCCCCCGGGGGATGGTTTTTTTTTGTTTTTTTATCCGGGCGAAGAGGGGGTGAGGATGGGGAGGATTCGTCTTCCGGTCATTGCCTCTCTCCGGAATCCGTGATGGCTTGAGGTGGCATTCTGTGCAATATATGGAATTTATTGTATTATTGCTAAGTAAACGCGTTTCCTGGTCTTCGCCGCGCCGCCCTGCTGTCCGCCCGGGAACGACGCATTTACTCCGTTGGCAACTCGTTGATATCACACCATGATAATCAACATCGTTGCCGCCTTGCATCTGCACAGTTCTCGAACGCTCACTAATTCAGGTCTCTGTCCGGCGGCTGAGGAATGTGCCGTATTTTATCTTCAATTTTATCAGGTTATTCAACATTTCCCGTTCATTTATTGATTGACTTCAAATGTATTTCTATGATTTATTGATTCTGTAGTGTCACCAATAGTACAAACCGGGTTCGGTCGCCGATTTACGGCCCAAGCCTGATCCTCACCCGACCCGCTGGATTTCTGCCTGATGACGGAGAGAAAAAATGGGGCAATGGCGGCGAGGCATGGTGCTCGTCCGGTGGAGGGGCGCGCTGGTTTCGGGTGCCATGTTTTACCCTGAGAAAAAGGTGCCGGCACCTTTGCTGTGATTTATTCAACAGGGTAGGCGGCCCACCGGCGGCCTCCCCCCGACTTTATTCATCGTTGATTTGAAAGAGACTACTCGATACAGGGCAGGGTTACTGCCGATCGCAGTACTTGTCTGCGCCTGCATTTTGACGGCCGAGCCCGGTGCGGCCAAACCGCTCAGCCTGGCTGCGTCGTGGCGTACCGATATCTCCGGCCAGGACACCTCACAGAAGACCATGCAGAGGTACCTTCAGAGATATTATCTCCAGTGGACTCCCCTGATATCAGAGGCAATCGGACTCAATGCCGATATGGATTACAATCAGAGCTGGGCAACCGGGCGGGGCACCAGGGAAATGATATCGCCCCGTCTGAACCTGAATGTGCACAATGATATTTTTCTGGCCCGGTTATCCGGCTATGTCAACAGTATTCACGGTACCGACAGGGCGGACCTCCTGACCCGCTCCTGGGAGACCAGTCTCGCCAGCGCCTGGGACTATCGCTGGTGGCCAGCCCTGGAGGTGAGAACGGGCGGCAGCCGGGTGGACAACGGGGCAACCGTTCATACTATCAACAGTGACAGCAATTGGCGGGAATTGCTTACCAGCTGGAACTATAATAAAAAACTCAAGCTCAACTACAATTACTATAAATCTTTGAATACCGACGACGTAGGGCACAGTGAGACCGACCAGGTCCGGCACTTCGGCCGTCTTGCGTACCAGGACCGATTCTGGCGCAACCGCGTCATGTTTCATTTTTCTCAGCAGATCGACCGGACAAATATCGATTTTGCCGCCCGGACCGGTGCCGGGGGGACCGCGTTGGTGCCGGTTCCCGTCTCCCAGGCTATGGCTGGTGACGATGCCACTCCGGAAACCGGTACTCTGCCGTCCCTCCCGGCCCTGATTGACGGAGACACCTCAACGTCCGCAGTGAGCATCAGTTTCGGCAAGCCGGTCAACCTGGCCATTATGACGAATCTGCAGCCCGTCAATACCATTTATGTGTACACGACCAAGGATGACGCCCTGCTCACCGCCGATACCTCGTCTCTGAGGTGGGACCTGTATTCCAGTGATGACGGCACGACCTGGAAAAAGGAAATCACCGATGCCGGGACGGTCTTCAATAAGGATGAGTTCCGTTTCGAGGTCAATGCGGGCGGGGTCAAGGGGGTCTATCTCAAGCTGGTGGTGACCGGCTGGCCGGCTTCCCTGGATGTGCGGGTTACCGAGCTGGAGGCGTATCGGCGGCTGGCCGGCGATAATGGTCACGTTTCGAACCGGCAGCTCACCACCAACTACAAGACCGACTTGGGACTGGGTCTCAATCCGACTACGGACACCCGGTTCGCCTATACCCTTTCATGGAGCAGAAATGACAGTAACCAGGGCAATGACCGGGACCGTCTTGATCAGTCGGCCGTTTTCAAATGGCTGTACAACCGGTATTTCCAGCCGAGCGTGACAGTAAACAGTACCATTGAAAACAATTCAGAGAGTGACGACCGGGAATCCCGCAGCTATGGCCTGACCATTTTTTCCCGGCCCCTCGATACCCTGGAGTCAAGCCTGGGACTCACCCGCTACGAGAGTTATAAAGACGGTCAACGGCTATCGACCAATCATACCATCAACTGGCTTAATTCGGCCACTCTCTATCCCGGCCTGACCTCCGATTTTGATCTGTACCTGAATTTCAATACCAACGAGAAAACGGACCGGAGTAGTCATTACCTCGGGGCAAGTCTGAGAATGACTTCGCGGATGCGCGATAACCTTGTGGTTGACCTGGTTACCGATTATAATGCTGCTGATGTTAGCTCCATCGGCACCTCCAACAGTGGCAGCCGGTCGGAGGGCAACACCTCGATCCAGGCAAACTACCGGCCATCGGATATGCTTGCCTTTCTGTTTCAGGGCACCCTGGGGTATGGTGACGGCGGGGATAAACGCTCATCGATGCTGTTCGACAGCCAGCTTTCCGTGCTGCGAACGAATAAGACTCACGTGACCCTGGGGTACAGGTTGAATGCAATACAGGAAGAGACGATCAATAGTTTTAATTTTAAGTGGAGCTGGAACCTGAGTGGCTACCTGACGCTCGATACAAACGCCAACTACTTAATGATGGAAGAAGGGGACTCATGGAACTTAAATGCACGCCTCAACGCAAGTTTTTAGCTTATCTCGGTCAAGTCCAGTTTTGTGCCCTGGCGGCGATCATTATTCTTTCACTGTCCGGTTGCGCCGCTCCGCAGAATGAATCGACCTTTGTCCGCCAGAAAACGGATCTCCGGTATGTGAAAAAAGTGGCGGTTCTGCCATTTACCAATAACACCAGTGATAAATTCGCCGCCCAGCGAATCCGGGACATCACCACGACCCAGATTTTATCCATGGGCATTTTTGATGTTGTGGACGAGGGAGTTGTCGATAGTGCCCTTCGGGAAATGGCCATCGGCAAGGACAAGCCCATGGATACGCCGATTCTGAAAAGGCTGGGCCAGCGGCTCGGGGTGCAGGCCTTTATCGACGGTACCGTCAACGACATCGGCACGAACAAATCAGGCCCGTTTTCCTATCCCGAGGTTTCATTGACCCTGAAGCTGGTAGACAGCGAGTCGGCCGAGATTCTGTGGCAGTCCAGCGCGCATCGGAACGGTTATTCGGTATGGGAGAGGCTGTTTGACCTGGATCCGCAGGATAGTTTCCAGCTGGCGCTTATTCTGACCAGGGACATGCTGGCCACCATTCCCAAGTAGGGTCATTCCATGCACCGTAAACTGGTGCGTAAACGCACCCTACGGGCTTATGCAATCCGTCATCTCCGTGCAGGCGGGGTGCCAAGTTCGTCAAGCTGAGTTTGGTATAGAAGCACTTAATGAAATTTTTCCGTTTAATAGCACTCGCTCTCCTCTTGGTCGCGGTCTTTTCGCCTGCCGCCCAGGCCCGGTCCCTCGCCATTTTCCCTTTGCTGGACCTGACAAAGGACGCCAACGGCGTGAATTTTCCTCTTACCGGTTATCTCCGCCGGCAGGCCGGGAAGCTTGGAGACAAGCTCATCTCCGATAAGAAGATCATGGCGTTCATGGTCAGGCATCGTATCCGGACCCTGGGGAGATTGGATAGCCAGGCCATAGCGGAGGCCAGGAAAGAGCTTGGTGCGGACCTGATTCTCCTGGGGACGGTCTGCCAGCTGGACCGGGCTCCGTCGGCGGCCGTATCCATGAGCCTGCAACTCATCCGGACCAGCGACGGCAAAACAATATGGACAACGATCAGGGATTTGTCCCAGAATGATTTGCAGCGCCTCCTGGCTCTGTCCGAACCCAAAACATTAAATGATCTGCTCAAGGTCTATTGCCCGATGCTGCTGGCCTCCTTCCCCCGTGAGATTAATACGGCCGGCCCGGCCAGGAAGGGACTCTCTCTCTCTTCCATTGTTCTGCGTCCTGAAAGACCCGGTCAGCCGGTTGTGTGCCGGGTCATCATTAGTGCGACGAGCCGGATCAAGCCGGGGAGCGAGGCGTCGGTGCAGGTCGGTGGCCGGGTCTACCCGGCGACCCTGAATAAGGAAGAGTACGGCGTTACCGCATCGTGGCCGGCCCAGGAAACAGCCGGTACCTACCAGGTGACCCTGGTTGTCAAGCAGCCTTCCGGCCGACGGGAAACCGCCATCCTCGGGCGCTACCATGTTGACAGCACTCCTCCGTCCCTGGTTATCCATCTCGTGGGGAAGAAACTTGACGGCCTGGTCACCTTCAGCCGTTCCCTGGCCATTATTACGACGATGCCCGAGCCGGAACCTCTCGACCGGTGGACCATTGCCGTGTTCGACAAGGATAACGAAATCATTGTTGACCAGGAGGACGCCGGCCAGTTACCGGAACGGATCAACTGGAACGGTTACACCAGCAGTGGTTTGCCGGCGCTGGATGGGGTCTACCTGATCAAAATAACCGCCTGGGACCGGGCCGGCCTGATCGCATCCGCCGAACAGAAGGTCTCCCTGCGGCGTACCCCCCCGAAAATCAGCCTGAAGGTGGAAAAAAAGGGCAGGCGGCTGCGGCTGGCCCTGGCTGACTCCGTGACCACGCCGGTGTCATTCTGGTGGTTGAGAATTTATCAGGATGGCGGCCGGGTCATCAAGACGGCGTCCGGCGATCATTTCCCGGCTGACGTGGTTGTGGACCTGCCTGAGCATGCCGATGGCTCCAGGTTCGAGCTTATGCTGGTGGCACGGGACGTTCTCGGCAACAGAAGCCGGCGGCAGGTAAAGGATTTGCTGGCCCTGACGGAAAAAGCGCAGGCGCAGCAGCAGCACGAAATTGAAAGCCAGTGGTTGGAGGATTTCTAAGTGATTCACTGGTGTTACCGGATTGCCTCCCTTCTGTTCCTGTTTCTGCTTGTCGCCTGTAGTTCCACGGCCCCCAGGCTGGACAAGATGGCCCCTTTGCCCGGGAATTTTACCTGTCGGGTAGCGGTGTTGCCGTTCATGGGCACGGGTGGTTATCCTCGGGGAGCGGAGCTGTTTAACAAGGTATTTTCAACCGAACTGGTATCTGCCGCCGCTTTCCAGGTGGTCCAGGAGGGTGATGTCCTTGATCTGTACCGGCAACTTACCATCTTCCCTACTCAGGAGCCCACCCTGGAACAACTGAAGATTATCGGCAGCCGGCTGGGGGTTCAACTCTTTATCGGCGGTGATGTTCTGAGGATGGTGGAACGTAGAAGCGGCCGGCAGGTCGTGACCGAACTCACGGTTGTTCTGCGTCTCTATGACGGCAGAACCGGCAAACTTTTATGGGAAACCTATTACAAGCGCCGCGGTAAAGATTACCGGGCCATCATGCATTTCGGCCGGATCAATACGATTACCGGCCTGGCGCGGCGAATGTCGAAGGAAATTATCAATCTCTGGCTTGAACAAGGTATGAATCAATGTTCAAAATAATCAGGTCGCTGACGCTGGCCGTCATGCTTTTTTTCCTTTTTTTCTCTCCCTTGCAGGCATCGTGGCTGCCATGGAGCACCAGCACCCTGGTCACCATTAACGGGCAAGGGTACAGTACCGATGATTTTAGCAATTGGTGGAAAAACTGGCGGGAAAAGGGTATGAGTATTCCCGAAACCCCTGCCCCGTATGTTGACTGGGTCCTCCTGTATCGACAAGGTGAAAAGATGCACCTGTACGATACCCCTGACTATCGGAGGAAAGTGATGATCTTCCTGAAGGCCCGGTCCCTGATGATGCTCAAATATGACGAGGTGGATTCGAAAATCAAGATCAGCGAGCAGGAACTGTGGCAGCGCTACCAAAAGTCGTATGTTCCCCGCTGGCAGGTCAATGTTATTTCATTCCATAATAAGCAGGATGCCGATGCGGCCTATAAGAAGCTGCTGGCCGGTACTGTCACCGTGGAGGAGCTGCACAAGCGGGCAGGTTCAAGGGGGGGAGCGATTGCGGTGAGGAGTTGCTGGCAGCGGCCGGACAATACCAACATAGGCTGGCAGAAGATTTTGCTGGGTCTTGGCAAGAGCGGCTTTTCCAAACCGACGCCCTCCCGGAACGGCGTTTTGATTTTACAACTGCTGAGTACTGCCGGCGCGGATAAAAAAGATTTCGAGAAACTCAAGCTGGGGATATCCCGAAAACTGTGGCGGGAGAAAGAGGGATTTTATACCAATCAGCTGCTGAAAAAACTTTGGAAGAAGTACCATGTTAAAGTCAACCGCAAGTTGCTGAAGGAACTGGATATCAACGCGCCCGATGCCGACCTGGGTGCTGAGAATATTATTACCATGGACGAGGGCTCGGTTTCGGAAAATGAATTCATGCAGAAGGTCCGAGAGCAGAGAAAGTTCAGACGGGAATCAGGTTTCAAGGACGCCGCGTTCCGTTACAAGGAGCAGGTGCTGGAGGGGATCATCAGCCAGACCCTGACCACCCGGGCAGGGCTTGACCGGCATTATGAAAAGAAGCCGCCCTTTGACAAGATATTCCGATTCTACACCAGGCACCGGCTGGTTATGGCCCTGGAAAAACAAGTTTTCCTGCCGCAGGTCAAGGTGAGTGATAAAGAGATTCAAGATTTTTATAATAAAAATATTAAAGAGTTCTCCCGGCCTGCCTCGTTCAGGCTGGCCCTCATCAAGGGAAGCCGGCAAGAGATGAAAGATCTCTGGGTAGAGACTGTGGCGGGCGGCGATTTCATGACCCTGGCCAGGGGGAAAGTCCCTCATGGTGATTCTCTCGTCCACGTTTTTACGGCAGACGATATGGCTCCGGGGATAAAGAGGGCCGTT
>JAADIK010000148.1 GCA_013151365.1 Deltaproteobacteria bacterium
ATACAGCGCTTGGAGTTGAGGTAGAGGGTATACTTGTTCATAATTCCACCATCCTTTTGGGATTTTTCGAACTCCGTTTTACCGTGACCAGGCACTCACAGAGGCACAGGCCGCCGCCGACCGGGTCCATTGCCGCGAGCATCCCGGTCATCAATTTCTGGTCGCCCACCCCGGCGTGGTAGGAGCGGGTCTGCAGGGGGACCTGGCGGCCGAAACCATGCACCATGTACACTGCCTCCGGATGGATAAAATCAGTCACATGGGCCTTGATGGTGTTGACCATGCCATTGCTGCTCACCTCCACCCAGTCGCCCTCCTTCACCCCCATCCTGGCGGCCGCCCGCCGGTTGACCCACAGGGTGTTTTCCGGCATCAGCTCATGGAGCAGCGGGTTGTTGATGGTATGCCCGTGGGCATGGACCGGCGACCGGCCGAAGACCAGGCGGAACTTGCCCTTGGGCGGTTTTTCCGGACTTTCATACGGCTTGAGCGACGGCAGCCCGGCCTCGGTCAGTTTCTGGCTGATGATCTCGATCTTGCCGGACGGGGTCTTGAACTTGCCGTCAAGTTTCTGCCGGTCATACATGATCGGTTCCTTGGTGAGCTCGACAAAACCCTTTTCGGCAAAATCCTCGATCCGGACCCCGGTAGGTTCGAGCTGCCAGGCCTGGAGTTCCTCGGTCGAGTTATAGGGAAAATAGTGGCCGATCCCGACCCGGTCGGCCAGCCCCTTGATAATTTCGCTCAGTGACTTGGTATCGTACCTGGGCGCCACCGCCGGGTTCCGGCAGATGAAACGGGGTTTGGTCCCCTTCTGGGTGGCGATGATGCTGTCACGCTCAAGATAGGTGGACTCGGGCAGAATCACGTCACAGTACCAGCCGAACTCGCTGTAATGGGTATCAACGGCAACCAGCAGATCAAGCTTGTCCAGGGCCTCCTTCTGGGCGGCCGGATCGGGAAAACAGGAAAAGGGATCGTGCCGCACGCAGATCAACCCCTTGATCGGGTACGGATCCTCGGTCACCATGGTGTCATAGAACAGGTGAAACAGGCCCGGTCCCTTGTCGAAATGGCTGTACTTCCAGCCCACCCCGTCGCCCCGCTTGACCGTGGGTTTGGGGATCTGGCCGTCAAAGGAACGGAGTCCCTTGACCCCGCAGTCGCCGGGACCCTTCGGGAAAATCTGGCCGCCTTCCACCTCGATATTGCCCATCAGGACGTTGAGGATATGCAGCGCCCGGCTGGAGTAAAAGGAATCCCGGTAGCGGGAGGTCATCCAGCCGGGGTGGAAGACCACCTGCGGCCGGTCGATGGCCAGTTCCCGGACAAACTCCCTGAGCCGCTCCGCCTTGACGCCGCACTCACGGGCGGCCCAGTCGATGTCATACTGCTCGACAAAGGCGACCAGGGCGTCAAAATCGCTCACATAGCGGTCGATGAACTCCTGGTCATAGGCCTTTTCCCGGATCACCTCGTGAATTATGCCGAGGGCCAGGGCGTAATCGGTACCGGGCCGGACCTGGAAAAAACGGTTGGCCTTGATGCCGGTCATGGTCTGGCGGACATCGACATAGGTCAGCCGGCCGCCCGCGTCAAGCATGTCCAGCACCTGGTTCACCTCCGCGACCCGCAGCGAGGCCAGGATGTTGCGGCCGAACAGCACCAGGTGCCGGGTCTTCTTGATGTCATAGGCAAAGCCGGTCCGGCCCACGCCGTAAAGGGAGAGACTGGCATGATGGGCGTTGCGGCCGCAGGCGCTGTCGTGATTGGTGAAGTTGGGTGAACCAAGGCCGTGGATAAAGGCCTTGACAATGTCGGCAAAAGGTCCGCCCCGGCAGCTCATCATCACGCTTTCCGGACCGTAGCGGTCGACGATTTTATTCAATTTTTCAGCCACGTAATCAAAGGCCGTATCCCAGCTCACCTTGTCCCAGCGGCCGGCGCCCCGGCCGCCCTTGCGGATCAGCGGCTGCTGCGGCCGCTCCGGGTCATTCAGCAGCGAAATGCCGGCCGAACCCTTGGCGCAGAGGGCGCCGCCAAGCAGGTGGGGATTGCCCTCGATCCAGGTGACCTCGTCATTCTCGGTCTCCACCCGGATCGGACAGCGAACCGTGCACATACCGCACATGCTCCAGACCGATTTCTTCATAATCTGTTCTCCTCCTGGTCCGGAATACCGGCCCGGCCGGGACCATGGACCCCGTCTGTTTATTTAATTCATGGTCATTGATTACATCTTGGCGGCAGGGTGTTCAGAACCAGTGCCACCTTGTCTTCAAGCTCGTTCTTGTCAATCGGTTTGACGCAGTATTCGCCGGCTCCCAGGCGCAGGGCCTGCCGGGCGCTGGCCACGGTGGGATAGCCGGTCAGCATCACCGCCCTGATTGCCGGACCGATCCTTTTCAACTCCGCAAGTACCTCGATACCATTCATCTTTCCGAGCTTGATGTCAAGGACCGCCAGGTCAATCCGGTGCTTACGGACATAACGCAACGCCTCTTCCTCATCGGTGAAGCCCACCACCTCGTGCCCCTGCTTGGCCAGAATCTTCTCAATCAATACCACCGAGTCGAGGACGTCATCAAGGACCATGATCCTCGCCATTATGCCGAGCCCCCGTCAGGTTGGCCGGCCGGGAGGCAATGATCGGCAGCCCGAGCCTGTCTGCTCCGGCACCGCCTGCGGCGCCAACCGGCCGTGAACAAGACCAGGAGATAAAAAATAAAGAACACCAGCGCCACCGGCACTCCGGCCAAACCATAGCTGTTCGCCGGCAGCGGCATGGCCGCCGCCACCCCCACCCTGCTGATCAGCTCGTCCGGGCTGAACACCGTATCGAGCCAGAACAGGGTGAAAAGAATGGGCAGCAGGTAGACTATGCCGTGCAAGGCAAAACGATGGGCCAGGTAGGTATTGAAGTCCTCGTCCAGATCACGGTCACTGACCCGGAAAAACAGATCCCGGGTCTTCCAGTCGTTCAGCAGGGCGAAATCCTTCTGCCGCTCTTTTTTGGCCGCAAAAGCGGCGACAAAACTATCTTCATGCTCGCCCACCCGCAGCAGCCGCCGCAGAAACAGGGAGAGCAGCCCGGCCAGCAGCCCGACCACGGCAACCTGGCCGGCCACCGGCAGGCCGATCAGGTCCAGGGGCCTGAGCAGCAACAGCTCAAGCCCCCGGCCAAGCAGGCTGAAAAACGGGCTGACCAGGCTGGTAAAGAGCCAGCCCAGCACGGCGTTAGTCAGATCCATAATATGCATGTTTCAACCCCGCCGACTCAGCGCAGCCACGGAATAACACTGGTGTATTTGAGAAAAACAATAACCAGGGCCAGGGCCAGCATCCGCTTCAGGAAGATCTCCGGCAGCTTCTTCTGGATCTTCGGACCAACCATGCCGCCGGCTATGGCGCCGACCGCGATCCCGGCCGCCATCAGCCAGTCAGGCTGATAACCCATCATAATATACTTGGCAATGCCGCCGCACGAGGTGGCAAATGTGCCGGCCAAGGCGATAGGCACGGCCAGGTACATGGGATAGCCCATGGCCGTGGTCATGAAGGGCATGAACATGAAGCCGCCGCCCACGCCGAACGACGAGGCGATCATCCCCATGATGATACCGCCGAACAGCATGACCAGGGGCCGGGCGACAAAGGTCTCGCCCCAGAACTTCATATCGAACTTAACGATATTGAACTTCTCGATCTCGACCCTGCCGAGCTCGATGGCCTTGCCGGATTTCTTGGCCTCTTTCGCTGCGGCGTTAAACTTCTGGACAATGGCCTTCATGGCCTTTTTCTTCTCGATGGAAGACGGCAGGCTCTCGAAGAAGAGCTTGATGCCGATCACCAGGCAGATAAAACCGAGATAAAATTTGTAGGCCTTCATGGGCAGGTACTTGGCCGAGTAGTTCGGGCCGAGCCAGAAGGCGCCGATCAGGATGCCGACGGCGAAGAAAAGCGCTACCGGCCAGGCAAAGCGTTTTTCCTTGAAATAGTTCATCAGACCGGTGACCGGCGAGCACAGGGTCAGAAAGAGGTTGGTCGGCTTGATGGTATTGGCGGCATTGACCCCCAGCGGTCCCTTGGTGCCGAGGATGGTAATCTGGAAGGCCGCGGTAAACAGGCCGCCGGCCGCGCCCATGATCACGAACAGCACGCCGATGATAAAGGCGCCAAAGGTCACGACCAGAGGGTTCATGTAGGTATTGGCGGTCCCATAGAAAAATCCTGATTTCTCCACGGTGACCGTATCGACCTTCTGCCCGTTCACGTAGACGGCGAGCCGGGTGTTCGGGGCGATATTCTTATAGGGGGTCATGATGACACTGAAGGTACCGCTCTTTTTATCCAGGCTGAGAGAGACCCCCCGGTTCCAGGCCTCTGCCTGGGTGGCGTAACCGGTCAGCACCATCCGGGCGTTGCCGCCGCCGATGGGCCGCTCCTTGCTGATCGTGTTGATGCCGAACTTCGTTTCATGGGTGTAGGTGAGAAATTTCCACTGCTTCGCCGTGGATACCGGGCCCAGCAGACCCTTGACCGCTTCGGGGATGGCGGTCCATTTCTTCAGTTTGTTGACCCGCACCTCGTACTTGAAAGGCGGGAAAGCGAAGATCCCGTGGGTCTGCCCCTTGGCGGACAATTTCGGCGTAGCCAAGGTCTCCGGCCGGTTGGTTATCACGTAATAGTTAGGCGGAATGGCAGTATCGCCAAATTTTTTCTCGAGCTTGACCTTTTCCTTGGCACCGGTGGCATCCGCCGGCTTGAAAAGCTTTGCCGTTGCAACCACCACATACAGATCCTGACCGGGATCGACATGGCCCGTGACCGTAATCGGGCTGCCGGCCTTGACCGTCCGGGCAGCGACGTTTGCCTCCAGGGCATACCCACGACCCGGCCAGCCGAACAGCAGCGCGGCGATCATTACCAAAAAAACAATCCTCTTCTCTGTCATTCCAGTCCCTCCTGTTTGCGTTGAAGAATCTCCACGGCGGGTGAAGTGCATCATGACCGCATTCGTCTTAGCAAGTTCGATGCCAGGAGGCGGCCGCCAGGCGCAAAAAAACAAATGACAACAAATTCAAATAATTACAAAGTTGGAAGACAGAAAAACAACGAGAAATGCGACCGGACCTCAGGTCCGGAACGTCTCAATAATGAGGCACTGCATCTTTTATGATGCGCCCCGAAAGGGACACAGAAAAAACCGACAAGACCTTCACCGCGCCGCCCTGCGAGGCGCCCGATAACGGATTCAGGCTTCAGGCGCCGCGAAAATCCCGGGCCGCCAGATTATAACGATTGAGCAGACGCTGAAAGGCCGGGCGGCCCATACCGCTGGCCCTGGCCGCCGCGCTGACATTGCCGTTGCTGTGCCGCAGGGCGCGGAGAAGATAGGTTCGGGAGAAACCGGCCACCACCTCCTGTTTGGCCTGACTGTAGGGAAGGTGACAGACCTCGACCGGCTCCGGACCGGCCGGCCCGGCCTGGTCTCCGGCTTCCGCCAGGTCGGAAATTTCGATGGTGGAGGCCGCGGCCAGCAGCACGGCCCGTTTGATCACGTTCTGAAGCTCGCGGACATTGCCCCGCCAAGGCCGCCGGACCAGGTAATTGAGGGCCTCGCCGCTGAGCCGGAGATCACCCCGGCCGTAATCGCGGCCATAGGCGGCGAGAAAATGATGGGCCAGGACCGGAATATTGTCCGGGTCTCCCCGGAGAGAAGGCATGGTGAGAGTAACCACGTTGAGCCGATAGAACAGATCTTCGCGGAAAAGACCGGCCCGGATCTTCCTCTCCAGGTCCTGGTTGGTCGAGGCGAGTACCCGGACATCGACCCCGATGCTTCGATTCTGGCCCAGGGGCTGCACCTCCCTTTCCTGGAGGACGCGCAGCAGCTTGGTCTGCAGGGAAAGGGGCAGGTCGCCGATTTCATCGAGCAGGATGGTCGACCCGTCAGCCTCGAGAAAGAGCCCTTTTTTGTCCCGGGTCGCGCCGGTAAAGGCGCCCTTGACATACCCGAACAGCTCGCTCTCGAGGATCTGCTCGGGCAGGGCCGGGCAGTTCACGGCAATCAGCCGCCGCGCCGCCCGGTCGCTCAAGGCATGCAGGGCCTTGGCCGCGAGTTCCTTGCCCGTCCCGGATTCACCGCGGATCAGCACGGTCACGTCGGTGGCCGCCACCCGTTCGATAATGGCAAAAACTTCCCGCAGCCGGGAAGAACGGCCGACAAAGCCCTGGAAACGATCCCGGCCCTCGAATTTCTCATGCAGGTGCAGGTTCTCCCGCAACAGGCCGGTCCGCTCCAGGGAGCGCTGCACCGCGTAGGCCACGCGATCGTTGTCAAAGGGCTTTTCAAAAAAATCATAGGCCCCTTCCTTCAAGGCCCGGACAGCCAGCTCCACGGTACCGTAGCCGGTCATCACAATGACCGAAATCGCGTTGTCGCGTTTCTTGATCTCCTCCAGCAGGGTCAGGCCGTCAAGACCCGCCATCTTGATATCGGTCAGCACCACGTCCGGCAGGAAGGTACCAAGAAGCTCCAAGGCGGCTTCGGCGGACTCGGCCAGGGCCAGCTCACAGCCGCATTTCCTGGCAAGAACCTTCTTGAGGACCGCCAGCATGTCCCGGTCATCGTCAACCACCATAACCCTGCCCCGGCCGGCGTTCCTGGCAACGGTGTTTTCCGGACCTGATCCGGCCGGATGGCTCTGGGAAACTGTCATGGAATTCCTCGTAATGTATGGCAGTATCACTTGAATTTCAAGATCACAGATGGTAACACAGAACCATGTGGATCCGCAAGAATTTCACTCAGCCGGCACCGGGTACTGGAGATGTCGCGAGCCGATTCCTCTCCCGGCGGACGATAATCGGCATGGTCGCAGCCGCTATCCTGTTGCCGGCGACCCCGGCCCTGGCGGTCCAGCTCCACGGTGCTCCCGAGGGCCTTTACGTCCACATGCTCGCCCATGTCCTTTATTTTGCGGCCCTGCTTTTCCTGCTTCTGACTATAAAGAAAAGACCGCCGGGCCACAGCGCGGCCTGGCGTAACTTCAGGCTGGCACTGGTTTTCTTTCTGCTCTGGAACACCGATACCTTTGTCGTCCACTGGCTGTACAGCTGCCTGCCCGACACGGCCTTTGCCGGCCACAGTCTCAGTGATTACCGGCTGACCGGACCGCTCACCCCGGTCCGCTGGATCTATTACCTGGGCCGGTTCGACCACCTGCTCTGCGTACCGGCCATGTTCTTTCTCGTTCTGAGTCTGCGCCGCTTCTGCCGCGAGGCGGAATCCCGGCCGCCCACCACCCCGGGGCCCGGGTCATGACCGCATCACTGCCGCTCTGGCCGGTCTATATCGATGACTTTTTCGGCGCCCTCCTGATGATAGCCCTGGCGCTCGCCGCCTTCATCTACGCCCGCCGCCTGAGCCGGCTCGATCCGGAGAACGCGCTCTGGGTCTACATCTTCTGGTTCTGCACCGCCCTGGTTATCCTGGCCGTGTCCCGCGGAGTCGGTCACATCCTGCGTTTTCTCCTGGTCCTCTCCGGCCACAATGCGGCCTGGGAGTTTCTGTCTCCATACAGCGGCGGTCTCAACACCCTGGCCTTCACGGCGGTGGCGGTCCTGACCTTTTACTACCACAGCATGCAGCGGGTTATCGCCCGGGTCCAGGCTGACGCCCGGTCACTGAACCGGGCCCACGACGCCCTGACCGAGCTGAACCAGACCCTGGAGCAGCGGGTCGAAGAGCGGACCATGGAACTGCGCCTGTCGGAACAGAAATTCCGCCACCTCTTCGAGGGCTCCAAGGACATGATCTTTTTCTGCGACAGCCAGGCCGGAATCACCGATATCAATGACGCCGGGGTGCAGCTGCTCGGCTTCAAAAATACCGCCGAGGTGATCGGCCGCTCGCTCAAGTCCTTCTTTGTCGACCAGGAACAGTGCGACCGCTATTTCCGGATCCTGAACGATCAGGGCCACGTGAAGGAATTCGAGATCGAGTTCTCCCGGCGGGACAACTCCCGTCTCTACCTGATGATCACCACCTCGGCCATCCATGACGACAGCGGAACAATCCAGAGCTGTGAAGCCATTGCCAAGGATCTAACCCGCTTCAAGGAGGTGACCGATCAGCTCATCCAGTCGGAAAACATGGCCTCGGTGGGCCAGCTCGCCGCCGGAGTGGCTCACGAAATCAACACGCCGCTGGGTATTATCCTGGGTTACACCCAGCTTCTTGAAGAGGACTTCGCCGGGCAGCCCGAGGTGTTCGACACCTTGAGGACCGTTGAGAAACAGACCAAGATCTGCAAACGGATCGTTGCCGACCTGTTGAAATTCTCCAGGAACACGGCGGAATGGGTAAAAAAAGCCACCGACATCAATACCTGCCTGAACGAGGTCCTGTCAATCGTGGAACATTCCCTCAACATGGACCATATTTACGTCCAGCGCTCGCTGGCCTCCGGCCTGCCCCGCGTCCTGGTCGACCGGGAGCGGTTGCGCCAGGTCCTGGTCAACATCATCAACAATGCCCACCACGCCATCGGCGTCGAGGGGATCATCGGCATCTGGACCTCCTACGACCCGAAATTCCAGGAGGTGGAAATCGTCATCGGCGACACCGGCTGCGGCATCCCGGCCAAAACCATCGGCCGCATCTTTGATCCCTTTTTCACCACCAAGGGCGTGGGCAAAGGGACCGGACTGGGGTTGTCGGTCTCCTTTGGCATCATCAAGGACCATAACGGCTCGCTGGAGGCGTTTTCCCCTCCGCGGCAACAGCAATTTCTTGAGGCCGGCATGCATACCACCTTCCATATCCGGCTGCCAACCCGGCCGGAAGGCGATCATAACGCATGACCGGCCCGAAGATAACACTTTACAGGGGTTGCAACCAGGCGGCTTTACATACCATAAATCTGTAAGTCGCCACAGGCACCCCATCTTCCATTTTACAGAGGTACCCGCCATGGCAGAAATCCTGGTGCTGGACGATGTTGAGGACGCCGCTGTCCTGATCAAAAAAATTCTTGAAAAAAAAGGCCACAGGGTCATGGTATTTACCGACGAGGACCTGGCCCTGCGCCATGTCCGGGAAGGCAACCCCGTGGACCTGGCCATCCTCGACCTGAAACTGCGCAAGATGGAAGGTACGGAAGTCCTGGCCGAGTTGAAAAAATACCTGCCCGCGGTCCGCGCCATCATCATGACCGGCTACCCGACAGTGGAAACCGCCAGCCAGGCCCTGAATCTCGGCGCGGCAGCCTACTGCGTCAAACCCATTGACAAGACGGAGCTGGAAGATAAGGTCGCAGAGGTGCTGGCTGAGATGTAAGTGACCACAGGCACCACATCTTTGCGCGCTCGCTCCTGCCCGCATAGTCTACTAAGGCGGGCGATGCCCGCAACCCAAATCACCTTCCAGCGTATCTGTTTCCAGGCTGTTAGGCTGTAGGCTGTTAGGGTAGGGCTAATAGCC
>JAADIK010000092.1:0-10076 GCA_013151365.1 Deltaproteobacteria bacterium
AAGGCGGCAACGAGGTTGATTATCCTGGTGTGATATCAACGAGTTGCCAACGCAGCAGATGCGCCGTTATCGGGCGCCCCGCAGGGCGGCGTGGTGAAGACCAGGAAATACGTTTATTCATCAATAATGCAATAAATCCCACATGTTGAATGGAATATAACCTCAAGCCGTCACGGATTCAGGGTATTGTAAGCTAGGCCGGTTGGCGTTGAGTGATTAACAAGCAATAAACGAAACCAGACGTCTTGGCGATAACCAGCTCCCCCTCCCATCTCCGGTTCCCGGCAGCGCGTTCATTGTTCCGTTTCCCGGCAAAACAGAGTATAAGACCTGTCATGAATAGAATAAAAAGGTTATCAGCTCTTTCCCTCGGCGTGCTGTTCCTGACAACCGGCATGATCCTGCTGCCGTTGCTCCCGCAGAACAACGCCGCCGCCCGGGAATCATTAGTCCGGCAGGCCACCTCCCTGCAGAATCTCTACCGCGGGCTCGTCAGCCTGAGCTTTGACTTCAGCCAGGTGACCCGGACCGGGGGCAGGGAACGACTGGGAAGGGGCAATGCCGTCTTTTTCCGACCACAAAACCTCCATGACAAAACGAGCCGCCGCCCCCAAGCTCCCAAGCCATAACCCACAGCGTTATGCGCTGGAACTACACCGCCCCCGACCGCCAGGTTATCATGAGCGACGGCAAAACCCTGTCCATCTACACGGCAAAAGACCGGCAGATGATCAAGGTCCCGGCCGACAAGATGGATGCGGACATCACCTATACTTTTTTCGCCGGGACCGGCAACCTGCTGGACAACTTTGCAGTCCGGCCCCCGGACCCCCGTTTTGTCTATGGGGCTGCGGACAAGCTGCAGGCCATCAGGTTGGTGCCGAAACGGCCGCACAACCAGATCAAGGCCGTTCAGTTGTGGTTTGATCAAAAAAATATTATTCACCACCTGGTAATTGAAGACCCTTTTGGTTCGATAACCGAACTGACCTTTACCAATATCAGGCTCAACAGCCTGCCGACCGACGACCCGGCCAAACTCCGCGACCTTCTTTTTTTCACCCCCCCTCCGGGCACGGAGATGATTTCCCGGTGACGGTATGCGCGTTGTTCTCGTCTCCATGCCCTGGGCCATCTTCAACCGTCCCTCTATCCAGCTGAGTGTGTTGCAGGCCTATCTCCGCGGGCAAAGCGGGGACATCACCGTGGAGACCCGCCACCCCTACCTCGAAGCGGCACAACGGATCGGCCAGAGAACCTATCAACTCATCTCGGAAAACAACTGGGCCGGCGAGGCATTGTACAGCAGTCTCCTCTTTCCGGAACGACGCGACCAGGCCAGGGCGGTCTTCCGGCAGACGCTGGGGCGAAAAATCGTCCGCTCGCTCCCCGACTTTGACGTCATCGCCGCCCAACTCGACTCCCAGCTTGACGACTGGCTGGAACGGCAGGATTTCAGCACCTGCTCCCTGGCCGGCTTCTCCATCTGTTTCAGCCAGCTCCCCGGCAGCATCCTGGCCGCCGGGCGCCTGAAAAAACGCTATCCCCGGCTGCCCATCCTGATGGGCGGCTCGACCTGCGCCCCGGCCATCGGCGCCTCCCTGCTCAAGGTTTTCCCGGTCATCGACTTTATCATCACCGGCGAAGGGGAACGGCCTCTGCATAACCTCTGCCGCTACCTGGCCGGCGACAAACCGCACCCCGGCCCCAATGTCCTGCAGCGCCATAACGGAACGCCGACAGACGGCAAAGACGCGAAAGAGTATCCGGACAACAACGAGATTCCCGACCTTAACACCCTGCCCCTGCCTGACTTTGACGATTACTTTGCGGAACTGCAACAGACCGGCCTGCCGGTTTTCCCAACCCTGCCGCTTGAATTTTCCCGGGGCTGCTGGTGGAACAAGTGCGCCTTCTGCAACCTGAATCTTCAGTGGTGCGGTTATCGCTGTAAAAAAAGCGAGCGGATACTGCGAGAATTGCGCCACCTGCAAAACCGTTATCACTGTCTCGATTTCACCTTCACGGACAACGTCCTGCCGCCCCGGGAGGCCGACCGTTTTTTCAGCGCTCTGCAAAAAGACGGCCACGACCTCCGTTTTTTCGGAGAAATCAGGGTCTTGAAAAACCGGCAGGCCTATGTGCTCTATCAAAAAGGCGGCCTGCATACCGTCCAGATCGGCATCGAATCGTTTTCCAACACCCTGCTGCAACGGCTGAACAAAGGGACCAGAGCCCTGGACAATATCGCCGCCATGAAATTTGCGACCGCGGCCGGCATCAAGCTCGAGGGCAACCTGATCCTGGAATTTCCCGGCAGCACGCAGGAGCAGGTCGACGAGACCATGCGGGTCCTGGACTTTGTCCTGCCGTTCCCGCCGCTGCAGGCCGCCGGTTTTTTCCTGGGTCACGGCTGTCCGGTCTGGGGCCGCCCCCGGGACTACGGCGTCGAGGCGATCCTCCAGCATCCGTATAACCGCAAGTTATACCCGGCAGCCGTGCTGTCGCAGCTGGTCATGCTGATCAAATACGGCCGGGGCGACCGCAAATACCAGGAACGGCTCTGGCGGCCGGTCAGGAAAAAAATGCGGGCCTGGGCCGAGTTCCACCAGAGAAGAGAAAACGCCTGCCGGCCGCCGCTCTCATATCGCGACGGCGGCGACTTCATTATCATCCGCCAGGAACGTCCCGGCGGGCCGGCCCTGCAACATCGTCTGCGCGGCCTGTCCAGGAAGATATATCTTGCCTGTGACCAACCGATCGCCATAAAAGAGTTGCTCCATACCTGCAACTCGATTACAGAGGAAAAACTCTCCGCCTTCCTTGCGGGACTTGAACAGAAACGCCTGTTGTTCCGCGACCAGGACGGCTGTCTCGCCCTGGCCGTCAGACAGCCGGCGGCCTAGAGCCGTAAGCCGTCACAGGCACCCCATCTTCACGCGGTCGCTCCCGCCCGCATAGAGGGACTATAGCGAACGGAAGCGACTACGTAAATCTGTGGCACCTGTGGCGGCTTACGGGTTAGATGCAAGTAATAACGCAGAGTGCCACACCCTGTGACCAGTTACCTAGAGCCTGAATCCGTGACGGCTTGAGGCGGCATTCCACGCAATATGCGGAATTTATTGCATTATTGCCGAATAAACGCATTTTATGGTCTTCACCGCGCCGCCCTGCGGGGCGCCCGATAACGGATTCAGGTAGAGGACGACGAGAGGACCCGGACGACCATTTCACCACCAGGTATATAAACGGCAACGTGGCAGTCATTTCCGATTGCCGGACCGCCACCAACCATTCATCTCCCGACAAGGCCGACCCATGAGCGAAGAACGATTTGCAGATCTTTTCCAGGTAAAAAACGTCTCCAGCCGCAACCTGAAACCCGGCGACCGCATTGATGCCAGAGTGGCGGATATCAGCGGTGAAAACGTCTTCCTCGATGTCGGCGGCAAGAGCGAGGGGGTCATGGCCGCGGCGGAAGTGAGAAACCCGGACGGCCGGATCGAGCTCAAACCCGGTGACGCCGTCAAGGTTTATCTCCTGGCCGTCCGTGGCGGCGAGATGATCTTCACCACCAGTGTCGGTTCAAGCCATGCTTCCCTGCTGGAGCTTGAAGAGGCCTTCCGTTCCGGCATCCCGGTCGCAGGCCGGGTCGCCTCGGAAATCAAGGGCGGCTTCGAGGTCGTCGTGGCCGGGCAACGGGGGTTCTGCCCCTACTCGCAGATGGATATCCGCCGGGTGGAAGACCCCGCCGACCATCTGGACAAAAGCTATCAGTTCAAGATCATCGAATTTACGGGAAATGGCCGCAACATCATCCTGTCCGCCCGCGCCCT
This sequence comes from Deltaproteobacteria bacterium, assembly GCA_013151365.1. Lineage (GTDB taxonomy): Bacteria > Desulfobacterota > Desulfobulbia > Desulfobulbales > Desulfobulbaceae > BMS3Abin13. The sequence goes on from JAADIK010000092.1 coordinate 3,840, forward strand.
GCTGGAAGAAGAACGTGAACGACAGCGGGAAATGCTGCGGGAAACCCTGGAAGAGGGGGCACGGATCAGCGGCACGGTCACCTCGATCCGTGATTTCGGCGCCTTTGTCGATATCGGCGGCGTTGACGGCCTGATCCCCATCTCCGAACTTGCCTGGGGCCAGGTTGACCGGGTGGAGGATATTTTAAGCCGGGGCCAGCAGGTCGAGGTGGTTATCAGGAAACTGGACTGGGACAATGACCGTATCTCGCTGAGTCTCCGGGAAACAACCGAGAGCCCGTGGGACAGCGCGGTCAAGAAATATCCCGAAGGATCGATTCACCAGGGCCGGGTATCGCGGCTTGCCGCCTTTGGCGCCTTTATTACCCTGGAACCGGGGATTGACGGCCTGCTGCATATCTCAAAGCTCGGTGCCGGACGCCGGATCAATCACCCCCGCGAGGTCCTGGAGGTCGGCCGGGAAATAACGGTCCGGATCGACAGCGTCGAGGCGGACAAAAAACGGATCTCCCTGGCCCCGGAAGATGCGGCGGCGGCAGACCGGGAAAAAGATGAACAGCCGACCAGGACCCCGGCTAAAAGCACGCCGAAGACCCTCGGCACCCTGGGCGATCTGTTGCGGGACAAACTGGCCGGAAAAAAATAAACCGCTTCAACGGCCCTGCTGACGGACAATCTCGAACATGATCACGGCGGCGGCGACCGAGGCGTTGAGTGAATCAAAATCGCCGGCCATGGGGATGGTCACCAGCTGGTCGCACTGCTTGCGGACCAGGGGCCGGATGCCCTTGTCTTCCCCGCCGATCACCAGGCAGAGCGGCACGGAAAAATCCGTGGCATAGATCGAGGCCGCCGTCCGGTCGGCCACGGAACCGAAGATCCAGAACCCTTTTTTCTGCAAAGTCTTCAGCGTCTCGGCCAGATTGACCACCTGGCAGATCCGCAGCCGGGACAGGGCGCCGGCCGAGGTTGCGGCCACGGTCCCGGACAGCGGAGCGCTGCGCTCCCTGGTTAGGATAACGGAGGTAAACCCGGCAGCCAGGGCGGAACGGAAGATCGCCCCGAGATTACGGGGGTCCTGAATGGAATCCAGGACCAGGATCCTGGCCGGCGGCCGCCCTTCTCTCCGCCCCGCCAGCTCCAGCAACTCATCCAGGTCGAGGGGCCGGACCGAAATTTGCCGGGCCGCCACCCCCTGGTGCCGGGCCTGGGCGGGGACGCCGAGGCGGTTGGCCTCGACAAACCGTAACCGCACGTTGTGCGCCCGGGCCAGGTCGATAATCTCCTGGAATTTCGGCCCGGCCTTGCCGCGCTGAATCCGGACCTCGCTCACCCTGCGGGGGTCGTGGGCAAGCGCCTCCCGGACCGTATTCACGCCCCAGATCATATCCGGGCTGTCCGGCCGCTCCCCGGCAGTCGCGCCGGGGGAACCGTCTGTCCCGCGCCGACCGGCTCTCAAAAATCGACCCGCACCGGGGCTCCATCCACGGCCCGCCGCCGGCGGCAACGTTCGGCGATGATGATTGAGCGCAGGCTCTCCACCGCCTCGGCCAGGCGGTCGTTGACAATCAGGTAATCATAGCTGTCCACGACCCTCAACTCCTGTTTCGCGTTTTCAAGACGCAGGGCTATGGTCTGCTCGTCTTCGGTGCCCCGGCCGCGGAGCCGGGCCTCCAGTTCCGCCAGTGACGGCGGGGCGATAAAAACGGCGACCGGGTCTGCGCTTTTCCGGATCTGCGCGGCCCCCTGCACATCGATATCCAGGACCACGTCCCGGCCGGCGCCAAGCCGCTGTTCCACCGCCGCCCGGCTGGTCCCGTACAGGTTACCGTGAACCTCGGCCCATTCGAGGAAACCCGAAGGCTGCCGGTCACGGATACTTTCGAATTCCCGCCGGCTGACAAAATAATAGTCACGACCGTCTTCCTCTCCGGGCCGCGGTTTCCTCGTGGTGTGCGAGACCGAAAAGACCAGGCCGGGCAAGTCGGCCATCACCCTTTTCAGAATCGTGGTCTTGCCGCCGCCCGACGGCGCGGACAGGACCAGGAGAATCCCGCTACTCACCCTGACCTTCCTGCGAAATACGTTCAATGAGCCGGCCGGGATTGTTCTGTTCCTCCGCGAGGGCCGCAAATCGTTGACTGATGGTTTCCGGCTGGACCGACGAGAGGATCAGGTGGCCGGTATCGAGGATGATGATGGCCCGGGTGCGGCGTCCTTCGGTAACATCGATCAGTCTCTTCTCCTTGCGGGCGTCCTCCTTCAGCTTCCTGATGGGCGATGACCCAGGATTGACGACGGCCAGGATGCGATTGATCTTGACCGCATTGCCGAACCCGACATTGATGAGCTTATTATCCATGGACAATCCTCTTTCCCGGACGGATATTAATCTGCCGCTTGACCGGACCCTACTCTAAATTCTGCACCTGTTCGCGCAGCTTCTCGATCTCGTTTTTCATCTCCACATTCAGATAGGCAACCCCGGCATTGTTGATCTTGGAGGCCAGCGTATTGACCTCTCTTAAAAATTCCTGCAACAAAAAATCAAGCCGCCGGCCCACGGGTTCGTCACTGTCCAGGAAACCGCTAAACTGTGAAATGTGACTGCGCAGGCGGACCAGTTCCTCGGTCACGTCGCACTTGTCTGCAATGATCGCCGTTTCCTGGGCCAGGCGCATGGGATCGAGGTCTACGCCGTCAAGCAGCCTGGTGATCCGGCTTTTCAACTCATCCTGACGTTGTTGCAAAATCTCCGGCAGCCGCTGTTCAATGGCGCCCACGGTTGCGGCAAAGCCGGCCAGGCGCTTGGCGAGATCCTCTTTCAGGAGCCGGCCTTCCTGCTCCCGCATCCGGCGGCATTCCTCGAAAGCCCGGTCAAGGGCCGCACTGATTCCTTGCCACTCCTGGTCCAGGTCCAGGTCCTGCTCCTGCTGACTGACGAGATCCCGCAGGGTCAGCATATCGGCCAGGCGCACCTTGTCGTCCAGGACGAGTTCGTCGTTTAACTGCCGCAGGCAACGATGATACTGCCGGGCCAGGTCCATGTTCACGGCCAGGAGCAGGCCGCCCGCCTCCTCGCCCTGCAGCTGCAGGCTGATTTCAACCCGGCCCCGGTCATGGTGTGAAGCGGCCGCGCTCCGGACCCGGTCTTCCAGCGCGGCATAGGGTCGGGGCAGAATGATGCGCAGATCAAGGAAACGATGGTTGACCGTCCGCACCTCCGCTATCCAGGTCCGTCCCTCAAAAACAGCCTCGCCGCGTCCGAATCCGGTCATGCTTCGTGGCCGCATCGATCAACCTCCTTCCTGGTGCTCGGCATCCAGGGCCGCGCATAATTCCCGGGCAGAGACCGAGGCCGTGCCCACTTTGCCCACCACGATTCCGGCGGCATGATTGGCCAGCACCGCGGCATCGGTCATGGAACAACCGACGGCCAGGCCCAGGGCCAGGGTGGCGACCACGGTGTCACCGGCGCCGGTCACATCGTACACTTCCTTGGCCATGGTCGGGATGGAGACCAGGTCATCATCGCCCTGGAGCAGCGCCATGCCCGACTCGCCCCTGGTAATCAACACGGCCCCGCAATCAATCTCGTCCCTGATATGGCGGGCCGCCGCCAACAGCTCCCGGTCATTATTGATTCTCAGGCCGCTCATCATGGTGGCCTCCAGGTGATTGGGGGTGATCACGGTAGCGCCGACAAAACGATGAAGATTGGCCGGTTTCGGATCGACAATAAGCGGCAGCTTGCGGCCCTGCCTGGACACTATGTCATGACGCAACTGATGAAGGCGGATCATCAGCGGTTCATTGACAATGCCCTTTGAATAGTCGGAGACAATCACCGCGTCAAAATCACCCAGATGACGCTCCAGGTAATCGACCATGGCCGCCAGCGATTCCTTTGACGGCATCCCGGTCTCTTCCCGGTCGAAACGAACCACCTGCTGACCCTGGGCCACCACCCGGCTTTTGACCGTTGTCGGTCTCATGCCGCGAATCAAGCCGTCGACCGGGGCGGACAAGGACGCCATCAGGTCCACGAGATTACGTCCCATGGGGTCGGAGCCGATCACGCCGCACAACGACCCGCGGCCGCCGAGAGAATAAATATTTTTTACCACGTTGGCACTGCCGCCCAGAAGCAGATCCTCGCGGGTCACGTTGACCACCGGGACCGGCGCTTCAGGAGAAATACGGGAAACCGTGCCCCAGATGAACTGGTCGACAATGACGTCGCCGATCACCAGAATGCGCACCTCTCCGAAGCGGCTTACCGCCTGTTTCAATTGATTCATCATTGTTACAAATCAAGCTCCGCCAATCGATCCGCCAGACGCTCGGCGGAGAAAACAAGTGATTCAATATCCAGAAAATCCATGACATGCCGGTCAAAGAGAATCTTGACCCTGGCCTCGAAACCATCTTCCGGCTCTTCATCCCAGAACAGGAGACAATGAGGCACATACGGCAACACGGGGACCACGACGCCGACCGTGGCCGTCCGGTCCCCGGCTACGGGTTGGGCGCCGAGACGCCGGCACAGCTCGGCAAGGAGTTGAGAACGGCCGCTGAAACGGACGGCCAGCCGCAATTCGCAGTAGGTCGCCAGGGTCCGCACCTTGGAAAGGGAATTGGGCAGACTCTCCATGCCGATCCAGTCGCCGGCCGGAACCCGGCCCCCTTCGCACGACACGTAGTTATAGAGAAGAATCCGGTCCCTGGGGTCGGTCGGTTCCCTGCCGTCCAGGCGAAGCTCATCCTTGCCGAGTTCCACCTGGCGGCCCAGGTAACGAAAGCGGAGCAGCCCGGTCCCGGCCGGCAGCCAGTCGGCGCCGACCCGGGCCGCGACTGTCCGCAGGTCCAGATGAAGGATCTTTGACTTGAGCCGGGCGACCAGGTCCGAGTCCCGCTCGTCCCGGCCGGGTGCCGCCGCCGGGCCATTCCCTGCAGCCGGCAGGCCGACCGGGTCAATAAAGGGACAGAGTCCCGGTTCCGCCCCGCCCCGGGTTACGGCCACGGCAAAGGCCAGGCAGGTCGGATGACCGCAACGGCCGCAATTGGACCTGGGCGTATATTTTAAAAAATCAAGCGGATTCAAGCAACTACGAGCAAAAACTCCGTAACGTCGCCGTCAGGAGTCTCTTCCGGCCTCATGCGGCAACAGCAAGACCGGCCCGGCCGGTCTTGTGTCTCCCTATTTGTTCATGTTCTTTTTCATCCTGGCGTTGAGCGCCTTGGTGACCTCTTCTGAAATATCAATACTGTCAGCCGCGTAGACGACACTGGATTTCGGCAGAATAAGAGTGTAGCCCTTCTTCTTGGCAACCTCGGCGACCACCGGTTTCAGTTCCTTCAGGATGGGGGACAGCTGCTTATCCTGCAGGCTCTTCATCTCGAGCTTGGCGTCATCCTGCTTGACCTGCAGGTCACGGCGCTTCTTCTGAAATTCAAGGGCCTTTTCCTGCTTTTTCTCCTCGCTCCAGACCGAACTTTTTTTCTGGATCTCCTTCTGCAGGGCCGCCAGGGCCTCGCCTTCGGCTCTGAACGTCGCCCGCAGCTCCCGGGCTTTCTTCTCCATGATCTTGCGCCCGGCGATACCGGCATCAGAGCCCAATACCACCTGCTGCATGTTGATGACGGCCACGGATATATTCCCGGCCCGGGCAACGCCGCCGGACAGTGAAAAGGCAGTCAGCACAACAACCGCTAAAACGACACCTTCGAATTTCTTCAATAAGTTCATAATATTCTCCTTTCTTCAATTACAGGGCAAATTGCCAAAACCGTAATTCAATCATTGGAACAAAAAAAGGAGAGGACACAGGCCCTCTCCCGAAATTTACACCACTACCACAACTCTATTTGGTAATAACAAAATCATCCCGCCGGTTCTGCGCCCAGGACAACTCGTCATGTCCGTAGAGAAGAAGCTTTTCCGCACCCCAGCTGACCGTGGACATACGGGAGGCATCAACGCCGAGATTGACCAGGTATTCCCTGGCGCTCAGTGCCCGCCGTTCGCCAAGGGCCAGGTTATAGTCCCTGGTGCCGCGCGGGTCGCAGTTTCCTTCAATCCTGATCTTCGTTTCAGGATTCTTTTTCAGAAAATCGGCATTAGTTTCAATACGCTTAACCTGATCGGCACGAATAAGAGCGGAATCAAAATCGAAATAAACCGGCAACATAGGAGCCGAAGTCCGGCCTTCCATGATATTGTCGCCAGTCGATGCC
>JAADIK010000092.1:10151-16641 GCA_013151365.1 Deltaproteobacteria bacterium
GGCGTCTTCTTGGCGCATCCCGTGACCATCAGGCCCAGAATCAGCATCGTGAGTACGGCCAAACAAAACGATCGCTGTTTTCGCATCGCACCCTCCTTAACCAGTATCCGGATGGCAACGTTTTTTTGTCCACTCCCCCGCAGTCTCACGGGCTCGCTTATCTTGTTATGCTAGAAAAATAATTCTCGGAATATCAGATATATGCCTACAGTTATTTCCTTCACACACCTTGATCTCGAACAAAAATATTCGTTTCCGGACGGACATTGATTAAACATATTGATCAGATTTTAAATTTTGAGCGATTATAATAGTAAAATCAGTAAAAAATCAACATTTTTTTCCCGACTGACAAATTCACTTGCAAAACCATTCCCGGGGCTCTAAGCTTACTGTTTCAACCGGTGATCAGCATCGTTATTTAACCCGAAAAACAAATTTTTCTCTCTCTTGTGACCACAAAAAAACGCCCTGAAATCAAATCAACAAGTGACCTGCTTTGCACAAACTCATTCGGCACGTATTTCGGGGTTCCGCAAAAAATACTTGATGATGTCTGGTACAGATTAAGCGAGCCGCAGGGCAACTCCGTGGTTTACATCTCCATGGAGATCGGAGCCGATCCGGACGTTTTCCACCCGGTCAAGGATTTTCTGCTCAAACACGATCTCGAAAACGATACCGCTGATGACCGGGTTGCCCGGTTCATTGATATCTACCTGAACGGCCCCCGTAAAATTCCGAACTACAGCGGCGGTCTCGGCGTCCTGGCCGGCGACACCTTGAAAAGCTTTGCCGACAACCAGATTCCGGTGGCGGCGGTAAGCCTTTTATACCGCGAGGGCTATTTTTCCCAGATCGTTGATTCCAAGGTCGGCCAGATCGACCAGGTGACTCACTGGGACCCTGAAAAAACCCCGACCCTTTTTCAATTGCACGACCCGGATGACCCGCAACGGCCACTGGAAATCGACGTCCCCTTTTTCAACGAAGACGACGATACCACCAATATCAAGGCGCAGGTCTGGATGAAAATGGAGGTGAACGAGAATCTCGATTACTTTGTCCCGGAGTTCCTGCTTGATTACAGCCTCCCGTCATCGCCGTCATGGATCCTGGACGCCGCCGGACAGCTGTACAAGGCGAAATCAACCATCATCAAGGCCTACCAGCGGCGACTGCTGGGGGCCGGGGTCCTGCCGCTGATGCAACGGCTGGGACTCACCGCCAACACCCTTCATCTCAACGAACAGCACGGGGTAGCGGTCACCATCAGTCTCATCCTCCACGAACTCGAAAACAAGCTCGGCCCGAACTACCTGGGCACCCTGACCGATGAGGATATCCTGGCCGCCGCGCAAAAAGTGGCCGAGCGCATCGTCTATACCATTCATACCCCGGTCAAGGCCGGGCATGACCGGTTTGACCGGGAGCTTTACGGAAGGATCACCCAGAAAGACTGCCGCCGGGTCCTGAACCTGCTGGCCCACGATACGGAGGCACCCAGCGAATACAATTTCACCGCCCTGGCCATGCGGGTCAACCGGGCCGTCAACAGTGTCAGCCGTCTGCACCGCGATGTCACCCGCCGGCAGTTTCCGAAGTTTGCCGACAAGATCAGCGCCATCACCAACGGAGTTCATCACCTGACCTGGATCAGCGACAACCGGGCCCGGGTGTTCGACGCCCATGAAAAACTAGCCGACTGGCGCAACGATCCCGGCTGTTTCGCCCGGGCCGGCCTGACGGCCAGCCCGACCTTTCGCGACAACCTGACCCGGGCCTGGCAGGATGACAACCGGCACCTGGTCCGGTACATCAACACCATGTTCATGGAACATCGCAAGCAGATGCAGGAAACCTGGATCGATCCGCCCAACTACCTGTCCTACCTGCCGGAAGGCGGAAACCTGGAACCGGGCGTCTTTACCATCGGCTTTGCCCGGCGCTTCTCCACCTACAAAAGGGCCGACCTCATCTTTGACAATATCCCCGCACTGGCCGATCTTCTTCTCCGGGGCGGCTGGCGGATCAACTTCGTCTTTGCCGGCAAGGCCCATCCGGACGACGAACCGGGCAAATCCGTACTCAAGCTGATTCTTGACAACCAGAAAGAGCTGTACATCCGGAGCGAGGGACGGGCCAAGCTCGTCTTTATCCCCGGCTACGACATGCACATTGCCAAGCTAATGGTCTCCGGCGTCCACGCCTGGCTCAACAGCCCCAAGCGGCCGCTCGAGGCCAGCGGGACCAGCGGCATGAAGGCGGCCCTGAACGGGGTGCCCAACATCAGCGTCATGGACGGCTGGTGGGTGGAAGGCTACCACGACGGCCGGACCGGCTGGAAATTCGGTTTCGAAGGGCCGGTGGCGGGAGCCGATATGAGCGAGAGCCCGGACTCACTGTTCTACGAAGAGGATTCGCTCTCCTTCTACCGCATGCTCCCCCGGGTCTTGCGCATGTTTTATAATCGGCCCGACCGTTACCTGGACAAGGCCATCAACAACCTGCGCCTCAACATGCCCATTTTCAATACCCACAGAATGACCGCCGAATATGTCCGGACTTACGGCCTGAGACTGGACGATGCAACAGCGGCCAGAATGGCCGCTTTCCGGAAATTATATCAGAGTGACATTGAAAACGAAAAGAATTGACCACCATTTCATTGAGTATCCGGCAGCGTCCTGATATATTCCGATTCTTTAAATAACCTGAATCCGTGAGCGTTCGAGAACGGTGCAGATGCAAGGCGGCAACGAGGTTGATTATTCTGGTGTGATATCAACGAGTTACCAACGCAGCAGATGCGCCGTTATCGGGCGGACCGCAGGGCGGCGCGGTGATGACCAGGAAATGCGTTTATTCATCAATAACACAATAAATTCCACGTATTGCATGGAGAATCCCTCAAGCCGTCACGGATTCAGGAATAATTTCATTTACCAATAAGAGAACGAGGAGAAGAACATGGCTCACCGTATAAGCCCGAATAAATCCACAAACAAGACCATTGACGCCATCGACCGGCGCCGGGAAAAGGAGCGATATTTTCTCATGAGCAAGGCCCGGGACAACGCCTTTGAACTAGCCACGAGTCTCGTGCAACGACTCATCGACGAGCATATAGTCGAGACCAACTCCGATCGGGCGATCCGGGAAGCCATGGAGACCCAGCTGAAAGGCATGATCGATATGGAAGAATTTGACATGCAGTTTAAAATCGCGCCGATCCGCTCCATAATCCAGGACCCGAATATTATCAGCCTCTACATCACCCAGTACATCATCGAAGACCTGATCAATCATCCGAACATCCAGGACATCTACGGCGATGACCTGGACGTCTACCGGGTCGTCGATTCGATTCTTGCCAAAATCCGCAAGTAAGGGGGCGGTCTTTACATGCGAATCCGCCATCCCGACCGGATTCCGTCACTGGTTTTCGCCAACGGCAAGGGGGAAATTCTCGACTACCCCGGCTTACAGATGGCCGGCAGCAGCGGCGGCCGGCTTGCCGCTCCCGCCCCCGAAGACCTGATCGAGCTGCCCCCGGGCAGCGAACTCTTCGTCCTGCCGGGCCGGCTGCCGGTGGGAATCGATCCGGCGACCCGTGAGTCCGTACCCATGGACCGCAGTCCCTATGACCGCCAACCCGTTCAGGCGGTGGCTGCCTTCATGGCGCCGGCCCATACCTCGGTGCTGACCGCCGCATACCGGACCGCGGACCAGGCCCCGGTCCTGCCCCTTTTCGCCTATACCGCCGTCGGCTGGCACCGGGGAAAGTTCTGGGCGGCCGGTTTCCGTTCAGATCCGGACAACCGGCAGGACCCCGGCAATTTCGACCAGCGCCTCATCAATCGCAAGACCAAAAAACGTCTCGAACTTCACCCGAACAACCGGCTGATTCAACACCTGGGCAAGTGCTGCCTGACCTATGCCTGCCCGGCGGCGCGCAACTATTTCCTCGACCGCTGGGAGGCGCCGCTGCCCACCTCGCCGCTCTGCAACGCCAGTTGTGTAGGCTGCATCTCCCTGCAGCCATCGGCCTGCTGTTCCGCCACCCAGGACCGGATACAATTTGTCCCCACCCCGGCGGAAATCGCGGAAATCGCGGTGCCCCATCTGCACAGCGCCCCCAAACCGGTAGTGAGCTTCGGCCAGGGCTGCGAAGGCGAACCGCTGCTCCAGGCCGAAACCCTGGAAAAGGCGATCCGCCTGATCCGCTCGCAGACGAGCAGGGGAACAATCAACCTGAACACCAACGGCAGCCGCCCCGAGGCCGTGCGGCAACTGGCCGGGGCGGGCCTGGATTCCATCCGCATCTCCCTGAACAGCGCCCGGGCCGAATTCCATGACCGTTATTACCGCCCCGGCGGATTCAGTTTCCAGGACGTCAGGGACTCCATCACCGTCATGAAAGAGATGGGGCGGCACGTCTCGCTGAATTACTTTGTCCTGCCCGGCTTCACGGACGATCCGGACGAATTTGCCGCACTCTGCGAACTCATTGAAAACCACGGCCCGGACCTGATCCAACTCCGCAACCTGAACATGGACCCGGAAGTATACCTGCGGACGGTCGAACACCAACCGGCCCGCCCTCCCCTGAGCATCAGGCCCTGGCTCGAGCAATTAAAAAAACGATTCCCCGCCCTGAAGTTCGGCTACTTCAACCCGGCCCTGTCCTGACCGGGATAAACAGTACCGGCGATCCAATCAAACATCCGGGTTTAATGAAAACAAATCGTGCACGCATTGACGCACTACTCCGTTCTTGCCTTATCTGACCCGGACAAATTGCCCTCCTGCGAAAACCTGGCCGCAGAACCAAGCAAATCAATATTCTCTCAAGAATTTATTCAACGGCACCGTCTCGGTTCCATCGGCGGTGTCCAGGCGGCAAAAAAAAAGATTATTACGGCTTGATCTTATCGAACAACGGAACAACGTATGGAGAATCGTTGATCCTGTCTTTGAAAAATGGCTGATTGCTTAGCGGCCGGTTCCGCCAGTGGCGCAAACAAAGCAGAATTGGTGTTTGCCACATATTGGCACGGTTGAGGTGCGGGCCGGGGAAAAACAAAAAAAAATGTATAAACATTGTTGACACTCTATTTTTTAAGGACTATATTAAGAGTATCGACAATGTATAAACTTTTACAATGAGGTTCAGTTATGCAGATGGTTATAAAAAAATGGGGCAATAGCCTGGCAACGAGGATTCCAAAAGCCGTTGTTGAATCTATTAACTTGCACCTTGACCAGGAGGTAGACATTGAAGCCGTTAACGGCAAAATCGTCATTACACCGATTAAGGAAAAGAAGGAATATAAACTCGACGATCTTCTTCGCCAGTGTCAGCCCGCATCAATGAAGCTCACCAAAGAAGACAAAGAGTGGCTTGACGCTGAACCTGTTGGCAAGGAAGCTTGGTAATGGTTAATAAAAAGTATATTCCCAAGCGCGGCGACCTGGTGTGGACTAATTTTGACCCGGCAGCCGGTCATGAACAGCAGGGTAAAAGACCGGCCATAGTTCTTTCCCCTGCACCATTTAACAAAAAAATTATGCTTGCCATGGTCGCACCGATCACCAGCAGGGTTCGAGGGCATGGCTTTGAAGTTCCCCTTGAAGGCAAAAAGGTGAAGGGCGTTGTATTGTGTCAACAAGTGAAGATGATCGACTTTACGAAAAGGGGTATTCAATTTGCTGAAAGGGCACCAGAATCAGTGACCAGTGACGCTCTGGCAAGAGTCAGGGCGATTGTCAGCGAATAATAAAACATGAACCAAGGTAGCGGAAAAAACATTGAATTTCCGTTCTTCCTGCTTGACAAACTCCCAGGTTCTTTATTACTTATAACTGATAATCATTATTCAAGCTCCCTGACGAAGAGCCCACTCATTGCAAAAGAAGAGACCATGACGAACATGATGCGCATCACTACCCAGCGCCAGATTATCCTGGAAGAACTGTCAAAAGTCAAAACCCACCCTACGGCCAGCGACCTGTACGAGATGGTTCGTAAACGTCTGCCCCGTATCGGCCTCGGCACGGTCTATCGCAATCTCGAACTCATGGCGGAAAACGGCATGATCCTCAAGCTCGAGGTGGGGGGTACCCAGAAACGCTTTGATGCGGCGACGCATACGCACTATCATATCCGCTGCTCCGGCTGCGGCAAGGTTGACGACATTGACACCCCGGTGGTGAATGACCTGGTCAAATCAGCGTCCGAAAACACCTCGTACCAGATTCTCGGCCACCACGTCGAATTTACCGGGCTCTGTCCCGAATGTCAGCAGGCCGGGCAGACCTCCTCGACTCAATAAATTCAAGAGCGGCGCCGGCCTTTTTTCACAGTCACACAAAAACAACCCGGCAAAAACGCCGTTTACCGACCTTGAGCAAAACCTTGCCCCGGGCCGGGATATCCGTATCCACAACGCTTATCTTTTTCCCGTCCACGGAAACGGCGTTCTGCTTG
>JAADIK010000060.1 GCA_013151365.1 Deltaproteobacteria bacterium
GCGTTGGCAACTCGTTGATATCACACCAGGATAATCAACCTCGTTGCCGCCTTGCATCTGCACCGTTCTCGAACGCTCACGGATTCAGGTAGTTACATATATTAAACAGTTTGCCGCGAATACTCAAGAGGCATGCGTGGAAATTTTCATGCCGATGGTTTTCAGGTTGGATGCAAGAAATAACGCAGAGTTTCACACCATGTGACCAGTTACGTTCCGGCGGCGGCGGAAGAAAAACAGCAGGGGGATCAGCATCAGGCAGGCCGGGCCGAAGCGATAGCCGAAACGGACGAATATCGTTTTTTCTTCCAGTAACGGCACGTTGGCGGTGATGGTAAGCGGCCGGAAAAGGGGTGACTGGTCCAGGATGCGGCCGGACGGAGCGACAAAGCCGCTGACACCGGTATTGGCGGCCCGCACCAGGCTGCGCTGGGTCTCGACCGCTCTGAAGACCGTCATGGCGAACGACTGGTGCGGCGCGCTGGAATTGCCGTACCACGCGTCATTGGTCAGGTTGACCAGCAGGTTGGCCCCGGCCGCGGCCTCCTGCCGGGCGAGATCCGGGAAAATCGACTCGAAACAGATAAGTACCCCCAACTTCAGAGGGCCGGCCGGCAACGGCCGGAGGGAACGGCCCGGAGTAAAATCACCCACGTTTTTTACCAGGGGCTTGATAAACGGGAGATATTTTCGCAAGGGGACATACTCGCCGAAGGGAACAAGGTGCTGCTTGTCATAGCGGCCGGCAAGCCGGCCCGAAGGATTGATGAGCAGGGCGCTGTTGAAATAATTGACCGTGCGTCCGGCGCCGTGCCCCCGGTGCTTGATTTCAAAAAACGGCGCCCCGGTCAGGAGCCAGATTTTGTTCCGGGCCGCCAGTTCGGTTACCCGGTAGAACAGGGTGTCCTGCTGGGGAAAAAAGGGCAGCGCGGTTTCCGGCCAGACGACCAGGTCGGGCCGTTTGGCGGCCCGCACTGCCGTAGCTAGGGCGGACAACCGGTCATACCGGGTAATGGTTGATTTTTCCCGGCCCGGTGTCCATTTTTCGTCCTGGGGGATGCTGCCCTGGACCACGGTGACCCGGGTATGCGGCGCTGCGGTGATCAAGGCGGCCAGGTGCCGGTAACGGAGAATGGAATAGCCGCCCGCCAGCACTAGAAAACAGCAGGACGCGGCAGCCAGCCGCCGGCCGGTACGGCTCAGGCGGAGAGGGGCATGGTGCCTGGAGTGCTCTATCGTCCAGAGCGCCAGCACGTTGACCAGCACGAGGCAGAAGGTAACCAGGTCGTGACCGCCAAGATCGGCGACCTGGATCAAAAGGGGCCGGGAGTAGAGGCCGTAGCCAAGGTCCATCCAGGGGAAACCCGTCAACAGGTGGCCGCGCAGCCAGTCGAGGCCGACCCAGAGGATCGGGGCGACAAAAATCATGGCCGTGACCGGGCCTGGTCCGGACCGGTATTTCCCGGCCAGGAAACTGAAGAGTCCGGCAAAGAGCGCCAGGTACAGGCTCATATACAGCGACAACAGCAGCAGGGCGGAGACGGATATCCAGAGCGGCAGGCCGCCGTAACGGCCGAGGACGATAACGATCCAGTACATCAGGCCCAGGTGGTAGGCCAGGCCGGTGACCAGGCCGAGCATGGCGCTACGGCCCGGCCGCTGGTACAGGGCGGAGTGCAGGAGCGGCACCAGGGCGACAAAGAGTAGCGGCCACCAGCCGGCCGGGCCGGGCATGGCCAGCACCAGCAGCAAAGCGGTGGTCAGGGCGGCCGGGAGCGGGTGGCCGCCGTTGCGAATCGGTCCGGAGTACGGCTGCATCATTGACTCTTTCTGATGCGCACCGATTTGATCCGGCGCTGGTCCGCCGAGGACGTTGAACTCCAGGTTCCCCACGGTGATCGCGGTGCCCTTGCGCGGTACCCGTCCCAGTTTATGGATAAGCAGTCCGCCCACCGATTCGTAAGGCCCTTCGGGCAGCTTGAGTTTGAAGTGGGCCTCGACCTCCTCGATGTCAATCTTGGCATCGACAATGATGGTGCGCTCGTCCACCACCCGCAGTTCCGATTCCTCCTGGTCATGTTCATCGTCGATCTCGCCGACGATTTCCTCGATCACGTCCTCCAGGGTGACCAGGCCCCGCACCCCGCCAAACTCATCCGTGACAATGGCCATGTGCGTTTTGCCGGCCTGGAAATCACGGAGCAGGTCGACGATGGGTTTGCTTTCGGAAATGAACATGGGCGGGTTGAGGAATTCGTGCAGGTCGATTGATGCGTCCGGTTTCATCGCGCAGATCCGCAACAGGTCCTTGGCGTGAAGGATGCCGATGATGTGATCCTGGTTCTGGCGGTAGATGGGAATCCTGGTATAACCCTCTTCGGTGATCAAACGGATCAGTTCCTCAACCGAGGTGTTCTCGGACGCGCAGACCATTTCGGCCGAAGGCGTCATGATCTCCGAGGCCACCGTGTCCTGGAAGTCAAAGATCCTGCTGATCAGCTTTTCTTCATGTCTGCTGATCAGGCCCTGGTCCTCGCCTTCTTCCAGCAATTCCTGGATTTCCTGCTCCAGCTCTTGCGCCGTGTCGGGCGTGTGGTTAATATGTAGCAACATGCTCAATCGCTCCCAGATGTTTTTTTTCTGGTTGCCGTCGGGCGGTTCGGGTTCAGTTGAATTATTTTCCCTGCTCACTTGATATTCACTCTTTTGAAAAACGTTCCTGGTAACTGTTCACCTGGGGCGACAACCTCTGGAGATAGTCATACTAATTTATCTCTATTGGAAGTACGGGCAAAGTCAAGATAAAATTGTGATTGCACCTGAAACTGGCGGTAGTTTTCGCAATCCCCCGGTTATGGCGGGCGTCCGGCTGCCGGATCGTTCCGGGACCGTTTTGCCGCGGCGTTCTCCGGTCCCCTTTCACTTTCTATCTTTTAATGTCGCCGCAGGTAGAGTAAAGTAATCGAGTTAAAATAGGAAGAATTCCGTCGTGGTCCCGTGTAACCAGTCAAGACGGCAGCCATTTCAAGCAGTTCCAGGCACCATCGGGATCAAGCCGGTTTTTTTTTACGGAATAAAAAATTAGAGGTTATGTGTGCAGGGCAAAGTACTGATCGCCAACCGCGGAGAAATTGCCATTCGGATAATGGAGGCCTGTAAGGACCTGGGCCTTGATTACGTGGTTGTATATACCGATGCCGACCGGGACTCGGAACACGTGCGGCGCAACTGGACCGAGGGGCCCAAGCACAACGCCTGGCGCATCACCAGTTATACCGATCCCAATGACATCCTGGCCGTGGCCGACCATACCCTCTGTACGGCCATTCATCCGGGATACGGCTTTTTCTCGGAAGATTATCGTTTCGCCCGCCGGGTGACCATCCGGGACCGGCCCCTGGTCTTTATCGGGCCGAGCTGGGAGGTCATCAAAAAACTCGGCGACAAAATCAACACCAAACGGATTGCCAACAAGCTGGGCATCCCGACCATCCCCGGTACGGACAGCCCCATTTACAACGAGATGGAAGCCGAGGAAATGGCCCAGCATCTCTTCGACGTCCAGGCCGAGCAGGGCGCCCCGCCCGCAATTCTGGTCAAGGCGGCGGCGGGCGGCGGCGGCATGGGCATTGAAGAGGTCTCCCGCATCGAACAGTTCCGGCGGGTCTATCGCCAGGTCCAGCACTATGCCAAACGGCAGTTCGGCGACGGCGGCGTCTTGATCGAGCAGCTCCTGCGGGATTTCAACCACCTGGAGGTGCAGCTCCTCTGTTCCCGGCATGACGAGCGACTGCACTTCAATTCCCGCAACTGCACTATCCAGTCCACGGGCCGCCAGAAGCGAATCGAGGCGGCGCCCGGTCTTGACGACTCCTGTTTCGTTTATGATTTCGATACCCGCCCCCTGTTGCAGCAGATCGTGGACTATTCACTGAAGCTGGCCGACCATGTCCACTATGATAACGTGGGGACCTGGGAGTGGATTGTCAGCCGCAGCGGTCAGGCCTACCTGCTGGAGGTCAATACCCGCATCCAGGTGGAAAACGACGTGTCGGCCCGGATCAGTTATCTGCAGGGCAAACATCCGAACCTGATTAGGGAGCAGATACGCCTGGCGCTCGGCGAACGTATCGGCTACAAACAGGACGACATTGAATTCAAAGGCGCCAGTATCGAACTGCGGATCGTGGCTGAAAATACCAGCCGTAACTTTGCGCCCTGGATCGGCACCATTACCAGGTTCGACATGCCCCGGTTCGAATGGTCGGCGGTCTACACCCATGTGCCGTCCGACCGGCCCTATCCCATCCCCAGTGAATATGATCCCAACCTGGCCCTGGCGCTTGTCTGGGGTGAAACCATGGACCAGGCCAAAAAACGGGCCCTGGAATTTATCGACCAGACGGTCATTGAAGGTCAGGACAGCTCCGGCGAAGGAATTATTACCAATCTCGACTATCTCCGGAGTCACCTCGATCGGTTGTTGACTTTTTAAATAAACATTTATGAACGATTTTATTAAACGACTCCAGAAGGTCGAGCAGCGAATCGGCTACCTTGTCCATATCAAGAATACGAACAGCTGGGGCAATCTGTCGAGCTTTCAGGCCGACACTGAGCACCTGAAAAACGTGATGTTCGACATGAGCCGTGAAAGGTTGGCTGCCGACCTGGAGAAGATCGAAACCGGCATCGCCTTTCTCGAAAAACGTTGCGAGGAAAGCCTGACCCCCATGGAGCGGGTACGCATCGTCCGCAGTCCCTTGCGTTTCTCCCTCAAAGACATCCTCGAAAACGTGTACGAAGAGTACACCGAACTCGGCGGCGAAGGCGAATTCAACATCGATCCGGCCATGATTGTGGCCAAGGCGAATATCGTCAGACGCATCAAGAAAAAACCGTACACCTCTTCCGTCATGGTTATCGGCCAGGAGACGGGGCACGGCGAAGAGTTCCGCAACGGCGGCTCCTGTAAACCCTGGGGCAACGAAAAGGCCCTGCGCTACATGAAGGTTGCCGAAACCGAAGGCATTCCCATCCATTTTTTCATCTTCACTCCCGGTTCCTACCCGGTGGAAGAGTATCCCGGCGCCGCTCAGCAGATCGCCCGTAACCTGTATGCCATGACCAAGCTGCGGGTTCCCATGATTTCGGTGATCTCCGAAGGGGGATCGGGCGGGGCCGAGGCGGTCGGGCTCAGTGACTTCCGGATCATGTTTTCCGCCGGCTATTACTCGGTTATTTCGCCCGAAGGCGCAGCCGCCATCGAAGGCCGGGTCAAGGAGGGAGCCAGGGTGCCGCCGGAACTCATTGAAAACTGCGCCAACCAGCTGCACATAACGGCGGAGGACAACCTGCGGCTTGGCACCATCGACCGGATTATCAAGGAACCGCCTCTCGGCGCCAAAAGCGACGATTTCAGTTTTTTCAGCCTGGTCCGTTCCGAAATCATCAGGGCGACCGACGAGGTGGTCCTGATGACCAAGAGCGTCCGGGGCTTTCGTTCTTACGAGGTCAAGAAGAAAAAGGCGGAAAACGTCGAGGAAGCGCCGCAGATCGATATTCCCTGGGATCTCAATCAGGGTGAAATCAAGCGGCTGCTCGCCCAGCGTTCAAAGAAATACCGGTCAATGGCCCTGAACGGGTTCGGGGGCCACGCCATGCCCGCGGAAAGCGTTTTCAAGTCCATCCAGAGGTCGGCGGAAAATCTCTACTACGTCTTTCGTTATGATGTCCTGAAAAATCAGCAGAAACAGGCGCAGAAAGTCATCAAGGAGGTCTCCGGCGAAGGTTCCGCCCTGATCCAGCGGGTCTCCTCGTCTCTGACCGCCGTCTCCGGCTTTATCCGGCGAACGGATAAAAAGAAAATCGTGCAGCCGGTCCTCACGACATCCGGTACCCCGGACCCGATCGAGCTGACCGACACCTACACCAGCCCCCTGGCCAACGAAGACCGGACGATCAGCTGCCCCAATTCCGAAAAGTATGGCTGCAAGGATCTTTGGGTGCCGGACCTGTACGGTGAATTCTGCGGGGTCTGCGAGAACTGCGGGCATCATTTTCCCCTGGAGTACCAGTGGTATCTGAAAAATATTTTTGACCCGAATTCCATCCGGGTCTTTAATAATGCCATATATTCTCGTAACCCTTTGAAATACGAAGGCTTTAACGACCGCCTGCAAATGGCGAGAAGCAAGACCGGCATCGGTTGCGCCAATCTCACGTTTCACGCCAGGGTTTGCGATATAAACCTGGTCGTTTCCATGCTTTTCTCCGATTTCCGGAACGGCACGGTAGGTTCGGCCGAGGGGGAGAAGTTCGTTCAGGCCTGCGAAATAGCCAAACGCCGGAAACGGCCGCTGCTCGCCTATGTCCACACCACCGGCGGCATCCGTATCCAGGAGGGAACCCTGGGGGTCGTCCAGATGCCCAAGTGCACCATGGCCGTGCGGGAGTATATTGATGCCGGCGGCCTGTACATCGTGGTCTATGACAACAACTCATACGCGGGGCCGGTGGCCAGCTTTCTCGGCTGTTCGCCCTACCAGTTTGCCATTCGCTCCTGCCGTATCGGCTTTGCCGGGCAGCGCGTTATCCGGGAAACTACGGGCATCGATATTCCGCCCGATTATCACGATGCCCGAAACGCTCTCAAGCGCGGCCATATTCAGGGGATCTGGGACCGCCGCGAATTTCGCCGGAATCTGCACAAGGCCCTGCTGACCATGGGCAGTCCCAGCCTGTATTACAGGTAGTACTACAGGTAGCACTTGACGGGCAAATGATCCTATGCTAAGTAGAGTTCGTTTTTAAAAACACGTTTTTTGGGCCGTTAGCTCAGCTGGTAGAGCAGTTGACTCTTAATCAATTGGTCCGGAGTTCGAGTCTCCGACGGCCCACCATTTACCAAAAGCACTTGGCTCTTTCGAGCTAAGTGCTTTTTTTGTTTGTACGCCCCCCCGGGCGGGAAAATGTTGCACCTGCCTTGACTGCCTCTTGATAGATCATATAGTAAAATATGAGAAATAATATTATCCGGATCCGCTGTTAGCGGCCGTCCCTGCGGGCGGCGCGGCGAAGAACGGGAATACGTTTTTTCGGCAATAATGTAATAAATTCCGCATATTGTATGGAACCTCACATTGAGCCGTCACCTATGCAAGGTAAAATATAGCCGGGTTGCCTTTGGCCATAAGGTGGCTCGGCCTTTTTTTATGGCCGGTATTTCTTTCAAAGGAGGCAGAATATGACCAGACAACGTTCTTTTGCCAAGATTGAGAAAAATTTGCTGCCAAAGTTCAGAAACAACATCAGCACGGCGGAATCCACAGAGGATGTGAAGAAGTTCTTTGTCTATGTCATGCAGGATCTTTTCAATCAGGCCTTTGGTGGAAAGCTGGACCTGGCCTATGATGATATCAAACTTGAACCTGATCTGACCCCTCCTTTTATTTTAAACGAACAGGTCCGGGGCCGGGAGGATTTTGCCTCGGAGTGGAATGCCTCGGATTTGCCCCGGGTGATGACCCGTTTTGCCGAACTGGCAGTGAACCGCTATAAACATCTGGCCAAGAATCCGGAGAAAACAGAGGCAAAAATCAGAATGTAACGTTGTTCCCGAATCCGTTATCGGGCGTCCCGCAGGGCGGCGCGGATTCAGGTTGTTGTCTGCGGCAGGAGGTGGGCAATGTTTGAAGACAGGGAAGATGCCGGCCGGCAGCTTGCCGGGGCTTTACGGCAATATAAAGATACGCCGGCGATCGTTCTGGCGATTCCCCGGGGCGGCGTCGAGATCGGCTACCAGGTTGCCAACGCCCTTGATGTCGATTTTTCTCTCCTGATCTCGAGGAAGCTGCCCTTCCCGGATAATCCGGAATCGGGATTCGGGGCGATTGCCGAGGACGGCAGTGTCTTTATCCATCCGGAGGCGGCGCAGGGAATTCCTCCGGCGGTTATTGATGCGATAATCGAATATCAGAAAGAAGAGATCGCGCGCAGAATAAAGGTGTTGAGAGATAATCAACCCCTGCCCGAACTCGGGCAGAGGACGGTGATCCTGGTGGACGACGGTATCGCCATGGGATCAACGATGCGGGCGGCTATAAAACTGTGCCGGGCGAAAAAAGTGGAACGGATTATCGTCGCGGCACCGGTTGCCGGCGAGAGGGTGGTTCAAGAGATGCAAGGCCTGGTGGAACAGATCATCATCTTGGCAATGCCGAGGTTTTTTTACGCAGTCGCGCAGGTTTACAGGAACTGGCGTGATGTGTCCGACCAGGAGGTGCTGGAAATCATGAAAAAGTGGCGGGAAAGACCAGGGGGCAGGAAGCGGTAGAGAGAACCCGTGAGAGCGGGATAAGAGACGCCGACCGGAGAGAGCCGGACTCCAGGCGTTGATGGTGACATTGAAACGCGCATCCTCGGCAATTTTCACATCATAGGGGTAGAGATATGAAAGAGGCGATGTTTTACCAGCAAGGGAAGGGGACTGAGGTTATCTGCGGCCTGTGCAGTCATCGTTGTCACATCAAGGAGGGCAGGCGGGGCATCTGCGGCGTGCGGGAAAACAAGGAGGGCAAGCTCTACACCCTGGTTTACGGCCGGCTGGTTTCCGAACACGTCGATCCGATCGAAAAAAAGCCGCTTTTTCACCTCCTGCCCGGCAGCCGGTCCTATTCCATTTCCACGGTCGGCTGCAATTTTCATTGTCTTCACTGCCAGAATTACCAGATATCCCAGTATCCTCATCTCCAGGGCGGCCAGATAACCGGCCGGGAAAAGAGCGCCGAGTCCGTGGTTGACGATGCCGTGCAGAGTGGTTGTGCAAGTATCAGCTATACCTATGTCGAGCCGACAATTTTTTATGAGTTCGCCTATGACTGCGCGGTCCTGGCCCGTAAGCGGCAACTGAAGAACGTCTTTGTCAGTAACGGCTACATGACGCCGGAGGTCGCGCACCACCTGGCACCGGTCCTGGACGGCATCAATATCGATATCAAGGCCTTTACCGACGATTTTTACAAGAAGGTGTGCAAGGCCCGGCTACAGCCGGTCCTGGACAGTGTCCGGCTCATGCATGAACTCGGGGTCTGGGTCGAGGTGACCACCCTGATTATTCCGGGACTCAATGATTCCGCCCGGGAGTTGCGCGAGCTGGCCCGGTTCATCAGGAACGTTTCTCCGGCCGTGCCCTGGCACGTGACGGCCTTTTATCCCACCTACAAGATGATGGATCGGGAGCGGACCCCGATAGAAACGCTGCGCAAGGCGAGAGAAATCGGCCTTGCCGAGGGGCTGCGCTTCGTCTATGAAGGCAACATCCCCGGCGGCGGCGAAAATACCTTTTGCCCGGCCTGCGGCACGACCTTGATCACGCGCTTTGGTTTCAGTGTTCGCCAGGTCAACATGACCGGCGGCCGCTGCGGCAAATGCGGCGAGCAGATCGAGGGCGTCTGGCAAGAGGAGTGAGGGCCGTCCGGACCGCCCATCCGGTTTTTCCGCATTCTTCCTGATTCTTATCCCTGGAAGCAAAAAATAAATGCAGGTGATTTATTGGCTGGATTCGTCTATTATGGGCGGACGCCTTGATAATCAAAGGCACTGGTGAACTCGTACGGACTGCCGGCCGAAAAGATAACGGAATAGGATGTTCTGAATCTGTGAGCGTTCGAGAACGGCACATCTGCTTCGTTGGCAACTCGTTGATATCACACCAGGATAATCAATCTCGTTGCCGCCTTGCATCTGCACCGTTATCGGGCGGACCGCAGGACGGCGCGGTGAAGATCGGAAAATACGTTTATTCGGCAATAATGCAAACAAATTTCATATATTGCATGGAATACCACCTCAAGCCGTCACGGATTCAAGGGCTATGTTAAGGACATCGGTTACGCCTGAAGGAAAATTTCTTGTCGGTCTCCACCGGCCCGCCTACAGCGTAATGAATCTGCGGGAGCACGACCCGGTTGCCGTGCTGGGGCATTCCCCGGATGGTGCCGTTCATGATAATCGGCAGAATTTTCCGCCCGGCGATGTCCAGGTAGACGAGGCCCGGTGGATATATGAAATCCCCAACGCCTTTCCTTTTCGCGGTACGACCTATATCGATGCCGACTGGGCGGCCGGACCGGCCGCCGACCCGGCCGCGATCCGCCTGGAACCGCCGCCGGAGTGTTCCCTGCGCAAGGTCTTGAATCGGCACCTGCCGGGTGAGCAGGTCAGGGCCGTGCTGGCCGAATTGCCGCCCCAGGTCCTCTACGCCCTGGCGGCGAACTCCACAGACCCTGAAGAGTTGACCCAGCTGGCGCGTTTGTGCTGCCGCCTGGAGTATAACGACGCCGGCGAGCCGGTCGGGCTGCAACGTCTCCGGGATGACCGGGGCCGCGTCCGGCCGGATATCGATGATCCGGAGTTGTTTGAAACCATTGCCAACAATCCGCATCTGCCGGATGCCTATAAGGATGTCATGGTTCTGCGGCCCGGCGCCCAGGGTGACAGTGAAATCGTCGGTGAATGGCAGAGCGGCGGCAGTCACGTCTTCGAATACCTGCGCCGCAACAGTTATATCCCCTGGGGACATTTCGCCCCTAATATGGCCAACGATGCCATACGCTACAGCACGGCGGACCTGTCGTTTGCGGATATGCAGGGGCTTCGGCACCTCTACTATCAGCGTATTTATGTCACCCTGGCCGCCCGGCTGGGCATTGACATTCCCGGCCGGCGCCGGGGATTGAGCGTCGACGAGCTGGAAGATGTGCGGCAGCGGATCGTCAAGGCCGCAACCGGGGGGGCGGAGCATCAGGCGACCCTATGGGGCTGGAATTTCGGTTATGATTTTTCCGCCTCCGGTTACCGGCTGCACGCCTCGCACCAGATGATTCATCAGCAGTGCGCCATGGTGCCGGAGAGCGTTGCCGCCGTGGACCGGGAAGGCAGGATGCCGGCCTACAGCTGCGGTGACCTGGTTGCCGAGGTGGCGGCCCGTTACCATGAAGAAACCGGTAGTGATTTTTTCAATGACTTCCTGGCCGCAACCAGGAACAATGAACGGACCGACCGGCAAGAAGGCGAGCGGAGCCTGGTGGTCTGGGAGGACCGGCAGGTGATGCTGTTCGTGCCCAAGGCGCAGGTGTCGCAATGGGAGCTGCAACTCATGGTCACCGCGGATGCCGCGGCTGGCCCGGTGGGGAACGTGGTGGAGGCGGACAGCCTGGTCCGGCAATCCCTTGACCGGGGCATCCTGCTGGCCCAGAAAATTTATGCCGGCCTGGGGGCCAGGATGGTCACGTC
>JAADIK010000080.1 GCA_013151365.1 Deltaproteobacteria bacterium
AAGCCGCCACAGGCGCCACAGATTTACGTAGTCGCTTCCGTTCGCTATAGTCCCTCTATGCGGGCGGAAGTGACCGCGTGAAGATGGGGTGTCTGTGACGGCTTACATTATTTTTCCAGGGCTTTTTTCAGATCCGCGCCCTGTTTTTCCTCTTGTCCGGCAGCGGCCCTGGCCTTGTCAATCGGGGTTTTGATCGCCTTGACGACCTCGTGCGCCGTTTTGTCGGTCAGGGTTTTAATCGTCCCTTTTTCGTGCGCCTGTTCCCGGCCGTTGTGGCAGGCGCAGAGGAGAAAAGCGGCAAGCAGCATGACCGGTATTATTTTGATGAATCGCATTGTTCCCTCCGGATTTTTTATGTTTTTCTGGTGCGAAATTATCGGCTGCCGGCCGCCCGTGGCTGCCGGCAGCGCCAGAACCAGAGCAGCAGGCCGCCGGCAATCATGAACATGCTGAGCGTCTGCCCCATGGTCAGGCCCAGGAATATTTCGCCGAGTTGCGGGTCCGGTTGCCGAAAAAATTCTACCACGAAACGTAATATTCCGTAAAGGAGGATAAACAGGGCCAGCATGGAACCATGCGGCCACAGCCTTGACGGCTTTGTCTGCCAGGGCTTGTGCTTCAGACTCCAGAGGATCGTGAAGAGAAGGACGCCTTCCAGCAGGGCTTCATAGAGCTGGGAGGGATGGCGGGGCAGGGGGCCGCCGCCGGGAAAGACCATGCCCCATGGGACGCTGGTGACCCGGCCGAAGAGTTCGCCGTTGATGAAGTTGCCGATTCGTCCCAGCCCGAGGCCGATGGGAACGGTGACCACGTACAGGTCGGCCGTCTTCCAGAAATCGAGGTGGTGGCGGCGGCAGAAGATAAAGCCGCCGATCAGGACGCCGAGGCAGCCGCCGTGAAATGACATGCCGCCATCCCAGGTGGCGAGGATTTCAAGGGGATGATGCAGGTAAAAGGGGAGGTTGTAAAACAGGACATAGCCCAGCCTGCCCCCCAGGATAACCCCGAGAATCAGGACCAGGTTCAGGTTGTCCACCTCCTCCGCCAGCGCCTGCCAGTTGAATTTTTTGATCTGCCGGAGGACCAGCAGGTAGGTGGCGATAAAGCCCAGGACGTACATAAGGCCGTACCAGCGGAGCTTGAGCGGGCCTATGGAGAAAATAATCGGGTTGATGTGCGGGTAGGTAAGCATTTTTTGTTTCTCAGAGAAGGCCTCTTTTTTTCAGATGCACCTGCAGGACCGAGACGGCGGCCGGGGTGATGCCGGAAATGCGCGATGCCTGGCCAAGCGACCGGGGCTGGATGGCGTTCAGTTTTTCCACCGCCTCGTGGGACAGGCCCGGCAGCCCCGTGTATTCCAAGTCCGCGGGCAGGACCGTCCGTTCCAGTTTTTTGAACCGGCTGACCTGTTCGCCCTGCCTCTTAATGTAGCCAGCATACTTCACCTGCAGTTCAATTTCATCAATACAGGACGGATCACCCGGCTCAATGGCCGGTTTCTGCCCGGCCCGGTCGGCAAGAGTCAACAGGGCGGCGAGACTGATTTCGGGCCGCCGCAGCAGGTCGGCCAGGGATACGGTCTGCTTGATGGCCGTGCTGCCCATGGCGCGCAGGGCATCGTTGACCGGGGGGGTGGGGCGCAGCCGCTCCGAGTCGAGCCGGGCCAGCGTCTGCTCGATGGTCTTTTTTTTGTCTTGAAAAGCCGTCCAGGTCGCCCGGTCCACCAGGCCGATCCGGTAGCCGATTTCCCGCAGCCGCAGGTCCGCGTTGTCCTCGCGCAGGAGCAGGCGGTATTCGGCCCTGGAGGTGAAGAGCCGGTAGGGCTCCCTGGTTCCCCTGGTGACCAGGTCGTCGATCAGGACGCCGGTATAGGCCCGGGAGCGGTCAAGGATCAGGGGGCTGTCTCCCCGGACCATCATGACGGCGTTGATGGCGGCCATGAGCCCCTGGGCGGCCGCTTCCTCGTAGCCCGAGGTGCCGTTGATCTGGCCGGCCAGGAAGAGGCCGCCCACCCTTTTCGTCTCCAGGGTCGGCTTGAGCTCCAGCGGATCGACGTAGTCGTATTCGATGGCATAGCCGGGCCGGATGATGCGGGCTCTTTCCAGGCCGGGGATGGTGTGCACCAGGTCGATCTGGGTCTTGAGCGGCAGGCTGGTGGGGATGCCGTTGGGGTATATTTCCACGGTGTCCAGGCCTTCGGGTTCGAGAAAGATCTGGTGGCGGCCCTTGTCCGGGAAGCGCATCACCTTGTCCTCGATGGAAGGACAGTAGCGGGCTCCGATCCCCTCGATGATCCCGGCATACATGGGAGACTGGTCAATGGCGCCGCGGATGACCTCGTGGGTGTGTTCGTTGGTATAGGTTATATAACAGGGCCGCTGGGGCAGCGGCGGTGCGCCGTGGCTGGAAAACGAAAACAGGTTAGGGGGGTCGTCGCTGTACTGGGCCTGCAGGCCGGCATAATCGATGGAGGTGCCGTCGAGCCTGGGCACGGTGCCGGTTTTCATCCGGCCGACGTGAAAACCGGTCTCCTGGAACCAGCGGGCCAGCCGGGTGGAGGGGGTGTCACCCATGCGGCCGGCCGGAAAATTTTTCAGGCCGATATGGATCAGGCCGTTTAAAAAGGTGCCGGTGGCCACAACCACCGCGCGGACGGAAATGGTCTCGTCCAGGGAGGTCCGGATGCCGGTGACCCGGCCGTCACGGACCAGGATTTCATCGACCACGGCCTGCCGGATTTCCAGGTTGTCCTGGTTTTCCAGCACGGTTTTCATCCGCAGCCGGTACCGCAGCCGGTCGGCCTGGGCTCGGGAGGAGCGCACGGCCGGACCTTTTCTCGTGTTGAGCCGGCGGAACTGAATCCCCGTGGCATCGATGTTTTTTGCCATCTCGCCGCCCAGGGCGTCTATTTCCTTGACCAGGTGGCCCTTGGCCAGGCCGCCGATGGCCGGATTGCAGGACATGGCGCCGATGGTGTCAACGTTCATGACGCAGACCAGGGTCCGGCAGCCGAGGCGGGCCGCGGCCAGGGCCGCTTCGCAGCCGGCGTGGCCGGCGCCGATGACAACTATATCAAAGTCGGTCATAATTACAGGGTGTTTCGCAAATTTGTGCCGCAATAAATACAGGTGGAATCCGTCTTTTTATTGGCCTTGCCGCACTTGGGGCATTGTTTTGTCGGTTTGGCACTGCTGTCGATTATATAGTGATCCGGGTTGATCCCGCCATTCAATTCGATCAGTTGGGCGAGAAGTTGATTGGTTTTGATGATTTCGTTGCGGATCCTGAAGACCCAGAACGGAATAAAAATAGCCAGGATCCCGGAGATGGTGATAATGATGGAGACCACGCCGAATAAGGCTTCTGAACCGTGCATGTTGCTTCCTTCCCTCGCGTAATTGATAAATGAATCGAATTAAAAAAACTCTATATTTCGACGTCCAGCGGATAAAGGCTCAGGTCCGGAACGGGTGCAACTGGTCACAGGGTGTGGCACTCTGCGTTATTACTTTGTTCCGGTCTATGTCCTATGTCTTTAAGGCAGAATTACGGCATCTGATCTCCATCGCGGGGCGAAATGAATTGACATGATATTGCTCCTGTGATTAAAGTATAAAATTTTCATAATGTAAATGGCAAGCTCTGCGCATGCGCCATTCATTCCGCCGATATCCCGGACCTGCATTATTGTTTTCAAGGAACGCAGGTCCAGTCGCGAACGGGTTTGAGTCGTTGGCCGGGATGACCGGGATCGACATGGTGGCCGGCGTTATCGTTGCCGAAGGGTTTGGACGAAAATATGAAGTTATTTTTGTCCCGCCCCCCAAACAGAAAAAGGAAGTAAATCATGAGCAAGAGAACATTTCAACCCAGCAATATCAAGCGGAAGCGGACCCATGGTTTCCGGCTGCGGATGAGTACCCGGGCCGGCCAGGCGGTGATACGAAGCAGAAGGGCCAAGGGGCGCAAGCGGCTGTCGGCGTGAGTCTGTGAAACGGTTTGGGCTCCCCAAGACATGTCTGCTTAGAAAACCGCGGGAGTTTGAACGGGTGTACCGGCAGGGGCGGCGGCTCCGGGGCAGTGGCTTTGCCCTGATTTTTATGGCCAACGGCCTGCTGTATAACCGCCTGGGGGTGAGTATGCACGGAAAGTTTCGCGGTAGCGTGCGGCGTAACAGGACTAAACGGATTATCAAGGAGGTGTTTCGCCTGCACCGGGACCTGTTTCCGCCGTCATGCGATATCGTCCTTACGGTCAGTCCCGGTTTTCGGCTTCATTCGTCGGCATCGGTCCTGGAGGCGGTTGCTTGCCTGGGCCGGTCCCAGTGGCAGGCCGGCCGGATATGAACGGTCGTTGCCATGAAGGGACCTGCCCGCACAAAGGGGCCGGTCCGAACGGGCGGCAACCGGACGCGGGTCGCCGAACCGTGAAATCCGCTCCTGTCGCCCTCTGTTGCGTGGTACTGCTCAGGGGGTATCAATATTTTATCTCACCGCTTTTTCCCCCAAGCTGCAGGTATACACCCACCTGCTCCCAGTATGCCGTGGAAGCCGTCCAGCGGTACGGAGCCGTTCGCGGCCTGTATCTCGCGGCACGCCGCATCCTCCGCTGTCATCCCTTTGGCGGGGGCGGGTATGATCCAGTAAAGTAAAGTGAAAAACTGCCGCCGCCCGCGCGCCGGAGAGCTTCCCCCTGCCGTGTTTATATCGGTCTGCGGCGGTAGCCGTGAAAAAATAACATATATATAAGGCCGGCTCTTGCGGGCCGGTGGTTAACATAGAGGAAAATTCATGGACTTGCAACGGGCCCTTATGGCCATCATTCTCTCCTTTCTGATCCTGATCGGCTATCAGTACTTTTTTGCGCCGCCGGCTGTCAGACAGCCGGCCGGTGTGCAGCAGAAAATCAGTGCCAAGGCGGAACTTAAGGCATCCATGGAGCAGGCCGCGAAGCCGGTAGCGCCGGCGACCGCCGTGCACAGCGTGAAGGTGAACCCGACCGCGCGTGATATCATCGTCGAGACTCCGCTTTATACGGCGGTTATCAACGAACAGGGCGGTGGCTTCAAGCGTTTTGTCCTGAAAAAGTACCGCAAGAAACTGGCCAAGGATTCAGGTTTGGTGCAGTTGGTTCACACCAGCTCGCCGGCTGAGCTGCCCATGCTCTTTACCCTGGATAACGGCAGTGCGGCCACCCTGCCCATATTACGGGCGGACCGGCAAAAGCTCGTACTGACCGACCCGGAAGGTTCGGCCCGCCTGGTGATGACCGGTACCCTGCCGAATGGTATTCAGATCGTCCGCACCATGGTTTTTCATGCCGACACCTACCTGGTGGATGTCTCCTACCAGGTGAAAAATATTTCCTCAGCCCCCCTGCAGATCTCCCCGGCGGTGACCCTGACCAACAAGCCTTTTGTCGCGACCTCCAAGGCGACCAGCCATTACCTGTTCAGCGGCCCGTCAGCCTATATCAACGGCAAGCTTGAGGAGATCAAAGGCAAGAAAATGCGCAAGGACGGCCCCCAGACGCTCCGGGGCAAGGTGACCTGGGCCGCCTATGAGGGCACTTATTTTCTCTGCGCGGTCATGCCGTTGTCCGGAACCTCCCACCTGGTGACCATGAGCGGGGACGAAAGCCAGGCCCGGGTCGTCGTCTCCGACGGGTCGATGACCCTGGCTCCGCAGGACGCCCGGGATTTCAAATACAAAATGTATTTCGGTCCCAAAAAGCTCTCCATTCTTGATGCGGCGGATCATGATCTGGCCAAGGCGGTCAACTTCGGCTGGTTTGACGTGATCGCCAAGCCGATGCTCTGGCTGCTTAACTTTTTCTACAAATATATCGGCAACTACGGTGTTGCCATTATCCTGGTCACCATCCTGATCAAGGTCGTCTTCTGGCCGATTACCCAGAAGGGCATGAAGTCGATGAAGAACATGCAGAAACTTCAGCCCAAGGTCGCCAAGCTCAAGGAGAAGTTCAAGGACGATCCGACCAGGATGAACAAGGAAATGATGGCCCTGTACAAGACCTACAAGGTCAACCCGGTGGGCGGTTGTCTGCCCATGGTCATCCAGATTCCCTTTTTCTTTGCCCTGTACCGGGTACTGATGTCCGCAATCGAGCTGCGCCATGCGCCGTTCTTGCTGTGGATCAACGATCTGTCCGCGCCGGACCGGCTGATGATCGGTTTCAATATCCCCTGGTTACACGGCATTCCCGTGTTGACGCTGCTCATGGGTGTCTCCATGTACCTGCAGCAGAAGATGACGCCGACCACGGCCGACCCGACCCAGGCCAAGATTATGCAGTTTCTGCCCGTCATCTTTACGTTCATGTTTATCAATTTTGCCTCGGGACTGGTCTTGTACTGGTTTGTCAACAACCTGCTTGCCATCCTCCAGCAGTACCTCATCAACAGGCAAAGCCGGGTAGCAGCATAACAGCGCTTCGATAAGGAATCATTCATGGCAAAAGAAAAAGATTTTTACGACAAGAGTGTAACCCAGGCCATCCAGCAGGCCTGTTCCGCCTTCTCAACTTCGCAGGAGAATCTGGAGATCGAGGTGCTGGAAACCGGCACGACCGGCATTTTCGGCCTGTGCAAGAAAAAGGCGCACATACGGGTCAATCTCAAAAAGAAACCAGGCGCCGGCGCTGCCAAGGCCCCGCAGGAAGATATCGCTGCCGGGACCCAGCCGGCCCCGGAGACGGAGCCGGAGGTCGAAAAGCGCCCCGTGGAGCAGCAACCCCAAGCCCAACCGGTGGCCGCCGCTGCAACAGCCGCTCCCGAAACGGTCCGGACGGCTGAGTCGCCGGCCGGGTCCGGGTCCATGCCTGAAGCCCGGGCAGAAGCTGCAAAACCGCCGGCCGGCCCGGAACCTCCCTCGGAAGAGGTGCTGGCGTCCATCCGCACGGACCTGGACCGGATTCTCCACCTCATGGACTGTGTTTCCGAGGTCGAGGTCAAGGTTGAGGGAAACACGGTGCAGTGCCGTATTGTCGGCGAGCATGACGAGACGGTCCTCGGCCCCGAAGGGCGGACCCTGGACAGTCTGCAGTACCTGCTGCGCAAGATGACCAGTTCCCGGCTGCCGGAAAAAATGCTGCTGGATATTGATGCCGGCAACTTTCGCGAACGCCGGACCCAGGAACTGCAAAAACTGGCCGGCGAGCTTGCCGACCTGGTCAAGGGCGACGGTAAAACGCAGGTCATTCCGGCCTTGAATCCGTTTGAACGCCGGGTGGTTCACCTGGTTCTGCAGGAAGACAAGGGAGTGCGCTCCAGGAGTGTCGGCGACGGTCTTTTCAAGAAGGTGTTGATTTTCAAGCCCGGCAAGGGCCGGAAACCCAGGTCCAGAGGCCGAGGTCGCCAAGGTGACGGCTCTGCCGGCAAGTGATACCATTGCCGCCATTGCCACTCCTCCCGGTACCGGCGGCATCGGCATAATCCGCATCAGCGGCCCCCTGGCCCTGACCATCCTGCAGGCCCTGTTTAAACCCGCCCGCCCCCATCCTTTTTTCAAAAGTCATACCCTCTATTACGGCACGGTCAGCGACCGGAACGGGACGGTCCTGGACGAGGTGCTGGCCGTTTATATGCAGGCCCCGCACACCTACACCAGGGAAGACGTGGTGGAGGTGCACAGCCACGGCAGTTACCTGGTGCTGCAGGCCATTCTGGCCCAGGTCCTTCATCATGGCGCCAGGATCGCCGAGCCCGGAGAGTTTACCAAGCGGGCGTTTCTGGCCGGTCGGATCGATCTGACCCAGGCCGAGGCGGTCATCGACCTGTTGCGGGCGCAAACGGATACCGGCCGGCAGCTGGCGGTCGGTCAGATGCAGGGCCGCCTTTTACAGCGGATCGAAGGCATCAGGCAGGGCTTGATCGCCATTATGGTCGTCCTGGAGGTGGCCATAGATTTTCCTGACGACGATGTGGAAATCATCGATAAAGGTCGATTGCTCACCCAGTTGCAGGACCAGGTCGAGGACCGCCTGGTCGAACTGATCAAGATGGCCCGCCAGGGGAAGATAATTCGCGAGGGCGTGAACATCGTGATTGCCGGGCTGCCCAATGTCGGCAAGTCAAGTCTCCTGAACGCCCTGCTGCAGGAGGACCGGGCCCTGGTGGCCCCGGTGCCCGGCACGACCCGCGATACGGTTGAAGAGATCATCTCCATCGGCGGTATTCCCGCCCGCCTGGTTGATACCGCCGGTATCCGGGACGCCGCCGGTTCGGTGGAGGAGCTGGGCATTCAACGGGCCCGGCAAAAGGTCCGCGAGGCCGACCTGGTGCTTTTTCTCGTCGATGCCGCCCGGCCCCTGACAACGCAGGACCTGGACCTGTATGAGTCGCTTGGCGAGGCGGACCGCCTCGTCGTTCTGAACAAGATAGACATTGCCGATCGCGAACAGACGGCAACCCTGATGGAGTCCTTCCCCGGGGTCCGGCCGGTCAGGATTTCCGCCCGTCGGCACCAGGGGCTGGCCGACCTGGAGGCGGCGATATACAAGAAAATCGCGGGCGAGCAGGTCCTGAATGAACGAAATCCCTGTGCCCCCAATGTCCGGCACCAGGCGGTGCTGGAAAAGGTGCTTGCCGCCTGCCGGCGGATACACGAGGCCCTGGAGGCGGGAGTTACGGCTGACCTGGTGGCGGTGGAAGTGCTGGCGGCCCTTGATGATCTCGGGGAT
The DNA here is from genome assembly GCA_013151365.1 of Deltaproteobacteria bacterium. Classification (GTDB taxonomy): domain Bacteria; phylum Desulfobacterota; class Desulfobulbia; order Desulfobulbales; family Desulfobulbaceae; genus BMS3Abin13. The sequence continues at coordinate 8,701 of JAADIK010000080.1, forward strand.
ATCGTCGGCTTGACGACGCCGGACGAGGTGCTGGATAAAATTTTTGCCGATTTCTGTATCGGGAAATAGGAGCTTTTGCGCCGCCGGATAAGGGGCCGCTCCGTTATTTATCTGTTCGTAACGGCCAGGCCGGCGACCTGCACATATTTCATCGGGTTGATCGTTTTGTTCCGGTAGCGGATACCGTAATGAAGATGTGAGCCGGTGCTGCGGCCCGTGTTGCCGATCTCGCCGATGACCTGGCTGCGGCTGACGATGTCGCCCTTTTTGACGAGGATCTTGTGCAGATGGCCGAAAATCGTCTCGTAGCCGTTACCGTGAGAAAGGAAAATATAACGGCCGAGAGATTTACTGTAACCTGCCTTTTCGACCACGCCGGCGGCCGTGGCGTGGACCGCGTCACCGGTTCTTCCCCTGAAATCCAGGCCGGGATGAAAGGCCGTTTTATGGATCAGGGGATCGATCCGCCGGCCGAATTTCGAACTGATCGCCCCCGGCACCGGCCGGCCGAGCGGGATTTTATCGAGGATGTCAAGATACCGGTCGGTGCGGGAGATCAGCCGGTCTTCATAGTTCTCCGCCGGAGCGATAAGGGGGCCGCCGCTGTGGCCTGGGTCTTCCTTGATTCGGACATTCACCCCGATACGATCCATGACCGAGCGGATGATCCTGCTCCTCTCGTCAAGACGGCTGATACTGCCATCCAGGAGGTTGGCCTGATCTTGCTGCAGGCCGGCGATGGTCTTTTCGTAGGTTGTAACCAGCTTGTTTTTCTCCCGGCGTATATCCTCCAGCCGGGCCGAGGTCGCCATGAGTTGCCGGCTGAGAGCGGCCGTCTTGTTCTTCAGCCGGCTGTTCTGCCTGAAATAGTGCAAGCCGGTGCCGGCTGCCAGGAGAAAGGTACACAGGAGAAAGGCCAGGCTGGCACGGTAGATCGTGTTTTTTTTGAGAACAAGGGCCTTGGCCCGGCCCTCATCGCCGGAGATAATGATATGCGGTTTCCTCTTTGTCGCCCTGGCGGCCAGTCGGTTGTAACTGGTCACAGGGTGTGGCACTTCTGCGTTATTACTTGCATCCAATCTGTAAGCCGCCACAGGTGCCACAGATTTACGTAGTCGCTTTCGTTCGCTATAGTCCCTCTATGCGGACGGGAGCGACCGCGTGAAGATGGGGTGCCTGTGGCGGCTGGCGGTCGGTTTACTTGCCGAAGGAATCGGCAAAGAGCTGTTCAATGGCCAGGCGGCCGGATTCGCTCAGGTAGCGGGTGCCGGAGCCGACAAAGGTGTTGTAGCTGACCCTGGGAGAGTCTTCCTCCCAGGTGCCGTCCTGCCAGGTAAACCACTGGTTCCGGTTCTGATCATAGACGTGGAGCGGCCGGTTGAAAAGCTTGGCCAGTTCCACCGCCCAGCCCGTCCCGCCCTTGACGGAATTGTCATCCAGGATCGTGCCGACGACAAAGACCTGGTGGCCCTGGTTGACCATGTGGAAGATGGTCTGCAGGACCCGTCGTATTTTCTCGGTTTCGTAATAGGTGCGGTTCATCATCCGGGAGGCAATCTCCATGCTGATGTCACCGCGCTGCAGTTCCTCGTCGGACAGCACGGACGGATTTTTGTCGCGGTGCAGACGATGTCCCTCAAAGGTGAAAATTATCTCGTTGATACCGTATTGTTCGGCGGTCTCGCCAAAGACGGATTCGGCCCCCTTGAGGCCGCCGTGGTACAGGGTACACTGATCAGCTTTCATAGTTCCAACCTTGTTTTTACCAGCATTGTTTCTACCTGAATTCGTGAGCGTCCGAGAACGGTGCAGATGCAAGCCGTCACGGATTCAGTTTCTATTTTTTCGCCTTGAGAAAGACCCGCCGGGGCGCAGGATATCCCTCTATTGTAAGCGCGGGACGCTCCTTGTCAATAAAATCTTCATATGATTCATAGCTCATCCAGTCGGTCCGCCGTTGTTCGGCGCTGCTCATGGGGTGGCTGCAGAAGAGGTTGATGTCCCGGAAACCGGTGCGTTTGAGCCAGTTCCGCAGGCAGGCGCCGGTGGGAACGAACCAGGTGCCCCGGACCTTGGCGTAGGTCTGGCCGGGAAAGAGCGCCACTGGATCTTCGCCCGGGATGGCCTGTGACTCGAGAATCAGGGTGCCTCCCGGTTTGAGGGCCGCGTAAATATCGCGCAGGGCCTCAATGGGCGAGGGCCGGTGATAGATGATGCCGAGCAGGAAAATCACGTCGAAACACTCCGGGAACAGGTTCAGATGTTCAACGCCCAGCAGGTCGATGTGCAGGTTGTCCCGGCCGGCGAAGCCGTTCAGGGTCCGGAAGGTGTAGTAATGCTGCACATAGGGCTCGAAACCCAGCACCAGGCGCGGCCGGCAGGGGACCATCCTGAACATGTAGTAGCCGTTGTTACAGCCGATATCCGCCACGACCTTGTCCGCCAGGTCGGGCAGCTCGGGCCGCAGCCGGTTCCATTTCCGTTCACTGCGCCACTCGGCGTCGATGTCGATGCCGAAGACGTTGAACGGCCCCTTGCGCCAGGGCATGAAGCTGCGCATGACCCGCAATACCTGTTGCCGTTCGGCCGGATCGATCTCTTCCGCCCCGCCGATTCGCACCGTATCGCCGGAAAAATCGCACCGGGATGCCCGCAGGTGGCTGACCGATTCGCTCGGCTCCCGGTAGCGGAGAAAGCCGTTTTTACGCTGTTCGACCCAGCGTTTTTTTTCGGCCCGGACCCGGGCCAGTTCATCATGGCGGGCCGTGGCCGGGAGAAGGTCGATATAGCTCATGTCATCCCGCCTGCTTGACGGCGACCAGGGAGGCAAAGTTGAACCACTGAAAAAAAGTCTCGACGCTGGCAAAGCCGCCATCTTTGAGCAGGTCGTGATTTTCCCGGATGGAAAAGGGGATCAGGACATTTTCCAGGGCCTCGCGTTTGGCGGCGATCTCCAGCTCGGAATATCCCCGTTGCAGTTTGAATTGATGATACATTTCAATGAATTCCCGGTTCAGTCTCTTGTGATGGCTGATGATCTTTTCACTGATTATCAACAAGCCGCCGGGCGGCAGGGCGTCATGGATACGCCTGATAAATTGCGGCCGGGTCAGGGGGCGGATGAACTGCAGGGTGTAATTGCAGATAATGGCAGCGGGGGCTCCAAAGTCGGCAGTGAGGATGTCGTCTTCAACAAAATGAACAGCAGGGGGGACGGCATACATCTCGGCCTTGCGCCGGGCCTTGCCGATCATGGCCGGGGCGTTGTCTACGCCGACAAAGCGCAGGTCCATGTCCGGCAGGCGCCGCGCCAGTTCGAAGATGGTCGCGCCGGTCGAGCAGCCGAGATCGTAGACCGTTGAACCGGGTTCGACCATCCGCCGCAGCAACTGGGCCATGCCGTCAATCACCACGCCGTAAAAAGGCACGGACCGGTTGAGCATGTCGTCAAAAACCTCTGCGACATCATCGTTAAAAGAGAAGTCCTCGTGGACAATGCCGGACTTGAATAGTTTGTCTGCCTTCATGCTCTCCGTAGTTTTTGCTGAATCTTCTTACCGGCCACAGGTGTAAAATAGCCTTGCCATCTTGTCAAACTGAAAGTATAAACAGGTAACTATTCAGCTGCACTCCATCTTCGGGCGATCAGGCCGCCTCACATAGTCATACTATAGATTCGTTGGCCTGCTTACCCGAATATGGCGCACATCTGAATAGTTACCAGCCGGGGTTATGGCGTTTTTTTCGCTTGTGCTTGCACCTGAATATAGTTAGTAATTTATTAAAATTAAGCTCTGTTTTTGATGTGATTTTGCAGGAGGTGGACGTCAGCTGCACTCCATCTTCGGGCGATCAGGCCGCCTCACATAATTATACTATAGATTCGTTGGCCTGCTTACCCGAATATGGCGCACATCTGAATAGTTCCAGCCGGTCGTTACCCGCCTGGGTTAGGGCGGTTTTTCGCCTGTGCTTGTGCCTGAATAGTTTATCTGTTGAAATTAAGCTTTGTTTTTTTGATGTGATTTTGCAGGAGGGGGAGACATGGGCAGACGACAGTATTGGACAGACTATTGGGCCAAGGTGGTGCTGTGTATCATCCTGGGCTTACTGTTAACTTTTGCTATCACCCGGTTGAGTTCGGCGCTGACGCCGCAGGGGTTGCTGGCCGGTGATCCGACGCCATCGGCCGACGCGGTTCCCCTGTTGCCCAAGGTCGTGCTTGCCGGTTACCATATCGGTGAAGACCAGAATCACATGGTCAAGGCGGTTTTTTATCTGCAAAACAATTCCGACAAGGATGTAAAAGATGTGAACATTCTTTGCAAGTTTTATAACGGCAAGGGCTCCTTTACGGACCGGAAACTGTGGACGGTCAGCGGGACCATTCCGGCCGGCAAGGGCCTGAAGCACACCGACCTCTCGCATCTTTTCGTCAATACCCGGTCGCGAGTTCTGTCCTGCAGGATTACGGATCTGAAGGTTGTCCGGCCGCCGTTTCTTGTTCTGCACCGGGCGCCTGCCGACCATGGCGAGGCTGCCGGTCATGGTGAAAAGGCCGACGTCGTCGGTCATGATAAAGCTGCTGCCGCCGGTCATGGCGCTGCTCACTGACGGCGCCCGTCGGCCTGAATCAATCAATTCCTTTATTTCGCCGTGTCGCAGCAGGAAATTCATTTTAACGAGATCATCAGCCGCTACCGGTCTGATCCTTATGATTACGTAGACATTCATGCCATTCATGCCGGTCTGGTTCACTTCAAGGCGGCCGAGGGCACCGAGGTGCAGGCCGAGTCCGGAGAATGGCGGCATATCCCGGGCACCAAGCTGTATGAAATTACACGGGAACGTAATCTCAAGGTGGTGACCGCCCGGACCAACGGGGTCGTGTCCTTTGTTAACACCGGCCTTGACGGTAAATTCGTCGAGGCCGGTGAAAAGTTGATGACCATCCGCCATCCGCTGAAGAAAAAGGAAATTATCGAGTCTATCCTGCAGGAGGTTCTTTCTCTTTTCCTGGCCCCGGAGCGGGCTCGTTACTATTTTGCCATGGATATCCAGTCCCGCATTGACCAGAAGGGCCTGCGCTCGGTTTTCATCAATCCCGGCGACGAGGTTATCACCATGTCGCTCATGAAACGCGACACCCCGGTGTATTATGCCGGGGACCCGGGGATCATCCATTCCGTCTATTTCAAACCCGGGGACAGCGTGAACCAGGGGGAGCCCCTGTTCGGTGTCTGTGCCGAAGACAAACTGCCGCTTATTCAGAAGATCATCACCCGGGTCAAGGCCGAGTGGGAGTAGATTTCGCTTCGGTTGTCCGCCGATTCGTTCAACTTGGTCGTTTTCTCCCGGGGCTAGTTACCTATTCTCTTCCTTTCCCATTT
>JAADIK010000149.1 GCA_013151365.1 Deltaproteobacteria bacterium
GGAAAATCGATTACCTCCTGATCATCTCCGATCCTTCGGCCCGCGGCATCCTCACGGCCAGGCGGATCGCCGACATCACCAGGCCGCTGCAACTGCAGGTGGAAAAGAAGGTCCTCATCGTCAACCGGGCGCCTGATCCCGTCCCGGCGCCGCTGCAGGCCAAAATCGATCAAGCCGTGGCCGAGGCCGATCTGCCGCTGGGCGGCATCATTTCGGCAAGTGACGACCTGGTCAACCAGGAACTCAGTGGAGAATCGTACCTGAAGCTCCCGGCCGACAGCCGGGTCGTGCAGCAGGCGTTCGCCATATTCGATACCATATTCGCCTGAACCCGGCCTGCCATGAACTCTGCCAATAACGAATCCCGGATCATCGTCGACCTGGTCAAGGTGTCCAAAACCTATCACCCGGATATCCATGCCGTTTCAGATGTTTCCCTCAGCGTCAACCGGGGCGAGATCCTCTTCCTGACCGGCAGGAGCGGCGCCGGCAAGACGACCATTCTGCACCTGCTCAACCGGATCGAGAGCCCGGACAAGGGCGTGGTTGAAGTGGCCGGGCAGGACCTCGGCAAGCTGTCCCAGGGGAAGATGCAGAAGCTGCGGCGCAGCATCGGGGTGGCTTACCAGGATTTCAAACTGTTGCCGGACCGCTCCGTGGCCCAGAACATCGCCATCGCCATGGAGGTTACCTATACGCGCCCGTCAACCATCAGGACGAGGACCAAGGACATCCTGCAGCGCCTCGGGCTGGCGGACAAATACCATACCCCGACCGCCGAACTGTCCAGGGGGGAGCAGCAACGCGTCGCCATCGCCCGGGCGGTTGCCGGCCGGCCGCAACTTATCCTGACCGACGAACCGACCGGCAACCTGGACCACGAAACAACAACCCTGGTCATGGATCTCCTGAGCCACTGCAATAAAAAGGGGGCAACGATCATCATTGCCACCCATGACGAATCGATCTATCGTCAGACCGACCACCGGGTCATCGAACTCCGGGCGGGCCGTATCGTCAACGGCAACCCGGTCCCGGACGACAGCCGACGTCATAATCCGGCAACGACCGAGGAGACCGATAATGCGGACACGTAAACAATGCTGAACTTTATCTCTGCCGTCTTTTCCCATACTCTCCGGAACATCTTCCAGACCTGGAGCTCGCAGCTGCTGACCGTGCTGACGATTATCCTGTCGGTACTCATCTTTTCCTTTTTTTACCTGCTGTACACCAATGTCCTCCATGTCAGCCGCCTGCTTGACAACAATCTCCGGCTCATCGTCTATCTTAACGACGAGCCGGGCAAGGCGATGCAGGAAGAATACCGGGACAAGATCCTTAAATTCGACACGGTCGAGAAAATTGTATTCGTCTCGAGAAAAGAGGCCTTCAAGCGCTTTGCCAGGCAGCTGAAGGAAAACCGGGACGTGCTGAAGGATATGCCGACCGATTTCCTGCCGCCCTCCATCGAGATCTACCCGGTTCATTCCCTGGACGCCCTGACCCGGATCAAGCGTTTTTCAGACTATCTCGAAACCCTGCCCGGCGTCCTCAAGGTCCAGTACGGCAGGGAATGGGTTGCGCGTTTCTACAGCTTCGTCAAGCTCCTGCGGATCGTGGTCGTCCTCTCCGGGGTGTTGCTCATCCTGACAACGACCTTCGTGGTCGGCCATACCATCAGGCTGACCCTGCTGAGCCGGCAAAGAGAGCTGGAACTGCTGCGCCTGGTCGGCGCCAGCAACAATTATATCCGCATGCCGTTTTTCCTTGAAGGCGCGCTGCAGGGACTGGTAGGCTCGGCGGGCGGGATCGCCGCCCTTTATCTCCTGTTCAACTGGATATCTCTGCGTTTCGCCGTCTCTTCCACCTCTTTTTTGCCGCAGTTTACCTTCTTTTCGCTGCCGGTCATTGTCGCCATTATCGCCATCTCCACCCTGCTCTGCGGCTTCGGCAGTTTTTCCTCGACCAGGAAAGCCCTTCGTCTATGAGTCGTGCAGCCCTTTTGAAACGCCTGGTCCTGCCCGGACTGGTGCTGCTTTTAAGCCTTGCGGTCTGGCACCGGGCGCAAAGCGCGGAGGACACCATATCGGCCGGGGCGACCGGCCAACCCCTTGAACAACGCTACCGGGGCGACATAAAAAGACTGCACCTGGGAATACAGAGCCATCTCGATAAACTGCAAAAAAGCGGGGAACAGGAGTTCAGCCTGCTTGGCGAGCTGGAACATATCGCCACGAAATTGAACCTGGAGAAAATCAAGCTCAACGTCATGGAGGAGAATCTCCGGACCCAGGAACAACAACTGGCCGAGAAAGACCGGGACCTTGCCCTGGCGGCCAAGGCCAAGGAAAAGGCCCGCCTCCACCTGGAAAAACGTCTGCGGGCCTTTTATCTCGTGGGCGAAACAGGTTTTCTAAATGTCGCCTTTTCCGCCAAAAAACTGCCGGAACTCCTGCTGTTTAACGATGCCTTCCGGAGAATGCTGGAGTATGATCATGAAATTATCCTCCGGTACCGGAAGGCCATTGTGCGGTTGCAGCGGGCAAGAGAGGCGCAGGCGCTTGAAAAAACGGTGCTCGAGAATTTTATCGCCCGGACGGTCCGGGAGCGGAAAACCCTGGCCGACCTGCGGGGAGCAAAAAAACAACTGCTCACCATGGTCAGGACCAGGAAAGGGCTGTACGAACAGGCGCTTCGAGAGATGCAGAAGGCCGAGACCAATCTGACCCGGTCCCTGACCCGCCTGGAGGTGTGGCGGAAAAACAAGGCCAAGGGATTTGTCCGCAACAAGGGGCGCCTGCTGCCGCCGGTAACCGGCCGCCTGGTCGTCCGTTTCGGGGCGGCGCGGGGCGGGGTGTCAGGCGGCGGCAATATGGCACAGGGGATCACCATCGCGACAAAAGACGATGCTCCGGTCCGGGCCATTTTTGCCGGGAAGGTCATCTTTACCGGCTACAAGCTGGGATACGGCAACATGGTCATCATCGATCACGGCCTCCGGTATGTCTCGGTCACGGCCCGGATGGAGAAAATTACCGTAAAAGAGGGACAAAGCGTGCAACAGGGCGAGATCATCGGCACAACCGGCGATATCGCCACCCTTTTCGCCAAGGGGCTTTACTTTGAAATCAGACATAACCTGGAGCCGCTCAATCCCCTGGAGTGGTTCAGCAAAAAAGGAATCTCCGAGATCGAAACCGGGTTGCCGCCCGACAAGGCGGGGGAAGACGCAATGCGGCCCCTGTGAAAGAAACAAGGTCTCTGGGGATGTAAAACACAGTTGCTGAATTCCTGTGATAGAAAACAAAAAAATGATCATGTTTTATTTATGTAAACCAGTAGGTTGTTTAGGCTGAAGGCTATTAGCCCTACCCTAACAGCCTAACTGTCTACAGCCTGAAAACAGATACGCCGGAAGCTGATTTGGGTTGTGGGCATCGCCAGCCTTGGTGCCTCTATGCCGCACGTTATGAGCGTGTGCAGGTAAGCGCGCCGGCGCGACTCCGGCTGGGGCGCGGCTGCACTCTTACAAAAAAACATTATGAAATCGGAACATAATCTGATATGACTTTTCTGTCGGCTTGTTCTCATAAAGTAGTCATAACCTCAAGACACAAAATATAGCAAAATCCCTTCGACACCATTAACGAGCACGGATTATTCCATGAAAAAAATTGTCGTTTTTCTGCTTGCCTTTCTGTTTCTGTGTGCGCCCGCAATCCAGGCCAAGAATGAATCCGGGAACCAGGAAACCTATGAAAACCTCGAGCTGTTTTCCAACGTCCTGACCCTGTTGCAGCAGCACTATGTGGACAAGATCGACACCCACAAGGTCATCATCGGCGCCATCAACGGCATGCTCATCTCCCTGGACCCGCACTCCTCCTACATGGACCCTGAAGACTTCAAGGAACTCCAGGAAGAGACCCAGGGCAGCTTCAGCGGCATCGGCATCGAAATCACCATCCGCGATGGCATGTTGTCAGTTGTCTCTCCCATCGAGGACACCCCGGCTTACCGGGCCGGTCTCAAGGCCGGCGACCAGATCGTCCGCATCAACGGGGAGCTGACCAAGGACATGCCGCTCATGAACGCGGTCAAGAAGCTCCGGGGCAAAAAAGGCTCCAAGGTGACCATTACCGTCTACCGCCGGAGTTGGGCCGAGCCCAGGGATATCACCCTGGTGCGCGAGGAAATCCCCCTGCACAGCGTCAAGACGATGATGATCGAACCGGGAATGGCCTACATCAGGATTACCAACTTTCAGTCAAACACCACCCGCGATTTCATCAAGGCCCTGCGCAAGGACGGGAAAAAGCAGCCGATTACCGGCCTGATCCTTGATCTGCGCAACAATCCCGGCGGGCTTCTCGACCAAGCGGTCAAAATATCGGACGTCTTTATCTCCAGGGGCGTGATCGTCTCCACCCGCGGCCGGACCAAGGACCAGAATATGATTTTCAAAGCGCACAAGGACGGGGATCGTTATAAATTCCCCATGATCGTCCTGGTCAACGGCGGTTCCGCCAGCGCTTCGGAGATTGTCGCCGGGGCGCTGAAGGACCATGGCCGGGCCATCGTGGTCGGCACGGTCACCTTCGGCAAGGGCTCGGTCCAGACCATTATCCCGATGCCCAACGGCGCCGGGCTCCGCCTGACCACGGCGCGTTATTACACGCCGAACGGTTCTTCCATCCAGGCAACCGGCATCAAGCCCGACATTGTCGTCCCCTATATTCCGCCGGCCGCCGAACCGGTCGTGAACAATAACGGTTACCAGCCCCTCAGGGAAAAAGACCTGCCCCATCATTTTAAGAATGAGAAACGGAAAAAGACCCCGGCCCGGCGGAAAAAAGAGAAAAACAGCGACCGGGAAATGGTCGCCAAGCGACTGCGGAAAGATAATCAGTTGCGCACGGCGGTCGTTATTCTGAAAAGCCTGCAGGTCGCGGACAAAAACCGGCAACTGGAAAAGAAATAATACCGGGGCCGGGCCGCCGCTCCCGGCAGCCGTTGCGGCCGGGAGCCCTACATGCCCAGTTCCCGGAGAATCCGCTCGTTCCGGGTCCATTTCTTTTTGACCTTGACCCAGAGTTTCAGCACCACCTTGCAGTCCAGGAGTTCCTCGAGATCAGGGACGGCGCTCTTCCTGATCTCGCCCAGCATCCGTCCCTGCCGGCCGATGATAATCCCCTTCTGCGATCCCTGTTCCACCATGATCGTGGCGTGGATGATCACGGGCCGGCCTTCTTCCTCCGGTTCCTGAAAGCTGTCGATGAGCACCGCCGTTGAATAGGGCACCTCCTCGCGGGTGAGGAGGAAGACCTTTTCCCGGATTATTTCGGCGGCGATAAACCGCTGCCCGGCATCGGTCGGGACATCGTCGGGATAATACTGCGGCCCCTCGGGCAGAAACCGCAGCAGTTCACTGATCAGGATATCGGTCCCCTCGCCCTTCAGGGCCGAGATCGGCACCACGGACGCAAAGGGATGCAGGCCGCCGTACCAGTCCATGATGGGCAGCAACTTATTCTTTTCCAGCAAATCCACCTTGTTCAGGGCAAGAACGACGGGACAGCGGAGCTGCTCCAGGTAGCCGCGGTACTCCTGCCGGCGCCGTTCCAGTCGCGCCGGGGCCGGGGAGGAGGCATCGGCCAGGAACAGGACCACATCGGCCTCGGCCAGGGTATCCATGGCGATGCGGACCATCTCCCGGTTCAGCAGCTCGCGGGGCTTGTGCAGCCCGGGGGTGTCGAGGAACATGATCTGGTATGATTCGCCGGTCACGATGCCGAGAATACGGTTCCTGGTGGTCTGCGGCCTGGGGGTGACGATGGCGATCTTCTGGCCGAGAAAATAGTTAAGCAACGTTGACTTGCCGGCATTGGGCGGGCCGACAATGGCCACCACGCCGGAGCGATACGAGCCGCCCTCTTCCGGTGGCTGAAAAGGAATTGTCTGCTGATCACTCACGGATATCTTCCCAGGAAAATAATGACAAAATTCAGTATACCTGCTACAGATCGGTAACTTACCATGTAAGCCGTCACAGGCACCACAGATTTACGTAGTCGCTTCCGTTCGTAATAACCCCTCTATGCGGGCGGAAGTGACCGCGTGAAGAGGGGGCGCCTGTGGCGGCTTACAGGTTGGATGTAAGGAATAGCGTAGAGTTTCACACCCTGTGGCCGGTTACCTTACCATGACCCGACAACTCTGCAATGTGTTTTACCTTTTAGGGGCAAACTCAATACTACCCCCTCCGGGGGTGGGATTTATTATAATATGATACTTCAAGGCAGTCTTATAGAATTTATCGACGACGGCAAATTTGTTTGCGGCCTGGTCACCGAAAACGGCAACAAACGACTCCGTCTGCTGGGCCAGAACGGCCGCGACATCAACCTGCCGCCATCCCGCATCATCACGGTGTCCAAAAAGACCCATTCCCTCGACCAGGGCCGCGACAACCTGGTCGCCCTGCTCAAGAGCACGGCCGAGAACCGGCGGCAGCTGGCGGCGGCCATCGATCTTCAGGAACTGTGGGAGATGACCTGCGAAGAGCCGGTGACGGAATTTTCCGTCGGCTTCCTGGCGGAACTCTGCTTCAACGGCGAGGTTTCGGACGACCAGGAGGCCGCCTTTTTACGGGCCGTTTTCGCCGACCGTTTCTTTTTCAAATTCAAGAACGGCCGCATCACCGTGTACACGCCCGAGCAGGTGGAGCAACTGCGCCATCAGCAGGAAAAAGAAGAGGAAAAGAAACGACTCCTGGAGACCGGGGCGGCGGCGCTGAACCGGATCATGGCCGGCGAGCAGGTAACGGAGCAGCAGTGGCCGGAACGGGGCCGGGTCCTGGCGTTGATCGAGGAATTTTTTCTCTTCGGCAGCGAATGCGCCGAGGCCGATCTGGTGCGGCAGCTCCTGAAAAAGGCCGACCTGACGGGACCTAATGACAGTTACCACCTGCTGGTCCGGGCCGGCGTCTGGCAAAAGGATGAAAACACCGCCCTGCTCAGGGCCCGGCAGCCCGTTGCCTTCAGCGAGGAAGCCGCGGGCCGGGCTCTGTCGATCCGGGCGGACTCTGCCGAGGAACTCCTTGCCGATCCCCGGCGGCGCGACCTCCGGGACCTGTCGATATTTACCATCGACGGCCCGGGAACCAGGGACTACGACGATGCCCTGCATGTGGAAGAGCGGGAAAACGGCTTGCTGGTCGGGGTTCACATCACCGACCTGACCCATATTATCCCGCCCGGCGATCCCCTGTTTGCAGAGGCCCGGGAACGTGCGACCTCCATCTATTTCCCCGAGGGCCAGGTCCCCATGCTGCCGAAATCGCTGTCCGAGGGGGTATGCAGCCTGCTCGTGGACCAGCCGCGCCCGGCCATGAGTTTTCTCATCCATCTCGCCAATGACGGCGAGGTGCTCGACACAACCATCACGCCAAGCGTCATCCAGGTCCGGCGGCGGCTGACTTATGAAGAAGTCGACCGGACCATCGACTCGGACCGGGACATCGCGCTATTGAACAAAATGTGCGGCCTGCTGCGGCGGCGGCGCCTTGACAACGGCGCCCTTATGCTGCCCTTTCCGGATGTCAATATCGAGATACAAGACGACGGCGAGGTGACGATCACCCTGTCACCGGCCGACACCCCGGCGCGCAGCCTGGTGGCCGAGCTGATGATCCTGGCCAACAATACCGCGGCCTCGTACCTGGCGGCCCAGGAGGCGCCGGGGCTGTTTCGTTCCCAGCCGCCGCCGCATAAACGCCTGGTCAGCGGGGTCAACGACGGCCTGCAGCTCATCGCCCGGCAACGCCGTTTTCTCGCCAGGGGCGAATTGAGCACCCGGCCGAAGGCCCACAGCGGCCTGGGGCTGTCCTGCTATACCACCGTCACCTCGCCCCTGCGCCGTTTTCTCGACCTGGCCATGCAGCACCAGCTCAGCAACCTGGTCCGCGGCAAGGGCATTCTTTTTTCCGCCGATCAATGCCAGAATTTTGCCGCTTCGATCAACCAGAACCTGGTCCGGGCCAACACGGTCCGGCAGCAACGGCACCGTTACTGGCTTCTCCGCTACCTGGAAGCACAGGAAGGAAGGACGGCCAATGCCCTGGTCGTCAGCCAGGGACCGAGCCGGATCAACCTCCTGCTGACCGACTGCCTCCTGGATATCAATCTGCCGCCCAATCCCGCTTTTGCCACGGAACCCGGCGACTCGGTCCGGGTCAAGATCGTCCGGGTCAACGCCCTGGAAAATATATTACGGGTCGAATGGTAATTTTTTCGTAACTGCCGGCGGGGCATCTCAATCGCGCTGCGGGAGATCACTTATCACAACTGGTCACAAGGTGTAAAACTCTGCGCTATTATTTACATCTAACCTGTAAGCCGTCACAGGTGCCACAGATTTACGTAGTCGCTTCCGTTCGCTATAGTCACTCTATGCGGGCGGGAGCGACCGCGTGAAGATGGGGTGCCTGTGACGGCTGACCGCTGATCAACTCGAGGTCCGCCTTGTTTAGCCAGCCGGAACGGCCGTTTTCGTCCGCGACCAGGAGAAAGTTGCCGTGGGACTTGAGCGGCCGGACCAGCCGTCCTTCCCGGATGGTGCCTGAAGAGCCGGCCGAGGCAAAGGGCGAAATCAGCAGCCGCGCGTCCGCCGCGGTCACCACCGCGTCATTCCATGTCCGATACTGAAACACGGCCGCCGGCACCGAGACGATCAGAACGCCCAGGCAGCAGAACATCACGCCCCGGCCAACCACCCTCGGGGTCTTGTCGACAAAAAAGGTCGCCACGTAGGCCAGGCTGAACAGGAACAGGGCCACCGCCGCCATCAGGGTCCACTGTTTCGGGGCCAGCAGGTCGGCGAACCGTTCATAAAGGGGCCGGCTCTGCCGGTAGAGCCCTTTGTCCTTGCGCACCTGCTCCAGGGTGGCCCGGATGTCTTCGTTGCCCGGGTCCAGGCGCAGAGCCCGCAGGGCGTTGACGACGGCCTTGCCGGTCCGGCCGTCGGCGGCGTAACTGTTGGCCAGGTTATAGAGCAGGGGGGCGGAAACGCCGTACCGCCGCGCGATGTCCAGGTAATCGCCGATGGCCGCCTTGTATTCCCCCCGGCTGTACGCCTCGTTCCCCTGTTGAAACAGATGCCGCGCCGGAGCCGGAGCCGGCGCCGCGGCCCCAGCCAGGGTCGGCCAGGCGGCCAGGGCCGTGAAAATCAGCAGAAAAACCTTGTAACAGAGCGTGTTCGGTCGGATCATGACACCTTCTCCAGTTCTTTCCTGACCAGGTCGAGGGTGCGGCGCATCTCCTCTTGGTCCATGCGGAC
>JAADIK010000197.1:0-10495 GCA_013151365.1 Deltaproteobacteria bacterium
CCCGCCCGCATAGAGGGACTATCGGAGTCTCCCTTCGGTCGCTTACCTGCGAACGGCAGCGACTACGTAAATCTGTGGCGCCTGTGGCGGCGTACAGGTTGGAGGTAAGGAATAGCGCAGAGTTTCACACCCTGTGACCAGTTACGTTTTGACGCGGCACTGCCGGGATGGGTACGAACTGGTAACTGGTGTCTGTCCGGAAACGTTGTTCTGCCGTGCGGAGTTCGGGCGGGGGAAAACAGGGGAGAACGGATCAGTTGCGGTAAAATTTGTGGACTCCGTACTGGGCGACATAGGTCATGCCGCGGGCCCAGGCCGGGTTGATGTCCTGACGATGATAGAATGTTGCGCCCTTGGTAAAGTCTGAGGAAGTCAGGGCCTTCAGGGCCGTAACCAGGCACTCCGCAAAGGCGCCCGGTTCGGTGGGCAGGTAATCGTCTTTCTGCAGAGTCCAGCTGAACTGATAGGGAGCGGTGACGATTTCTTCAACGCTCTGTTTTTTTTGCTCCGCCCGATTCAGGGTAACATGCGCAACCGCCAACTGACCGATTTTCGGCTCGCTGCGTGCTTCATGATACACATTGAGTGTCAGCCAGAGCAATCCTTCAAGAAAGCTCATAATGAATTGATTATACTTTTGTTCGTAGGGATATTTTCAATCGACCTGTTGATTGAAGAGGGAAGATTCTAGGTATGCAGACTGCATAATAATCACGCTCGAATAAAATTCAAGCCCTTTCGGTCATTTTTTTGCCGGCTACAGGTTAAACTCATCCCCGCGGGTGCGGGGAACATCGGCATCCCCGTTTTTGGCTGCGGTTTCAGCGCCGGTGTATGTGCAAATTTTGCACATACTTGATCTCTGTCCAGTTTCCCCTCTTTAAAAACTACGATCAACGGGCCTTTAGGGAAGGGTTTGTCAATGCCTAGGTACAATCGCGGTTATTCCCGGCTCGGGTCTGCCCACGCTGCACGACAAACTATGGCCCATATCCGGGTCTGCGAATAATGCCTGTTTCTAAATTGTAATCACGCCTTGCATGAATTTTACCGCCCTGCCGGCGATAACCACCCTTTTGCCGCGGTCCTCGCAGAACAGTTCGCCGCCCCGGGTCGAGACCTGGCGGGCATGAAAGCTGTTTTTGCCGGTCTTGCTTTTCCAGTATGGAATCAGGGTACAGTGGGCCGAACCGGTGACCGGATCTTCATCCACGCCCAGCTTTGGCGCGAAAAACCGGGAGACAAAATCGGCCGTCTTCCCGGGCGCGGTGACAATGACGCCGCGTTTATCGAGTTTTCTGAGTTTTGCGATATCCGGTCGTAGCCCCGCGATTTCTTCTTCACTCTGAAACACGGCCAGATAATCTTCCGATTGCAGCACCTCTATCGGTTCAATGCCGAGGCCGGCGGTAAGTTCGGCCGGGGGCTCGCATATCGCCGGCGGCTGGGAGGGGAAATCCATTTTCAGCAGATCGTTTTCCCGAATTACCGTGAGTTCGCCGCTTCTGGGGGAGATGAACCGGACCGTATCCCTTGCCGGCTCAAGATAGTTGCAGATTATGAAGGCCACGGCCAGGGTCGCGTGGCCGCAGAGATCGATTTCCGTTGCCGGAGTAAACCAACGTAGTTCATAATGGTCGTCCCGCCGCACGAAAAAGGCGGTTTCCGAGAGATTGTTTTCCGCCGCAATGGCCTGCAATTGAAGATCAGCGAGCCATTCGGCAAGCGGACATACCGCCGCCGGGTTGCCGGTAAATACCGTACTGGTAAATGCATCAATCTGGTAGATCGGGATCTCCATTTTCGTTCCCTTATTGCTGAATCAGTGAGCGTTCGAGAACGGTGCAGATGCAAGGCGGCAACGATATTGATGATCCTGGTGTTGGTGTGATATCAACGAGTTGCCAACGCAGCAGATGCGCCGTTCTCGGGCGTCCCGCAAGGCGGCGCGGGATGTTGCGGGATTTGAGTCGGGTTCCAAGGTAGCGGACCGTGTCGATAAATTGGGCGAAGATGAACATTTGCGGCAGTTGCCGCATCTATGGGCGTGGCCGCGCCGTTATCACCGCCCGGCTTCCGGTTTCAGGTGCGGAAAGAGAATAACGTCGCGGATAGATGGTGAATCGGTGAGCAGCATGACCAACCGGTCAATGCCGATGCCCTCGCCGGCCGCGGGGGGCATGCCGTATTCCAGGGCTCGGATATAATCGTCGTCCAGTACCGGATGGACTTCCTCGTCATTACCTCGTTCGGCTATTTGTCTTTCAAAACGCTGCCGTTGATCGACAGGGTCGTTCAGCTCGCTGAAGGCGTTGGCGATTTCGCGGCCGGTGACAAAGAGTTCGAAGCGGTCGGTGATGCTCGGGTCCTCTTCGTTGCGCCTGGCTAAGGGGGAGACCTCGGTGGGGTACGAGGTGACAAAGGTCGGGTTGATAAGTCGTTCTTCAACCAGTAGTTCAAACAGTTCCGTTTTGGCCTTGCCCGGCCCGGCTTCCGGTTGCAATTCAATGCCCTTGTCCTTGGCCAGCTGCATGATCGCGTCGTCGTCTTGCAGGATGGCCTGGTCAACGCCGCCGACTTCGACCAGGGCCTCGTCCATGGTGTAACGCTGCCAGGGCGGGGTCAGGTCGACCTCCTGCCCCTGGTAGGTCAGCTCCATGGAGCCGCACACCTCCGCGGCCAGCCAGGAAATCATCTCCTCGGTCAGTTCAAGCATATCATGATAGGTCGCATAGGCCTGGTAAAATTCGAGCATGGTGAATTCGGGATTGTGCCGGGTGGACAGCCCCTCGTTGCGGAAGTTGCGGTTGATTTCGAATACCTTCTCGAAGCCGCCCACTACCAGCCGTTTCAGGTAGAGTTCGGGCGCGATGCGCAGATACAGATCAATGTCGAGCGCATTGTGATGGGTCTTGAAGGGTTTGGCCGTGGCCCCGCCGGGAACGGGCTGCATCATGGGCGTCTCGACCTCGAGAAAACCGCGGTTGCTGAGGAATTCGCGGATAAGGCGAATGATCTCGACCCGTTTCCTGAAGGTCTCCCGGACTTCGGGGTTGACGATGAGATCGACGTAACGCTGCCGGTAACGGGTCTCGACATCGGTGAGGCCGTGGAATTTTTCCGGCAGCGGCCGCATGGACTTGGTAATCATCTGCAGCTCGGTCGCCTCGATGGAGAGTTCGCCGGTTTTGGTCTTGAACAGGCGGCCCCGGACCCCGACGATATCACCGGTATCCCATTTTTTGAACAGCTTGAATTCCTCGACGCCCAGCAGGTCACGTTTGGCATAGATCTGGATGCGGCCGCTTTCGTCCTGGATGTGGAAGAAGGCGGCCTTGCCGAAATTGCGCATGGACATGATTCGCCCGGCCACCCGGCAGCCGGGGCCGTTCTCCTCGTGCGATTCGGCGGCGATCCGCTCCCCGCGCGGCAGGATGCCGGCTATGGGCTGAGGGGCTTTGAAGTCGTTGCGGAACAGCTTGACGCCGCTTGCGGCCAGGGCCTGCGCCTTGTCCCGGCGCTGTTTGAGTATATTGCTTTGATTGTCCATTATAGCATCAGTTGAATTTTCAGGGGGGAACCGGCTTCATGCCGGGTTCCGGGCCTGTTTTTTTTAAATCGAATATTTTTTAAATCGAATACATAGCGCGCAGCGCCGTGGAAACATCACGGGTCAGGGCCAGGACTTTTTTTGCCAGTTCCGGGGGCAGCGAACCGGTTCCGCAACTGGGGGTAATGAGCGTCTGCCGCAGAATGGCCGCCTTGTCCCGATTGGCCCCGTTAATGGCCCCGGCCTGGGACTCCCAGAGCCTGACCAGCGACTCGCTGGTTTCCGCGTTGATATCCTCGGCCCTGGAGGTCGGCACGCCGCCCCAGGCAATGATGCCGCCGCGGTCAAGAAAAGCCGAGATTTCATCTTGCAGCAACGCCACCCGATCAAAGAAGCCGTAGGCGTCAAAGCTGAGAATATCAATGGTCGAGTTCAGCAGCAGGCCCCAGTCGGTGTTGGCGCAGACATGGATTCCGACCAGACCGCCGGCCAGGTGAACGGCCTCGGCTACTTCGTTGATCATCCCGCCGATCTCCTCGGTGGTCACACTGATAAAGGCTGATGAGCCCAGACCGGCCAGGGCCGGTTCGTCGATAAACAGCAGGACCGGCTTGCCGCTTTTGCCGGTCAGGAACCTGGTTTGCCAGGCGGCCGTCATGGCCACGCCCTTGATGACCATGTCGCGGATCGTCTCGTCATAATAACCGGCCCGCCCCTGGAGATCCTTGATGCCGGTCAGCATGGTGAACGGCCCCGTTACCTGGCCCTTGACCGCGGCCAGGCCGGTTTGTTCCCCCAGCCTGTCGGCCAAGAGGTAGAGTCCGGCCGCCCGTTCCCTGCTTGTTTGAAATCTTGAGCCGTCCAGTTTTTCATAATCTTCCGTAACCGCCAGGTACTCTTCGTAAAAGGCGAGCTGCTCCTCGGCGAAGCCGGGCCGCGAGATATCATAATAGATGCGGCCCTCCGGGCTTTCCGGCTGTTCTTCCACAATGCAGGGCAGCCCTTCGGCGAACTGCGGCAGCATCTGTTCCCGGGGATTGACGGGGAGCTGGGGCCAAAGCGGTATTTCCGGCGTTGTCTCGAAAATCCAGTCCAGGGCCTGTCGGTGACTGTTCAGCGGCACGCTGCCGATAAGTACCGGTTGCCGCAAAGCGGCCGGTCTGATCTGCTGTCATGGTCATCTCGGATGGTGAGTCAGTTTTTTTAAGTGGCTCTTAACAAAACTCAGCTGATATTGTCTTGTTTCTCACAGAGGCACAGAGTATTACAGAGAATTTTTTTGTCTTTTGGCTCCGGGTAGTTTGTGAGAGCCTTCTCCCCGGTCGATATCAAGCTGAGTTTAGTCCATATTCGGGTCAGCAGGCCAACGAATATAATAGTACGGCTATGTATGATCGTCCGAAGATGGAGTGCAGCTGAATAGTTACCAAAATGGGTATAATTAGTGCGAAGCCCGTCTGATGTCAATTTTTTTCAAGCAGGGCGACGGACTCGATGTGGTGGGTCTGGGGGAACATGTCAACCGGCGTCAGCGATAACAGCTTGTAGCCGCCGGTTACGAGAAGGTGCAGGTCGCGCATCAGGGTGGCCGGATCACAGGAAATGTAGATAATGCGTCCCGGGGCGAGATCGAGCAGCAGGGCGGTGCTTTTGCCCAGACCCTGACGGGGCGGATCAAGAACGACGCAGTCAAAATGAAGCCCTGCCCCGAGGCATTGCCTGAGCCCGGCCGCGACGTCGATATCTTGAAATTCGCAGTCATGCAGTCCTGCCGCGGCGGCATTGGACCTGGCCCGGGCGATGCTTTCCCGGTTCCGTTCGATGCCGGTGACGGCCGCCTGGCCCAGGCCCAGCGGCACGGAAAAGTTGCCCATGCCGCAGAACAGGTCGAGAATCCGTTGACCGCGGCCGTCACCGCTCAACCGGCAGACGAGACCGATGAGCCGGCTGTTCTGCCGGGCGTTGACTTGCGAAAAACAACCGGGGCTCCAGGAGAGAAAAAAGGGCCGTCCGCAGACGCTGCGGTCAAATTGCTGCCGGAGGACCGCATCCTGTTGTTGCGGGGAGCCGGGCCGGGTCCGGCGGGCCGCCCGCACCCGGACCTGCGCAACGGGCTCCAGGCTCGCGGCGAATTCGCGGATCAGGCGTGGATCCGCCCGCTTGCCGTTGTCCAGGCGCAGAAGCGCAATCACCCGGTCGTCGGCCGGGCTGTGCTGAAGCTCTATTTCCCTGGTGAAGGCGGCCGCCCGGCGCAGGTATTTTGAGCGGTTCAGTTCGGCCAGGGCAGTGTTGATCGGGGCCGTGGCAACCGGACATTCGTGGATGGGGACCAGCCGGTTGCTGCGCGCCTGGTAGAAACCGATTTCGCCCCGCGAAGAGAGCGCCAGGCGAATCCGGTGGCGGTAACCGAGGGGCAGGGGCGAGGCCATAAGCGGTTGCGAAACGCCTTTTCCGCAGACCACCCGCGCCCGGCCGGCGGCCTCAATGAGAATGTCTTCCTTGATGCGATGTTGCGCGGTTTTCCGGGCATGCTGGAGGTCGCAGCCGCCACACTCAAAATAGCGGGGACAGACCGGTTCGACCCGGTCCCCGGACGGCTCAAGCACCTTGACGAGTTCCGCCTCCAGGTAGCCCCGATGCTGCCTGGTGCCCCGGACAACAACGGTCTCGCCGGGCAGGACCCGGCCGGTCATGACCACCATGCCGTCTTGCAGCCGGCCGATCCCGAGTCCCCCGGTGATGATTTTTTCAATGCGGATTGTTGTTTCCATAGTCCTTTTTTTGTCCGGCGGCCGCAGTCCGCCGGCAGGAGGGGCCGTGGTGGGGCCGGTACCCCGTTGCCGTTTTTTTTTATACTCATATAAACTGAAATTGTGTATTTTAACATGGTTATGGCAGAAAAAACAAAGGTGAAAATTCTGGTCGTTGATGACGAACAGGTTCATCGCTTCATGTTGACCTCGCTTTTCAGCGAGTGGGGCTGGCTGTCGGCGGAGGCGGATGACGGCGCCACGGCCGTGGCCGCCGTTGCGGCCGGGCCTTTCGACGCGATTCTGATGGACGTGCGCATGACCACCATGGACGGGATGGAGGCCTTGAAAAGGATTCATGCCCTCAATCCGGCGATTCCGGTGGTGATCATGACCGCCTTTTCCTCGGTGGATGCCGCGGTGGAGGCGATCAAGAACGGTGCCCATGATTACCTGACCAAGCCGCTCGATTTCGACCGCCTCCGCCAGACCCTTGACGTGGCCATGGGACATAAACGTCAGCACGATGACCAACCGCTGCCGCCGGAGACTTCATCTGCCGCGGGGACCGGGATAATAGGCTCTTCCCGCCTGATGCGGGCACTCTGGGAGATGATTGTGCAGGTCGCCCCGACCGAGGCGAATATCCTGGTTACCGGTGAATCGGGGACCGGCAAGGAACTGGTGGCCTCGGCTTTGCATTACCGGAGCCGGCGGGACCAGGGCCCCTTTATCAAGGTCAACTGCGCGGCCCTGGCCGAAAATCTGCTGGAGTCGGAGTTGTTCGGCCATGAAAAGGGTGCCTTTACCGGGGCGGACAGAAAGAGAGAAGGCCGTTTCGTCCAGGCCGACGGCGGGACGCTCTTTCTCGACGAGATCGGCGAGACCACCCCGGCCATGCAGGCCAAGTTGCTGCGGGTGCTGCAGGAGCACGAACTGCAAAGAGTGGGAGGGCAGGAGACGATCCGGGTGGATGTCCGGATCATTGCGGCCACCAACCGTGACCTGGAGCGCGAGGTCGCGGCCGGACGGTTCCGCGAGGATCTCTATTACCGGCTTAATGTCGTCGCCCTCGAAGTGCCGCCGCTGTGTGAGCGGCATGGCGACATCCCGCTGCTGGCCGATTATTTCCTGCGTAAATTCGTCGAGAAGAACAAGCGGCAGGTCCTCGGCATTACCCCCGAGTGCATGGACCTGCTGGTCCGTTATCCCTGGCCCGGCAATGTGCGGGAGCTGGAAAACGCCATTGAACGGGGGATGATTTTCATGCGCGGCGAGTACCTGGAAGTGGACGGCCTGCCGTTGGCCATTCAGCGCTGGGCCGGCGAGAATATGTCGCCGGCGGCGGGTGAAGAGCCGGCGACATTGAAGGACGCCGAACGGGCGCTTATCGTCAAAACCCTGGAAGAGACCGGCGGCAACCGCAGTGAAGCCGCCCGCCGCCTGCAGATTACCCGCAAAACCCTGCTCAGCAAAATAAGGAATTATAATATTCAATAAAACCTGAATCCGTGAGCGTTCGAGAACGGTGCAGATGCAAGGCGGCGACGAGGTTGATTATCCTGGTGTGATATCAACGAGTTGTCAACGCGGCAGATGCGCCGTTATCGGACGCCCCGCAGGGCGGCGCAGTGAAGGCCAAAAAATGCATTTATTTGGTAATAATGCAATAAAACCACATGTTGAGCGGAGTGTCACCTCAAGCCGTCACGGATTCAGGTAAAAGGTTCTTGGCGCTCTCTTGACTCGGTTCAGAGGCTATGGTAGAACCGGTTTTTACTCGGAAGGTCTTAGGAAAATTCAAACATCTCCCTCCCGGCCGGACCATACAGAGTTAAATAAAAAACGAAAAAACAACACAAGCGGAGCATGAACAGATGCGTACGGATATTCTTCATATCGGCGCTGGCGAACTGACCTACGAAATTCGCAATATCGTCAATGTCGGCATGAAGCTGCAGAGCCTCGGAGTCAATGTCAACTGGGAAAACATCGGTGACCCGGTGGCCAAAGGCGAACGGATTCCCTCCTGGATGAAAGACATCGTGGCCGATGCGGTCAGGGACGACTCGACCTACGGCTATTGTCCGACCAGGGGCATTCTCTCGACCCGGGAGTTTATCGCCGCCGAGACCAATAAACTGGGCGGGGTGCAGATCGACCCCGAGGATATTCTTTTTTTTAACGGCCTGGGCGACGCCATTTCCAAGGTATTCGGTTTCCTGAGGAGTACGGCCCGGGTGATCGTGCCGAGCCCGAGTTATACCACCCATTCTTCGGCCGAGGCGGCCCATGCCGGCGACCGGCCCGTGACCTATATCCTGGATCCCAACTATAACTGGTATCCCGATCTCGAGAATCTCGAGAATCACATCAAATACAATCCGGCCGTGGCCGGTATTCTGATTATCAACCCGGATAACCCGACCGGCGCCGTCTATCCCGAGGAGGTCCTGCGGGGCATTGTCTACATTGCCGAAAAGAATGACCTCTTTATTATCTGTGATGAGGTTTATCAGCATATGACCTATAACGGCACCCGGTCCGTACCGCTCTGCACGGTACTCGGAGACACCGTGCCCGCCATCTGTATGCGCGGCATATCCAAAGAGATGCCCTGGCCGGGCGGCCGCTGCGGCTGGATTGAAGTGTACAACGGTCACCGGGACGCCATGTTCGAGAAATACATCCTGTCCATTCTCAATTCCAAGATGGTTGAGGTCTGTTCCACGACCTTGCCGCAACGGGTGCTGCCGCGGATTCTGAAACATCCGGACTTTCCCCTTTATCTCGATGAACGGATCAGGCGCTACGAAAAATTCTCCAACATCGCTTACGATATTCTCCGGGAGGTGAAGGGGATCCTGGTTAACCGGACCAACGGCGCCTTCTACATGAGCGTGGTCTTTCAAAACGGCTTTTTGAATCACGAACAGAATCTGCCCATTGACAACGAAGAGGTACGGACGACCGTGGAGGCCCTGGTGTCGGGCCGTAATGTCGGCCTGGACAAACGTTTCGTTTATTACCTCCTCGCCTCGACCGGCGTCTGCGTGGTCCCCCTGTCATCGTTTGCCACTGAACTGCAGGGCTTCCGCATTACCTTGCTCGAACGTGATGAGCAGGAATTTACCAGGATTTTCAAGACGATTGCCCGCAGCATAGAACAGTATCTCGTCTCCGCCTGAACGGCCTTGGAGCCGCCCTGGCGGCTTGGCCCGGGCAACGTTTTTCCCGTGCCCCTATCCTCCCGGAGTCCCGCAAATTCCCCGGCCGCCGGTCCGTGCCGGCGGCCGGTCCACGTTTGCCGCCCGTGGTGAGCGATCCAACGTATTCTATTTTTTCGCTTTTTCAGACCTTTGATTCTCTTGACAATCCATGGGCCCGTCCTTATTGTTCTGCTGAATTGGAGGGTGAATTTTGACCCGCTCGCAAATTGAACAAGAGTATGAAAATATTATTATCCAGGCCCGGCTGGCCAAGTCGTTGCCGGGTGCTGAGCAATTTTTATCCCGGGGAGAAGGTGCGTGACTGAACAAAAAGAGCAAAAGTTTGCTATTCCTGTGGAAGAGGAGCTGGAATCGTCTCCGGAGGTAGCTCAAAGTGTTGATGATTCCGAAGGCGCCGGCGGCAAGGAGGGACAGCTGGAGCTGGACCTGGAAACCCTGCGCCGGGAGGCCGAGGAAAACCGTGATCGTTTGCTCCGTCTTGCCGCAGACTTTGATAATTACAAGAAGCGTCAGGAACGGGAGCGGCAGACGCTGCTAAAATATGCCGGAGAAAACATCCTGCGGGAACTGTTGCCCACGCTTGATAACCTGGACCGGGCCATGGAGCACGCCGCCGCCGAGACCGAGGACCCGCAGAAAAAACTTGACGGCCTGCTTGAAGGGGTTGACCTGACCCGCAAGGGGCTGCTGGCCATGCTGGAAAAATTTGAGGTTTCACCGCTTGACAGCGTGGGCCGGACGTTTGATCCCAACGAACACGAGGCCCTGACAATGGAACCCAGCAATGAGGTTCCGGCCAATCACGTCCTGCGGGAGTTTACCAAGGGCTATCGTTTCAAGGACCGTCTGCTGCGGCCCGCCAAGGTAGTGGTCTCGGGCGGCCCGGCGTAGGGGTAAGCCGTCACAGGCACCCCATCTTCACGCGGTCACTCCCGCCCGCATAGAAGGACTATAGCGAACGGAAG
>JAADIK010000197.1:10570-19896 GCA_013151365.1 Deltaproteobacteria bacterium
GCGTAGGGCGGCTTTTTATGCGCAAACCCTAAGAAGAAGACATGTGTTGGTCTTGACATTGGCCGATTCATGCGCATTATAAATAAAGTCGCCGGTAGGCGGCGGTATGAAGCAAATTGAGTACTCGTGATATAAGGAGAGGAGATCATGGGCAGAATAATTGGAATTGACCTTGGAACCACCAACTCATGCGTGGCAATTATGGATGGCGGTGAGCCCAAGGTTATCGAGAATGCAGAAGGAAACCGAACAACGCCGTCAGTGGTGGCGTTCTCCGATAACGGCGAGCGCCTGGTCGGCCAGGTGGCCAAACGCCAGGCCGTCACCAATCCGACCAGGACCCTGTTTGCCATCAAGCGTCTGATCGGTCGTAAATTTACCGATCCCGAGGTTAAGAAATCCATCGAGATCAGCCCCTTTAAGATTGTCGAAGGGGCCAATGGCGATGCCGCTGTGGAAGTGGACGGCAAGGTCTACAGCCCGGCCGAGATTTCGGCCATGATCCTGGGCAAGATGAAAAAAACAGCCGAAGAGTACCTGGGCGAACCGGTAACGGAAGCGGTTGTCACGGTTCCTGCCTACTTTAACGACGCCCAGCGTCAGGCCACCAAGGATGCCGGCAAGATCGCCGGTCTGAACGTGCAGCGGATTATCAACGAGCCGACGGCGGCTTCGCTGGCCTACGGCCTTGACAAGAAAGGCGAGGAAAAAATCGCGGTTTTCGACCTGGGCGGCGGCACCTTTGATGTCTCGATCCTGGAGATCGGTGACGGTGTCTTTGAGGTCAAGTCCACCAACGGCGACACCTTTCTCGGCGGCGAGGATTTTGACATGCGTATCGTCAACTGGCTGGCCGATGAATTCAAGCGCGACCAGGGGATTGACCTGCGCGGCGACAACATGGCCCTGCAACGGCTCAAGGAAGAGGCGGAAAAGGCCAAGATGGAGCTGTCAACCACCATGGAGACCAATATCAACCTGCCGTTCATCACGGCCGACGCTTCCGGGCCCAAGCACTTGAATGCCAAGCTTTCCCGGGCCAAGCTCGAGGCCCTGGTCGAAGACCTGATCGATCGAACGGAAGGTCCGTGCCGGACCGCCTTGAAGGATGCCGGCCTGACCGCTTCAGATATTGATGAGGTTATCCTGGTCGGCGGCATGATCCGGATGCCCAAGGTTCAGGAGAAGGTCAAGTCGATCTTCGGCAAAGAGCCGCACAAAGGGGTCAACCCGGACGAAGTTGTCGCCATCGGCGCAGCCATCCAGGGCGGGGTCCTCAAGGGCGACGTCAAGGACGTCCTGCTCCTGGATGTCACCCCGCTTTCCCTCGGGATCGAGACCCTCGGCGGCGTGTTCACCAAGCTTATCGAGAAAAACACGACGGTACCGACTAAAAAGAGCCAGATTTTCTCGACGGCCGCGGATAATCAGCCGGCAGTGTCGATCCATGTCCTGCAGGGTGAACGGGAGATGGCGCAGGATAACAAGACGATCGGTCGTTTTGAACTGACCTCTATCCCGCCGGTGCCGCGCGGCGTTCCGCAGATCGAGGTGACCTTTGATCTGGATGCCAACGGCATCCTGAACGTCTCGGCCAAGGACCTGGGAACCGGCAAGGAACAGGCCATCCGGATCACCGCCTCCAGCGGTCTGTCCGAGGAGGAGGTCGAGCGGATGAAGAAGGATGCCGAGCTCCACGCCGAAGAGGACAAAAAGCGCAAGGCCTTGGTCGAGGCCAAGAATAACGCCGATTCCATGATTCACATGACGGAAAAGAGTCTGTCCGAACTTGGTGACAAGGTGGATGCCGCAACCAAGTCAAGCGTGGAGCAGGAGATCGCCAACCTCAAGAAGGTCCTTGAAGGCGAGGATACCGAGGCGATCAAGAGCGCCACGGAGTCCTTGACCCAGGCCTCCCATAAGCTGGCCGAGTTGATTTACTCCCAGGCCAACCAGGGCGGTGAGTCCGGCGGCGCCGGGAATGCTGGCGCTGGTGGTTCAGCGGGAGAAGGGGGCTCGGGAGGATCAGGGAAAGGAGACGATGACGTTGTCGACGCCGACTTTGAAGAAGTAAAATAAATAGATCTTTGATCCTGTTTCAGGGGGAGTGCGGAATATTACTATTCCGCACTCCCCTTTTTTATTGTTTTTCGCTATGTTGTCGGTAACCTTAGTCAGGGATAAGCAAAGAACCGCCATAATCCCGGCCTGTAACTGTTCTGCCGCACTCCATCTTCGGGCGATCGGGCAGCCAGGGCCGGACGCAACAAGGATAACGAAACCATGAAAAGAATCTTATCAGGTATTCAGCCTTCGGGACAACTACATATCGGCAATTATTTCGGCATGATGAAGACCATGATCGACTACATGCAAAACGCTGATCTCTATGTGTTCATCGTGGATCTGCATGCCTTGACCACGGTTCATGATCGTGACCGCCTCAGGCGGGGAACCCTTGAGTCGGCGGCCGATTTCATGGCGCTTGGTCTTGATCCCGGGCGCTGTACCTTCTGGGTGCAGTCGGATGTTCCCGAGGTCTGCGAATTGATGTGGGTGCTGTCAACGCAGACGTCCATGGGGTTGCTTGAGCGTTGTCATTCCTACAAGGATAAGATCGCCAAGGGCATCGCCCCCAGTCACGGCCTGTTTGCCTACCCGGTGCTGATGGCCGCCGACATTCTGTTGTACCAGTCAGAGGTCGTGCCGGTCGGCAAGGACCAGAAGCAGCATCTCGAAGTCGCCCGTGACATCGCCATCAGGTTCAACAACATCTATGGCGAAACCTTTATTGTGCCCGAACCGGCGATTAACGAAAACACGGCCATTGTTCCCGGACTCGACGGCCAGAAGATGTCTAAATCATACGGCAATACCATCCCTATTTTCCTGGCTGAAAAGCCGTTGCGTAAATGCGTCATGTCGATCCGGACCGATTCGACCCCGGTTGAGGAGCCCAAGAACCCGGACACCTGCAATCTTTTCGCCCTGCTCAAGCTCTTTGCTTCGCCCGGGCGGCTCGCCGAGATCCGCGACCTCTACGTCAACGGCGGCGCGGCTTACGGTTACATCAAACAGGAGTTGTTTGAACTGATCCGCGACTATTTTGCCGCGGCCAGGGAGAAAAAGAAGGACTTGCTGGCCAATCAGGATTATCTGCGGGAGGTGCTGAAAAAGGGAGCGGACCGGGCGAGAGCCAAGGCGGCAACGACCATGGATATCGTCAGAGACCGGGTCGGGCTCAAATACTAAGTCGGTACGTAAAGATAAGTTTGCTATCGTCGGAGTCCGGGAAAACAGACAGATGGAGCAATTCCTCTGTCTGCCCGGCCTGAAAAATCAACAGGGCAAAGGGGGCGGCCCTGTATACCAAGCTCAGCTTGATATTGACCGAGGAGAAGGTTCTCGCAGAGCTCACGGAGTACACAAGGCCCAAAAAAGACAAGACAAAAAAACCTCTGTGATCCCCGGGCCTTGGTGAGAGACAAGACAAAGAATCCAGAGTGAAAACGCCCGTTTCCCCACCGCCGGCAATGGTCTCTTGGGCGGGTATCCGTGTTGGGCAAAAAAATAAAATCCTCTTTTTTCACCGGGTTGTCATCAAGATCGTTAATGTTTCTCCCTTTTTCCATAGATATTTTCTATTTGGCATATCGGCATATTTAATTTAGTCTCCACCATTATTGCCGTGCGTCCACGGAAATTATTTTTTTGCTTTCGACGACCTCTGTGGACGGCGCGCCACAATTACCCTCCAAAAAAAAAGACAATTGGCGCAATAAATATTTTCGCCATGACCATTGCCGCAACCGATGACAGCGGATGACGTTTGTCCGCCATAAATTAAAAACAGGGAGGAGAGAGGCACATGGGAGAAAAACAGGAGATCCTGCAACAACTTGCCCAAGCAGTGGTGGAAATGGATGAGGAGGCGGCGGTAACGGTGGCCGAACAGGCCTTCCGGGTCGGAATCGATCCCTACGAGGCGATTACCGACGGTCTCACCGTGGGTATGGGAATAGTCAATGAAAAGTTTGAGAACGAGGAATATTTCGTGCCGGAAATACTCTTGTGCGCCGATGCCATGTATGCCGGACTCGAGGTCCTCCGGCCCCACCTCAAAATCGAAGCCGCGTCACATCACGCCAGGGTGGTGATCGGAGTGGTGGAGGGCGACACGCACGATATCGGCAAAAATCTGGTCAAGATGATGCTGGAGACCGCAGCCTTGGAGGTTTACGACCTGGGCCGCAACGTTCCCCTTCATGACTTTGTGGACAAGGCCCTGGAAATAGATGCCCAGATGATCTGTCTTTCCACCCTCATGACCACCACCATGGACGGCATGAAGAAGGTGGTCGATATCCTGGAGGAAAAGGGCGTTCGCGACCGCTTCGTCGTCATGGTCGGCGGCGGGCCTATTTCCCAGACCTTTGCCGATTCGATCGGCGCCGACGGCTACGCCGCCAATGCCGCCGCCGCGGTGCGTAAGGCCAACGAACTCATAGAAAACATGGTGACCGCATGATGACCAATACCTTGAGCGACCAGATGACTCCCAAACAGAGAATGGCCTGCTTCCTGCAGGGACAAGAGGTGGACCGGCCCCCTTGCGCGCCCCTCATCCTCAACCATGCGGCCAGGGTTTCCGGAGTCAAGATCTCCGAGTACAACCAGGACGGCAGGACCATGGGCGCGGCCCACGTGGCTGCCTTTAAAGAATACGGCCATGATTTTATTTTTATCTTTTCCACCACCTCGACCCTGGCCGAGGCCATGGGGACCAAACTCTTCTTTCCGGACGATGACGCGCCCTGGGTGGAAGAGCCGGTTGTGCGGCAGCCGGCCGACCTGGCCAAGGTCAGGACCGTGGACCCGCAACGGGACGGGCGGCTGCCCGTCTATCTTGAGGCCACCAGGCTCTGCTGTGACCGGATCGGCGAGGATGTCTTTGTCGGCTGCGTGTTTTCCGGGCCGTTTACCACTGCCGCCGCCTTGCGCGGCACGGAAAACTTTGTCAAGGAGACCTACAAAAATCCCGAATTGGTCCATAAACTCCTGACCCTGGCCCTGGACAACGCCCTCATCTTTGTCGACGCCATCCTGGCGGCGGGCGGCATCCCGGTGCTGGTGGAGCCGGTGGCCAGCGGCAGCCTCATCAGCCCGGTCATGTTCAAGAAGTTTGCCCTGCCCTATCTCAAGCCGATCGTGGAAAAGATCCAGCAGGCCAACCTGCCGTGCATCCTCCATATCTGCGGCAAAACCACCAAGGTTGTGGAGTTGATGGCCGATACCGGCGCCAACGCCCTGAGCCTTGACGTGATCGACCTGGCCGAGGCCAAGGAAAAGGTCGGTGACAGGGTATGTCTGATCGGCAATGTCAACCCGGCAAAGACCATGCTCAAGGGCGGTCCCCGGGATGTGGCCCGGGAGGCCCGGGCATGTCTTGCCCGGGCCGGGGATAATCCGGCCGGCTTTATCCTGTCAAGTGGCTGCGAGGTCCCGATCAACACCCGGCCGGCAAACATCCATGCCATGATTGACGCGGCAAGAAGTTACCGGCCGCAGGCCGGGCTCTAAGGGAAAAAAGAATGGAGCCAAAAGAACGGCTGACAAGGACCTTTGCCGGCAAAACGATCGACCGGCCGCCGGTGCTCTGTCCGGGTGGGATGATGGCGGTGTCGGCCCGGGGCATCATGGCCAGGGCCGGTTTCAGCGGCCGTGACGCCCACTGCGACCCGGAGAAAATGGCTGCCATTGCCGAACGAATCGCCGGGATCAGCGGCTTTGAAAACGTGGGGGTCCCTTTCTGCATGACGGTTGAGGCCGAGAGTTTCGGAGCCCGGGTGGACCTCGGCGATATTGAGCGGGAACCGGCGGTAACCCGGTATCCCTGCGCAAGCCTGGCCGATTTCGCCCGTCTTTCACCGGCCGAGCCGGAAAAGCACGGCCGCTTGCCTGTTCTGCTCGAGGCCCTGCGACTGCTCAAAAAAAGCAACCCGCACCTGCCGATCATGGGCAACCTGGTCGGTCCCATCAGCCTGGCCACTTCCCTGGTCGAGCCCACCACCTTTTTCCGGGCCATGCGCAGGGAGGCCGGGACCGTCCACGAAATCCTGGCCTTTATCACCGACTTCCTGGTCCGCCTCGGCCGGGCCCAGTTTGCGGCCGGCGCCGACCTGATAACCGTGGCCGACCCCACCTCCACCGGTGAGATTCTCGGCCCGATGTTTTTCAAAGAATTTGCCAAGCCCTATCTTGAAAGGCTTTGCCGGGGGCTGGAGCAGGGCGGCCGGCCGGTGATCGTCCATATCTGCGGCAACGCCCGGTTGATCGCCCCGGCCATCAGTGATATCAACCCGCTTGCCGCCTTCAGCTTTGACTCACTGGTTAACGTGGCCAGGTTGAAAGAGCAGATGGGCTCCCTGGTTTTGATGGGCAACGTGAGCACTGCGGTGCTCGAAAAGGGCTCACCCGAGCTGGTCCGCAAAATCGCCCGTATTTGTCTTGCCAGGGGCGTTGAGATCCTGGCGCCGGCCTGCGGGATAAGCCCGGCAACCCCTTTGGCAAACATCAGGGCTCTGACCGGGGCGGTGGCCGGGACATGAACCACCGGCAACTTGTCCGCCGGGCCATTGACCATCAGCATTCTCCCGTCCCGCCCAGGGGAGAGATCTGTATCGGCCCCGGTTTTATCGAGAAACTTCTGGGCCGGCCCTACCGGGGCCTGGCGGATAGGCAAGAGACCATTGCCGCCCTCGGCCTTGACCTGGTAGTGGTGAGCACCGACCTCGCCCTGCCCGCCGGTCTGCAGCCGGAATCGGCAATCCGGGAGATAGAGTGGTGGCGGCAACGGACCGATCTCTATATCCTGGTTCTGGTCACCGGCCCCTTCCGGGGCGGTCTCGACCATATCCCTTTTGAGCAGTACTGCCGGCTGACCCTGAAGGCGCCGCAGGAGATCCTTGAACTTTCCAGCCGGGCCGCCCGGGACCTGGTCCGGCTGGCGAAAAGCTGTGTGCGGGCCGGCGCGGACGGGGTCATTATTGGTGATGATCTTGCCTGTAACCGCCACACCCTGCTCTCGCCGCCGGTTTTACGGAAAATGATCTTTCCTTTCCTGCAGCAGAGCCTGGAATCGATCAGGCGGACCGGGGCCCCTGTGTTTTTTCACTCGGACGGCAATATCAACCCGGTTCTTGCCGATCTGGCCGCCATGGGATTTGCGGGCATTCACTCGTTGCAGCCCTCGGCCGGCATGAGGATAGCCGAGATCAAGAAGCGGTATGGCCGGGAATTGACCCTGTGGGGCAATATAGAGTTTACGGCTTATCCCCGGAAAACGGCGCAGGAGTTGAGGGCGCGGGCCGTGAAAATCGTTGCGGCCGCTGCCGCCGGGGGCGGTTTTATCTTCGGCTCCAGCACGGGGCTTGCGGATGACACCCCTGTCGATGCCGTGGTCGGTGTCTACCAAAGGTTGCGGGAATATTCTGCATGAAGGTTACGGTAACGCTTCTCTTCAAGGGGAAAGAAATATCGACCCGGGCCCGGGCCGGGCAGACATTGGCCACAATAATCGAGGAGGCCGGCCTGGACCTGGAGCTTCCCTGCGGCGGCCATCGCGACTGCGGCGCCTGCCGGGTGCACGCCCAAGGCCTGCTCTCGCCGCCCACTGCCGTGGAGCTGGAACTCTTGGGCGAGGAAAAGATCGGGCAGGGCGTGCGCCTGGCCTGCAAGAGCAAGATCAGGGGGGCGGCCGAGATAATCGTCCCCGAGACCTTGCAGGCGGCCAATATCCTTGCCCGGGGCACGGCGAGGAGAACCGGTTTCAACCCCAATATAAGCAAAAAACTCCTGGCCCCCATCATTGCCGCCGAGAGTTCCTTGCTGGAATCGGTAAGGAAATCCCTGGCCGAAACAGGGCTGGCGGCGGCACCGGAGTTGGAAGTGGCAGGTCCTGAAAAAAACAGTGCCGGGGGTGTCCTGACCGCGGTGTCAAGAAATGGCACCGTGGATCTTGTTGAACCCGGCGATACCCGGGCGGAGTGTTTCGGCCTGGCCGTTGACGTGGGGACCACCACCCTGGTGGTTTCGCTGGTTGATCTCAACTCCGGCCGCGAGCTTGATACGATCTCCGCCTTGAATCCGCAGGTGACATATGGGCATGATGTGGTCACCAGGATAACCCAGGTCAAGGGCAAACAGGTAAGTCTCCGCCATCTGCAGGAGATACTGGTCCGTGAACTCGACCGGCTCGGCCGGGAGCTTTGCCAGAGACATTCCCTTTCCCCGGCCCGGATCTATGAAGCGGCCGTGGCCGGCAATACCTGTATGATGCATCTCCTTCTGGCCCTGGACCCGGTGGTCCTGGCTCTGGCGCCCTACACCTCCCGGATCAAGGGCAGTGTCTCGGTCCGGGCAACGGAACTGGGTTTCAGGTCTCTTTGCCGAGCCCACCTTTACATCCTGCCGCCCATCTCCCCTTTTGTGGGCGGCGATATCACCGCCGGTATCCTGGCCACCGACCTGGCAGCCGGTCCGAAACCCACCCTGTTGATCGATATCGGCACCAACGGCGAGGTGGTCCTGGTAACTGAAGACAAGATATTTGCCTGCTCCGTGGCCGCGGGCCCGGCCTTTGAAGGCATGAACATCGCCTGTGGCATGCGGGCTCAGCCCGGGGCCATTGAGGCGGTCCGGATTGAAAATGATGGTCCCCGGCTCAAGGTAATCGGCCAGGGCCGCCCCCGGGGGATCTGCGGCAGCGGCCTGATCGATGTCGTGGCCCAGCTCCGGGAAAAGGAGCTGATCAACGCCAGGGGCCGGATAGCCGCCGACTGTGCGGCCCCATCCCTGCGGTCATGCCTCCGGGACCGGGACGGCAAGAGGTCTTTCCTGCTCTTTGCGGATGATCGCGGCCGGCAGGTCTACATCTCCCAGCAGGATATCCGCCAGGTCCAGCTGGCCAAGGGGGCCTGCCGGGCCGGCATCAACCTGCTGCTCAAGGAGGCGGCCATCGGCCCGGCGGCGGTCAAGAGGGTCTGGGTGGCCGGCGCCTTCGGTTATCACCTCAAGCCCGCCTCGCTTATCAAGATCGGCCTCCTGCCCCGGCAGTGGCATGATCGCATCGCCTTTGCCGGCAATACCGCCAAGGTGGGGGCCCTGTCGGTGCTGCTGAACCGGCGACTCCGGGACGAGGCGGCCGGGCTGGTGCGATCGGTTATGACCGTGGACCTCGTCTCCCACCCCGAGTTTGACCGGCAGTTTATCCGGGCGATGCTCTTTTAAGGGACCGGGACCTGAATTGCTGCGATTGGTTATCCATA